>CAZGQL010000156.1:9494-10508 GCA_964527905.1 uncultured Syntrophobacteraceae bacterium
GGGTGCTTCTGGCGGAGCACGCCGAGGCCCTGGCCGGGGCGGGTATCCAGCGGGTGAACGTCAGTCTGGATACGCTTCGTCGAGAGAGATTCCAGGCGATCACCCGTCGAGATGCCTTCCCCGAGGTGTGGAGGGGGATCGAGGCGGCGGACCGGGCTGGGCTTCGGCCCGTGAAGCTGAACGTGGTGGTCATGCAGGGTGTCAATGACGACGAGATCGAAGATCTGGCCCTGCTGACCCGAGATCATCCTTTTCACGTGCGATTCATTGAGTTCATGCCGTTTCGGTCGGATGAATTCGAACGCCGCTACCTGTCGAGCGAGGAAATCCTCAACCGGCTTCGGGGCATCGGCTCCCTCGAGGAAGCGACCAGCCGCAACAGCAACGGTCCTGCCCGGTATTACCGCCTGAGTGAGGGGAAAGGCAAAATCGGGATCATCAGTCCCATCAGCCACCATTTCTGTCCGACCTGCAACCGGCTCCGATTGACTTCCGATGGAAAGCTGCGGACCTGTCTGTTTTCCACCCAGGAGACGGATCTTCGGAAGATTCTGCGAGGGGGTGCTCCGGATGAAGTCCTCGCTCGATGCATCGTCGAAGCGGTTGCGAACAAGCCCGAACGGCACGTGCTCGACAGCGAGGTGTTTCGAAAGTGCATCGGGAGACCCATGGTTTCCATCGGGGGCTGATGCGGCCGGGATTTTTCACCGTGAGCCATTTTCTTGACAGGCTATTTGGGGTTCCGTATAGTGCCGGCCTTCGTATTTGGAATCCATCGGTATGGGAGAAGCCATGAAGACGCTGCTGCTCAACCCTCCATCGTTCGAAAAATTCGACGGCGGTGCCGGGTCCCGCTGGCCTGCCCGGCGCGAAATCACTTCCTTCTGGTATCCGGTGTGGCTGGCTTATCCGGCGGGCATGATTCGTGAGAGCCGCCTGCTCGATGCTCCCCCGCATGCCGTCAGTCCCGAGGAGACGATTCGGATCGCGAAGGATTACGAGTTCTTGGCGCTT
>CAZGQL010000156.1:10518-10800 GCA_964527905.1 uncultured Syntrophobacteraceae bacterium
CACGAGCACGCCGGGATTCGCCAACGACGTCCGACTGGCGGAAGCCGTCAAGGACGTCAATCCCCACATCAAGATCGCATTCTTGGGTCCACACGTTTCCGTGCTTCCGGAGGAGTCCCTCAAGGCGTCGGCGGCCATCGATTTCGTGGCCCGGAGGGAATTCGATTATACCCTGGTCGAATATGCTTCAGGCAAGCCCCTGGAGAGCATCCTGGGAATCAGTTATCGCGAAAACGGAACCATCCGGCACAATCCGGACCGACCACTGCTCGAGGATTTGGA
>CAZGQL010000157.1:0-3475 GCA_964527905.1 uncultured Syntrophobacteraceae bacterium
ATTTTGGCTCCCTCGTCTACGGGGGCACGTCCCGAAAGCTCTATGCTCTGGCGGTTGTTGTCCTTCAAATTATTCTGACTTTTCTGCTCTGATTATCCTGGACTGTTTGAGTAAAACGCACGGTATTTCGACGGCGAGTCGGTTGTGGAGTTTGTTGGCGAGGGGAGGGTCTGCGAACACAGGTGCAGTTTGATTGAAAGTGGTAGTGGCAGCTGTCAGGTGGATTGGACCACTGCCTTGGCCCTGCGGACAGTACGATCCAGATATCGACTGATTCTGGACTCCCCTTGGTGATTGGTCCACACAGTCCTTTCGGAGCGGATGCGATCGCGGATCTGCTGATCGGAGGCGCCTCGCCTGGCCAGAGCGATGGCGTAGGCAAAATCGGTAGCGGACTCGTTGCCGCGCAGATAGTGGCACCGGGAAGGAAGGGGCTGACGGCACACAGACTGCCTTCGGCGGGGATTGGAAAGAGTTGGTATTCCGGGCTTTTGGAGTGCGCAAGGGGGGATGTCGACTTGTGAGTGCCAATGGATCCAGATGAGCTTTGCGAGGGGGTATCGGCCATCGGGAGAGCGGTACTTTTCCTTTGTGTTTCGAAATCCCGGAGCGCGTCCCCAGCGGTTTTCGGGATGAGCGGCGGGGTCGCTATGCATTTTTTGAAGCCAAAACCGTTTTTCATGGGAGTCCAAGGGTCTTTTGGAGTGAATCCAGACCTGGAAGTTTCCCGGTGAGGTTTCAACGACCATGCGTCCGGGCTTCCATCGGCCATTGGGGAAGCGGTGCTGGCGCGCGAGGGTATGCTGGGAGAGGTCGTCTGCGAGAAGATAATATTCAAGGCGCAGGGGCTTCATGAAGATGTGGCAGCCGCGGGTGTTTTGGGCTTTGAGGTAGGGAATCCTTTCGGGGGAGGGGTGAAGGGTCCAAAGGCCGTTTCGGGGGTCAAGGATCCCGATGTGCCAGAGATGGTCGAAGTAGCGGGCGAGCTTTTGAAAGATGATCTCCAAGGGTGGTCTCCTGGGGTCCGGGCAAGACGCTGGGTCGACGCCCTGCCCGGGGGCGGTCAAACGAGCTCGGTTGAAGCGAGGCGAACATGCTCGGCTGAGACGATCTGGGTTTTCTCGGAGGCGGCCGCAATGAGGGCGCCGCGTGCGAGGTGGTTTGCCCGCCTGAGAAGGCCCCCCGAGCCCTGCTGGATGGCGGTGATGGCGGCATCGGCAAAGAGGGGCTGCGAGACCCCCGCAATGGAGAGATGGTGGTTGAGATAGCGTTCCATGTCCTCTCGGGTGATGGCCTCGAGATGGCACCTTGCAACGATTCTTGAGGCCAGGGGGAGGGAGGTTCGGTAGAGCAGGAGATCGACGAGGTTGTTCTGGCCCGCCAAGACGATGGGCAGATAGGGTTTGGAGTCGCCTTCGAACTGGGTGAGGGTGTGGAGCTCGGCGTAGACCTCGATTCGCAATAGCGAGGCCTCGTCGATGACGAGCACGGGTCTTTGCTTGCGGTTGCAGGCGAGCTCGATGATCTGGCGTCTAATGATTCGAAGGAGCACGGCGCGGGAGAAGGTGTTGGTGTCGATCTCGAGTTCGGAGGCGAGCTGTCGGTAGAATTCGAGGATGGAGCCCGATTGGGCGGTGACCCAAAGTGGCCGGAACTCCGCAGGATGGAGCCGGTTCAAGGCGAATCTGAGAGCGGTGGATTTGCCGGAGCCGACCTCGCCCGTGACAAGGCCGATGGCGCCAAGCCGCACGGTGTATTGGAAGCGGTCGGAAACGGCGATCACTTCCGGCGTTTGCAGGATGTGATCGACGCGGATGTCGGCGCCGAAGGGCTCGAGGGTGAATCCGAAGAAATGAAGATAGGAGGGTTTCATCAGGCGTCCTCCCGATCCGTGAAGACAAGTTGTCCGGAAGGAAGGGTGGCCTCGGGAGCGCTCTCCAAGACCAGTCGGTTTCGATGGTGCCTTCGGACCCGGCAGTTGACGTTGAGGTCGAGGGGGGTGAGGAGCCCGTAGCATCGCCCCTCGAGCTGGATCTCGATCCGGGCGGGATCGGCTTCGTTGTAAAGGAGGGTCACGTGCTTTCCTATAAGGGGCACGGGGGCCTCGTAGAGCTTCCCGTGGAGCGAGACAGTCCGGTCGTTGGCGACTCGCCTTCGGGCGCGTTTTCTGAAATAGTCGTCGAGGTGCTTGGGGGCGGGGCGGATGCACTCCATGTGATCGGCGAAGCGTTTTAAGGGGGGCTCGTCTGTCGCTCCGTGGGGACGCCGGTGGTAGTCGGTGGTGATCCAGCGGTCGAGCCGCTCGTTTAGGGCCTCCAGCGTGGCTCCTTGAACGGTCGGGAGAAACTGGCCCCGAATGGTTTGAAAGAAGCGCTCCACCTTGCCGCGCCCCTGGGGCTTGTAGGGCTTGGAGTGGACGAGGGCGATCCCCAGGGAGGCCGCGATCTCGTGGAGGAGCTTGGATCGAAAGGCGGGACCGTTGTCCACGTAGAGCTTGCGGGGAAGTCCCCGCTTCAAGAGAGCGCATCGCAGGGCACCCAGATAGGAGTCGAGATTCTCGTTCAAGTAAAAGGCGGCATGGGCAACGAGCCGACTCATGTCGTCGATGAAGGCAAACAAATAGGTCTTGCGGCGCTTTTCACCCACCAGGACCATGGGACCGTGCATGGCGTCGCTTTGCCACAGATCGTTGGGGAGCTCTGCTTCGAACTTGCGCCGATCGACTGGCGGAGGGGATGCCGCCTTGAGGATCCCTTCCCGTTTGAGGAACCGGTAAAGGGTGCTTGCCGTCAGCACCAGACCCGGAGGAAGGATCTTACGCTTTTCAAGCTCCGAGATCAGGGTGGGAAGGGAGCACCGAGGCATCTCGGTTCTCAGTCGAACGATGAGCGCCCCGGTTTCTTCATCGATGACCCGTCTCATGCCCCGGTCGTTGCGGGTGTTCGGATACAGCGATTCGAGCCGGCCACCGCTTTCCCGGTAGGCCTTGATCCAGCCGAGGAGGGTGGATCGCGCCAGGCGGGAGCGGTTCGAGTGGGGAATCTGCCAGGCCCGCTCGCACTTTTCTCGAAGCAGTCGCTCCTGCTCCCCCCGGTCCAGTTCGCTGCGGGTGACGAAATCGCTGATGACGCCAAATCGAAAGACGGCCACATCCTTTTGCTGCTGCTCTTCCATGGGAAAACCTCCTCTTGGGGTGGTGAGTTTTCCCGGGAAATAGCGTGGAGGGCACTTGGGCGGCAAAAGCACTCTTCGGTGGGGTCCGTGAAAGGCAAGCGGGAGGCCGGATTATATCGTCCGGCTGACGGCGGCGATCCCGTCCCGGCAGAGCCGATCGAACCCTTCCAGCAAATCCCCGGCCCAGCTTGCCCCCAACCGGGCAAGGATCTGCTTTTTGAGGCCGCTCAGCCAGTGACGTTGACGGGAACGGGATCGGCCGGAAGGCCACCTGAGGTCTTTGAGACGATGAGCAAGGCTT
>CAZGQL010000157.1:3487-10738 GCA_964527905.1 uncultured Syntrophobacteraceae bacterium
CGGATATCGGAAATGCTGGCTTGAAATCGGCTCCAATAACCGACCGGCCGAGCTCGGAACACCTTCCGGCATTGGCTGCACCGATACCGGGGAAGCCACACAGCCCGAGGACAGCCGTCAAACCAGACGGATATGAACCCATGGCCCCACAGTCGCCCCCTGCAATCCGGGCACGGCTCTGCCTTGGGCCAGGCATACCCACGGCCGACCTCAACCAGACTCTTGACTGTAACGTTCACGAACAGTATCAAGGGGATGCTTTGTGTGGGTCTTACCCACTCTGTTCGGGGGTAAAGGGTGGTGCGACACTCTTTACCCCATTTTTCTCCCGATCCGACTCCACTCCCGCAAAACGTCGCTATAATCTGACCAGTCCGCCCTTTCAGTCAAGACATCGTGAACGATTCCACCGTCTAAGCGTCAGAATATTTCGCGAGACAACACATTGGCAGCAGCAAGCTCACCATTGGGGACCCTGAGGATCCCGCACAGGATGACATGTCGGCAGTGCCTGTAAGAGTTCAGTGAGGTCTCCTGGCCCCAGGTGAGGAAGTGGACCCTGCTGGTGTCGATACCTCTCCTCTCCATGGCCTTCCTGAGCTTCTCACCATAGCCGATCCCGGGACGGTCCTTGAAGGTGAACACCAGGACGTCGCCCTCGAGGGTCTCGGCAGCTAGCAAACTAGCGACCAGGTCGGCCACCTCCTTGCAGACCAGTTGATCTTCAACGGGAGCATTGAAGCTCTTGTTCATGGCATACCTGCTGCCGGAATGTCGAAGCTGGTGGATGGTCACCATCTCGTATGAGGGTTGGAACTCGAGGATGCCCTTCTTGAATGTCTTGATCGTGAGGTCCAGTCCCGCCAACTTGTTGATGGTGTGCCCAGCATCCAGGATGACCATGTTCTTGAGAGCATCGGGGACGGTGATCTTGGCCGTGATGACTGCATTCTCCTTACGTCCAGCCTTTAGGACGGTCCATGGCCGACGGTTCATTCTGAGGAACTCGACGACCACCTGGTCGAGCTTGGACCCAGCGTAGGCGATGAACTCCTCCACTTTCTTTCCGGGGATCTCAGGGAACATCAAGGTTGCCCGGTTCTTGGTCTTCAGGGCCTCTTCTATGATCTTGATGCAAGTGTTCAGGAACCCGATGACCGGGTGGTCCTCATCCCTGAGCTGGAAGGAGATGTCGGCCACCTTACCACCAAGGTCATTGAAGTCGATGGCCATGGATTCCGACCTGATCAAGGCCTCATCCCAGAACCAGAAGTCCCTGGGCTTCCCATTGAAGGTGTTGAACTCGTCGATCTCCTTCCGAACCCTCAGTAGGTTGTGAGTGACCAGCATGAACTGTCGGGATTCATGGTCATCGGTTGATGGCATCGATGCCTTGGGGTCGGTGTGGAAGAGCCCGATCTTCTCCTCGGGGATTCCTGCTTCCATCAGCTCACGCTTGAGCTGGCAGAGCTGCTCGATCTGGAACGCTGTCACTCCGATGGACACATGCTCGATGCCCTGGTGGTGAAGCTCAGCCAGGAAGGCGATGATGGAAGAAGTCTTCCCACATCCTGTGGCAAGGGGTACCGCCCATCTGCCCGGTTCAACCAACCCTGTGGCTAGGCCGGTGTAGAGGCTGATCATCTCCTCGAGGTATTTCTTGTGATCGTCATTCAGGACGTTGTCATAGTGCTCGAGGTGTCGGTGTAATCTGGCTGTGGCCTTCACGCTGAACTCTGCAGCGTCAATCTGGTTCCCGACAATGGATAGGCTCCCATGACTCATGGCTTCCGCCCTCGCCCTCACCCTCGCCCTCTCCCGCAGCAGGTTCACGATCATCGGGTCTTTGGGTTCAATTCCATTGTCCTCTGCCCACTCTGCCTTCAGTTTCTGGTAAATGTGTTCTTCTCGGTTCACGCCATTCTCCTCATGTTGTGTCGACCTCCTCGAGCTTGTGATTGCCCAGGACTCGGAGCCTATCTCCGAGCCCAGGCACACAACATGGAGGAGGATTGATATGAAGATCCCAGGGTCATGACTCCCCAGGAGAGCTTCCTTCGATGGTTGTGGAGCTGTTGATTCGGTGGTTGTTCCTTAAGTGAGTCACACTATTAAGTGGTTGTATTCCAACAAAAAGGCCCCACCATCGAGATGACTGGTGAGGCCTGAGCGGGACTGGGTGGTGCAGCGCAAGTGAACGCTTGTGCCGGTGCCGGTGCCTACTGGAAATCGAATTCCACCCCATCGACCATATCCGAGAGGTGCTTCATGAGATCTGGCTCCTTCTTAGTGATGAGGATCCCATTGTCCTTGAGGAAGTGGTGGACAACCAGGTACACACCGGCTCTCACTCGGGAATCCGGGTCCTTGAGCTGTTCCAGAAGCTTCCTGGCCAGGGTGTCGTGAAGCTCCCACATGAGTTCCCTACGCTTGTTCATCTTGGCTTCTTCTCTCTTTCTTGATGCCATTGTGGTGATCTCCTCTTTCTTGGGCTTTGCTCTTTGATTGTTGTCCTGGATTCCTAATCCAGCGGATAACTAGGCTGGGTGCGGATCTAGGAGGTGGTGGCTGTGACTTGTGGCTACAGAGGGGTATGGACTGGGGCCGAGCTAGCCGGTCCACAAAATTGTGGAGTGCAACAATTACGGCAAGTTGGCTACGATTTGAGAATGACTGGATTCCTGTGCAAAAAGCTCTCGCGGACGTGCGGGAATTGTGATCGACCTCGGCGCCCATAGGATCACCCTACCCGAGTGAGACATGCGAAATTTCCCAACGTCACGGGAAGAAAATTCACATCTGTGCTTTGATTGGGAGCAGTCTGGGAGGATGGCTGCGGCCCCATTGTCCTGTGCTCCCGACAAGTCCCATCGGCAGGAGCCCCAGTTGCAAGGGATTGGGGCCAGGAATCTCTGGAAGCTTTGGGGCCGTTCATGATGGCTGGCGCAAATCATGACACCGCGATCGCCCATATACTCACGTGGGCACCGCACGGGCGGACGGCCTGCCCTGCGGCGGCTCCGGGTACCCCCGGCGGGGGGAAACTGGCGTCACCACCTAGCGGTGGGGGCTTCAGATTTTTTCGTCAAAATTTTGGTTGGGGCTGAGCCGGTGACCCAGGCCGGGTGAAACTCAGCCCGCCCTGAGCCACGAGCGCATGGCCGTCAGCTCGGGTAGTACTTGGCCAACTGCCATTCATCTTGAGGATCTTCCACGATAAAGACATGCTGCTCACATGGCGGATAATCACGCCCAGTCCATTCATGAACCACAGAGAGCCCCGTGGTCCCTCTCACCGAGTACTTCTTAGAAACTCCGCTGCTCCCAGCCACTTGCCGCTCGAAAACAAAGCGCCTTTTCGGGTACCTCAGAGTTCTTTGATTGTGCATCGACATTTTCCTTCCCACCGCGCTCGTCACAGTCCATTGACAGGGCTCCTATAAGGAGCTGACCGCTTCCCTCAGCCTCGAGTCCGAAAGGTGACTATACCTCAGGGTCATGGCCAAGCTCTTGTGCCCCAGGAGATCCATAAGGACCCTCAGATCCACTCCTCGCTCAGCTTGCCACGAAGCGAAGGTGTGCCGAAGGGTGTGGAAGCTGACCCTTTGGCGCCGGTCTGTGATCCCATCGTTGAGCCCAAGATGGTCGATGACAGCCTTGAAGTAGGGGCTCAGAGTGTACTTGGGGATCTTGAACACCTTGCCGGATTGACTCGGAATCCCACTAGCTTCCCCTGCAAGTCTTCTCCGAAGAAGTGTGTCCTTCACAAGATGATGCATGAACACAGTTCTGCTGCTCCCGTTCTTGGTGTCCCTGACAGTCATGGCCCCCCGGTCGAGGTCGACATCGGCCCAGGTCAGACCCAGGATCTCAGATCTCCTCATCCCCGAGTAAAGACTCATCAGGCAGGCATCACGAACGTCAGGGTGATGGATGGAGTCGAGGATCAGCTCAGCCTCATCCCTGGTCAGGTACCTCAGCCTCGCATTGTTCACCTTGGGCATCCTGACCTTGCTCACAGGGTTGGAGCCATCGAAGAGTTCCAGCCGGATGCAGTGATTGAAGACCACCCGGACCAGCGCAAGAACGCGCACCTGGGAAGCCGGGGAAAGACCCTTCCCCTGCATCTCGAGCTTGAGTTGCTCGATGGTGCCCACCCGGATCTGGTCAAGAGGTAGGTGACTGATGCTCTCCTTGAGATGTCGGTTGTACCTATGCCTGTCATCACGCCAGGATGCCTTGTATGTCGAGGCATGATCGAAGAATAGTTCGAACGCTTGCTTGAAGGTCATGCAGGTTTGAGACTTGAGCTCCTTGGTGGGTTCCTTGGCGGGTTTGGTGGGCCCTGTGATCCTCGAATGCTTGCTCGAGACCATGTCTCTCTTCGGTGGGCTCAGCTCATTCCTGAGTTCCTGCATCCTCCTCAGCTCAGCCTCGGCCTTCTCCCTAGTCCAGCCATCTGACGAGTAGCCCAAACCTCGCTCTCTCAGTTTCCCGTTCAGCTTGAATGCTACCGAAAAGTACTCTTTACCTTGCTTGACGCGAACTCTGACCGGCATGGTGAAGACCTCCTGAAAGTGGTGTGAGAGTGTGTCTCATTCCTTCAGGAGGTGCCCAAAGATGAAAACCCAAGAAAAGCCTGGTAAATACCTCCGAAACCCCTTCAAATCCGGTGTAGGGGCGTGAAGGCGTTCCTAGGTGGGTTCGATTCCCATGCGCTTCCGCCAAGGTACGAAGGTCGGCCTTTTCAGCCCCCCCGCCACGCACCCTTACATGCCGCTGACCTACGCGAACGCACCCCCAACGTTCCCACGCGGAAAAAGACGAGATGGTCACGCCGCGCGTCCACGACTTCCGGAGATAGCTCCCCGTGGGCAAGGGGAGAAAACCTCGCCTCGTTGCGCTTGCCTTCCCGTCAAGCGCTTCTCCGGTCGATCCAGCCGATTGAAGGTCCCGGTCGTGCGCCATCGCGCCCACCTTGCCCCTCAACCGAGTGGACGATGCGAGGCAAAAAGTGAACGGGAGCATCCAGTCCAGTGCCAGAAGATTCCCAGCCGGTCAGCGCAGGAAAGCGCCAATCAGGCCCACGGCTTCGAGTTTCGCCCTTGCTTCGGGCGTACGCACTTCCTCCGTCCTTCCCCCCATCCCGAGGACGCGCTCGGAGGCGTACCAGATGAGGTCTTCCACCTCGTCGAGAGGGGTCGAGCAGTAAGGGCACTTGCCGTCCGCCGGGGCGTGATCGAGGAGCACCTCACAGCCACCGCACTGGCATCCCGGACTCTTGCAGGCGCAAGGATACACCAGCCGGTAGACCCGTCCCTGGTTCACCGCATCAAGTGTTGCGCTCAGACCCAGCACGACCTTCTCCATGGTGGGCCGGCTTTTCTGACCAATGGTGATCAAATCGTCCACCAGACTGAGCTCCTGCTCCCGCTCCAGACGCTCGATCACCGGCAGCGCCAGATCCAGCACCTCCGCCGCCTTGGCCGTGACCGACACGCGTATCCGTTCGACGACCTTGGCCGCAACCGTCCTGGGAAGCAGCCGGTGAAAAACGGCCGTCATTTCCTCGGAGCCCGCCAGGAGGATTCGGTCCACCTGGTATTCCACCATGATGCTGTTGAGAATGTCGGCTGCGTCCTTGAGAAACCACTCGCTCCACTGGGCGGCGCGCCGCTGCAGGACCATCTGCGAGCGCATTTGATCGCTTCCGCTCGTAGCCCGATGCTTGAACGGTGGGTCCTGGAAGACGTCCGATACCTCCTCGATCTGCCCCATGGTGATCACGAAAAAGCGCGCTCGCTCCCGATCCACGAGCACCAGTCCGTAGCGGGCGTGTTCCTCCACCACCTCCCGTAGCAACCGCACATAGGGGCTCGCCCCATACCAGACCTGGTTTGGCAACCGAACGGCCAGCGCCTCCTCGAAGAAAAAGGACTCGGAGGCATCACAGAACAACACCAGGCTCTTCCCCTTCGGAATATGAAACTCCACCCGCTGCCGGACCCACTCGGCATCCTCCTGGAAGTGTCTGCTCCGCACCTCGTCCTTGATCTGGGACTCGATTCCCTTGAGCAAATTCTCGAGCGCCAGTCGATAGCCCCCCCTCCGGTTCACTGGATTGCACGGATCCAGATTCAGATAGACGCTCAACACCGGAGAGTCCTCTCGTGATGCCCTTTCGGCAAGCTCTTGAATGGCTTGGGGTTGCAGGACACTCATGGCACAGACCTCCCTTCTGAGACGCACTCCTAGAAGAGGCTCTTCACCCAGGGGATGAGAACCACAATCAGAGGTGCGATGGCCAGCGCGGGTAGAAAGCTGGCCAACCGCAACTCCTTGACCCTCAGCAGCTTGAGCCCGATCCCCACGATGATGAGCCCCCCGGTGGCGGTCATCTCCGCGATCATGGGCTCAGAGAGAAGCGAGGTGAGCACCCCTGCAAACAGGGTGATGGCCCCCTGGTAGCAAAACAGGGGCACGATGGACAGGGCCACCCCCCAGCCCAGGCTGGCTGCGAACGCGATGGAGGCGAAACCGTCCAGGAGGGACTTGATGGCGAGCACCTTGTAGTCTCCCGAAAGACCGTCCTGCATGGATCCCAGGATGGCCATGGGCCCGATGCAGAACACCAGGGTAGCTGTGACAAAGCCTTCCGCAACGGAGCTCTGCCCCTCGCGGGTCAGTCGAGACTGGAGCCATTGTCCGGAGTAGTCCAGCAATTGCTCCAGTTTCAGAACTTCTCCGCAAATCGCCCCCAGAAGCATGGCGCCCATCACGACGAGGATGTTGGTGGTCCCCAGGGCCATCTGCACTCCGACGAGGGTCGTCACAAGCCCGAGCCCGTTCAGCACGGTCTTGCGCACCTGCTCCGGCAGTCGACTCCCGACGGAAACCCCGATGACGGAGCCTGCCACAACCGCCGCCACGTTGATGAACGTTCCATTCATCGGCGCCCCCTCCAGAGCTCGGGCGCGGGAAGCACGCTAGACCCTAGAAAACCATTGCAACGACGACTCACTTCGCCTAGAGCCATAGCCAGCCGGGGGACCGAAGGCCGGGGTCGCTTGAACATGTCGATCCTTTCTGCAGCAGGGAAACACGCGACTCATTCGGCAGCTCCACGACACCGCGGAAGCCTTGGCGGAAGAATATTGCATGCCGCCCAGGATGGGAAGAACAACGTGGGTCCGGCCTCAGGGCAATCGCATGAAATTTAGGCGAGCTTTAGCAGGTGGAGCAGGTAGTTGT
>CAZGQL010000158.1:0-10555 GCA_964527905.1 uncultured Syntrophobacteraceae bacterium
TCCATCTCCGCCGGATTGCCCCAGACGTGGACGACGCTGATCGCACGGGTGCGCGGCGTAATCTTGCGCTCGATGTCCGCGGGGTCCGCGGTCAGGGTTTGCGGATCAATGTCGCAGAAGACGGGCGTGGCCCCGCATTGCAGAACGGGCGTCGCGGTGGCGTGCCACGTGTACGACGGCACGATCACTGCATGAATTCCCCGGGAATGAAATTGGCCACGGTGGCCGGAAACATGATGAGGGCGGAGGCGAAGATGGGTGGAATGACTCCGGAGGTGTTGATCTTGAGGGGAATGTGCGTGTTTTGGCCCCCGTAGACCCGCCTGCCGACGACGCGCTTGGCGTATTGAACGACGATGCGGCGTTGACCGCGCTCCATGAATATGATGGCCGCCACCACCACCACCATCACCACCACCAGGACCAGCATGGTGAACAAACTGATGGTGTCGCTTCGAACCAGTTGAATGCTGTTGACCAAGGCCGTGGGGATCCCAGCGACAATGCCCGCGAAAATGATCAACGAAATCCCGTTTCCGATTCCCCTCTCGGTGATCTGTTCCCCGAGCCACATGATGAACGCCGTGCCCGCCGTGAGGGTGATCACGGTGACGATGCGGAAGGGCCAACCCGCGTGAAGCACCACCGCCTCGCCCCCCGGCCCGGTCATGCTCTCCAAACCGAAGGCGATGCCAAAACCTTGGATGATGCTGAGCACCACCGTGCCGTAACGGGTGTACTGGGTGATCTTCTTGCGGCCCGCCTCGCCTTCCTTGCTGAGCCGCTCCAGGTGGGGGATCACCACCGTCAGGAGCTGAAGGATGATGGAGGCGCTGATGTAGGGCATGATCCCCAGCGCGAACACGGACAGCTGGCGCATGGCGCCGCCGGAGAACATGTCAAACAGGCCCAGGAGTGTTCCCTGGGCCTGTTTGAAAAAGGCCGCGAGCGCATCCGCGTTGATTCCCGGGGTGGGAATGTGCGCTCCGACACGGTAGACGGCCAAGAGAAGGATGGTCTGGAGAATCCTTCGCTTGAGCTCCGGGATCTTGCCGATGTTCTGGAAGCCTGTCAGCACCCTTTATTTCCCTTTCGCCGGTTGGAGGATCTCGACGCGTCCGCCCACCTGCTGAACCTTGTTCACCGCGGCCTCGCTGGCCTTATGAACCCGAATGACGAGCGCATGGGGGATTTCCCCGCCGGCCAGCAGCTTGATGCCGTGATGGCGCCGCTTGAGGAAGCCCGCCGCCGCGAACTGCTCCGGGCCGACCTCGCTCCCGGGCTCGAACCGCTGCAAGTCGCCCAAGTTGACGACCCCGTAGGAGAGCTTGAAGATGTTGGTGAATCCACGCTTGGGAACGCGGCGCTGAAGGGGCATCTGCCCGCCTTCGAACCATGGCGGTGTGCCGCCGCCCGAACGGGCCTTCTGGCCCTTGGACCCTTTGGCGGCCGTCTTGCCGAGACCGGATCCGGTCCCGCGTCCGACCCGTTTCCGGGGGGTTTTTGCTCCCGGATTGGGAGCCAGGTCATGAAGTCGCATCGGTTATACTGTCCTTGGGCTCTGTTGGGGGATGCTATCGTTCGCTGATTTCAACGAGATGAATGACCTTGCGAACGGCACCGAGAATCTGTGGGGTCGCATAAAGGTCAACCGACTTATTGAGCCTCGTCAGCCCGAGCGCCTGCAAAACCTTGCGGTGCTTTTCGGGTCGGCCGATGGGGCTCTTCACCAGCTTGAGTTGAATGGGCTTGGCCATGATGTCGTCCATCCTGGTTCTCGGAGGGAGGGCTGAGCCGCGAGCGGCACGGCTCCCGATCCGACCGAGATGTTGTGTTTTCAGGCGCTCAGCTCGTGGACGTCGCGGCCGCGCATTTTCGCCACGGCCTCCCGGCTGCGCAGACTCTTCAATCCCTCGATGGTCGCCTTCACCACATTGTGAGGGTTCCTGGAACCAATGCACTTGGTCAGGATATCGTTGATTCCCGCAGCCTCCATGATCGCGCGCACCGCGCCGCCTGCGATCACCCCCGTTCCCGGGGACGCGGGCTTAAGGACCACGGACGCGGAACCGAAGTGTCCGAGCGCTTCGTGGGGGATCGTGCCCTCCACGAGCGGAATCTCGAACATGCCCCGCTTGGCGCTTTCCATGCCCTTGCGAATGGCTTCGGGGACCTCGTTGGCCTTGCCCAGGCTGAATCCGACTCGGCCCTTGCCATCCCCCACGACCACGATGGCACTGAAGGAAAACCTCCGGCCACCCTTCACAACCTTGGCGACGCGGCTGATGTGCACCACCTTATCGATGAGCTGCAGCTCTCTGGACTCTACGTTTAGCAATGGTGTGCCCTCCGTACGATCTTCTGGGCCGGACTAGAAGTCCAGGCCGGCTTCTCTGGCCGCATCCGCCAAGGCCTTGATCCGACCATGGTAGATGAATCCATTCCGGTCGAAAACGACCTTGGTGATCCCCTGTTCTTGGGCCTTGCGCGCCACAAGAGCGCCGACCCGCTTGGCGGCTTCGACCTTCCCCTGGGCCGGCCCCGACTCCTTGTAGTCGGGGGTCAGGGTCGAAGCGCAGGCAAGGGTCTTGCCAAGGGTGTCATCGATCACCTGGGCGTAGATATGCTTGTCGCTGCGGAACACGGTCAACCGAGGCCGCTCGGGGGTCCCATGGACGCGGGTGCGGATTCGCATCTTGCGTTTCTGGCGCGCCACTTCGCGGGGGTTCGTCTTAACTGCCATGTCTCATCCTTCCCTGTGCCTATTTCTTCGATCCCGCCTTGCCAACCTTGCGGACCACACGCTCACCCGCGTACCGCACCCCTTTGCCCTTGTAAGGCTCCACGGGGCGCAGGGCGCGGATCCTCGCGGCCGTCTGTCCCAGAAGCTCCCGGTCGATGCCCTCGAGGCGGATCACGGTCTGCTTTTCCACCGATGCCTTGATTCCCTCGGGAAGGGGAAACTGAATCGGGTGCGAGTACCCAAGGCTCAGCGAAAGGACATTGCTCTGGACATCCGCCCGATATCCGGTGCCCTGAATTTCCAAGGCACGCACAAACCCTTGGCTGACGCCGTGGACCATGTTGAAGACGAGGGCCCGCACCAGCCCGTGATGGGCCCGGCTCTCATGGCTCTCATCCTTGCGCAGGACTCTGATGCTGTTGGGTTCGATCTTCAAATCCACGTGGGCCGGCACGTTGCGCGTCAGCGATCCCAGGGGACCCTTGACGGTCAAAACGGGATCCTCCAACGTGACCGTGACCCCCGGGGGGATAGTGATCGGCAGCTTTCCTACTCGAGACATGCTAACACTCCTTACCTATACGGATCGGTGGTCCCCGAGTGCGGGGCGGGCGACCCGAGACGATCGGCTACCAGACGGAACAGAGCAGCTCGCCGCCGATGCCGTCCTTGCGGGCCTGGCGATCGGTCATGATTCCCCGGGAAGTGGAGAGGATGTTGATCCCCAAGCCATTGAGAACCTTTGGGATCTCGTCATGCCCGACATACATCCGGCATCCCGGCTTGCTGATGCGCTTCAATCCCGTGATCGCAGCCTCGCGGTTCTCGCCGTACTTGAGCTGGATCCGCAGAATGCCCTGCTTGTTGTCGCGCACGAGCTTGTAGTTCTTGATGTAGCCTTCGTCCTTAAGCAGCCGGGCCAGGCTAAGCTTCATCTTCGACGAAGGGATGTCCACCTTGTCGAACCGGGCCTTCTGACCATTCTTGATGCGAACCAGGAAGTCGGCTATGGGGTCCGTGACGGCCATATCGCGTGCTCCTTACTGAGTTGATCCCAGCCCATCACCAGCTGGATTTGATAACACCCGGCAACTCGCCGTTGAGAGCCATGGAGCGAAAACAGATGCGGCAGATGCCGAATTGGCGCATGTAGGCCCTCGGGCGGCCGCACACCGGACAGCGGTTGTAGGCACGAACGCTGAACTTCGGTTTCCGTCTTGCCTTGGCGATGAGAGATTTTTTGGCCACGGGGAGATCTCCTTATCTGATCACTGCTTGAACGGCATGCCCATCATGGCGAGAAGCGCCCTGGCCTCGTCATCGGTTTTGGCCGAGGTCACGATCGTGATGTTCATTCCCTTGATGCGGTCGATCTTGTCGTAGTCAATTTCCGGGAAAATAATGTGTTCCTTGACCCCGAGCGTGTAGTTGCCGCGTCCGTCCAGGGCCCTGGAGGAAATCCCCCGAAAGTCGCGGACACGGGGCAGGGCGATGTTGATGAGCTTGTCCAGGAACTCGTACATGCGATCGCCGCGAAGGGTGACCATGCAACCGATGGGCATGCCCTTGCGAAGCTTGAAGGCGGCGATGCTCTGCCGCGCCCGCGTGATCACCGGTTTCTGCCCGCTGATCTGGGCCAGTTCCTCCGCAGCCGCGTCCAGAAGTTTGATGTTCTGGATCGCCTCCCCCAGTCCCATGTTCAACACCACCTTCTGGATCCGAGGGATCTGCATGGGGCTTCGATACTGGAACTGTTCCGCCAGTTTCGGAGCGATCTCGTTATTGAATTTCTCGCGCAATCTTGCCATGAATGCCTCCACCGCACCCCACTCTGGTCGTGGACGTTATCAGTCGATGACCTCGTTGCACTTCTTGCAGAAGCGCACCTTGCGGTTGTCATCGAGCGTCCTATAGCCCACTCGGGTCGGGCCGGTACATTTGGAACACACCAACATCAGGTTGGAAATGGGAATCGGAGCCTCGCGCTCCAGGATCCCGCCCTGCCGCGCCTGCTGACTCGGTTTCAAATGGCGCTTGACCATATTGACCCGTTCGACAATGACCCGGTCGCTCTTGGGAATGACCCGCATCACCTTGCCCGTCTTACCCTTGTCCTTCCCAGCGATCACCTTGACCGTGTCGTTCTTCTTGATGCGATATTTCTTCTGGCTCTCCATGAAACAATCCCCTCGGGCCGCTACAATACTTCCGGCGCCAGTGAAATGATCTTCATGAACTGCTTGGCTCGCAACTCCCTGGCCACCGGGCCGAAGATGCGGGTCCCCACCGGCTCCTTGGCCTGGTTGATCAGCACGGCCGAGTTGTCGTCGAATTTGATATAGGAGCCGTCCGGACGGCGGACTTCCTTCTTGGTGCGAACGACGACCGCCTTGAGAACGTCGCCCTTCTTGACCTTGGCGTTGGGGATCGCCTCTTTGACTGAGACGACGATGATGTCCCCCACGGTGGCGTATCGCTTCCTCGTACCGCCCAGGACCTTGATGCAGTAGAGACGTTTCGCCCCGGAATTGTCAGCAGCGTTGAGTTGGGTTTCCGCTTGAATCATGGATGGCTCCCTTCATACAACCGATTCGCCCGCGGCCCAGCCTCCCGTTCGGGGATCAGACGGAGGCCTTTTGCAGGATTTGAATCACATTCCACCGCTTGTCCTTGCTGATGGGCCGGCTCTCCTCGATCAGCACTCGGTCCCCCACCCCGCAGGCATTCCCTTCGTCGTGGGCCTTGAACTTGTTGCGCCTTCGGATGAACTTGCGGTATTGCGGATGGTGAATCAGGCGGTCGACGGCCACAACGACCGTCTTGTCCATTTTGTTGCTCACCACGATTCCCACCCGCGTTTTTCTCAGCTTCGCCTTTTCTTCCATGGGACTCCCCCTATGCCGCGGTCTTCTGCTGCTTTTCTCGCAGCACCGTCAGAGCCCGAGCGATGCTTCTTCGGGTCTTGGTCAGCTGCGCCGTGTTCTCCAACTGCCCGGTCGCCTGCTGAAACGTTAGATTGAAGAGCGCTTCGCGCAGTTCCTTGATCTTCTGTTGGAGCTCATCCTGGGTCATGTCACGAAGGGCACTTGCTTTCATAGAACATCCTGTCTCGAGACAAATCTCGTGGAGATCGGGAGCTTGTGGGAAGCCAGCAGGAGCGCCTGCCGGGCCACTTCCTCGCTGACGCCCTTGATCTCGTAAAGGATCCTGCCGGGCTTGATGATGGCCACCCAGCCCTCCGGGGCGCCCTTGCCCTTACCCATGCGGGTTTCCGCAGGCTTTTTCGTATAGGGCTTGTCGGGGAAGAATCGAATCCAGACCTGGCCCCCGCGTTTGACATGACGCGTGATGGCGACACGGGCCGATTCGATCTGCCGGGAGGTCAACCGACCGCACTCCAGGGCCTTCAAACCGAAATCCCCAAAGCTGAGCGAGCTTCCCGTAAAGGCCGTTCCGGTCATCCGACCCTTTTGCTGCTTGCGATACTTGACTCGTTTTGGCGCTAACATTCCCAATACTCCCTAGAGGCTAGGAGAGGACTTCCCCTTTGAATATCCAGACCTTGACCCCGATGATGCCATACGTGGTTCTGGCCAGGGCCGTTCCATAATCGATGTCGGCCCTGAGGGTATGGAGAGGAACACGGCCTTCACGATACCATTCCCGGCGTGCCATTTCCGCGCCGCCGAGGCGGCCCGCACAGGCCACGCGCACGCCCTTGGCCCCAAACTTGAGGGCGGAGCCGACCGCGCGCTTCATCGCACGGCGGAACGCCACGCGCCGAACCAACTGGAGGGCGATGTTTTCACCCACAAGGATCGAATCGAGCTCCGGACGTCGGACTTCCTGGATGTCGATGAGGACTTCGCGCTTGAAACGGCGCTCCAAATCCTGCCTCAAGGCCTCGATTTCCGCGCCCTTCTTGCCGATGACGATCCCGGGCCGGGCCGTGTGGATCCGGATCTTGACCTTGTTGGCGGCCCGCTCGATCTCGATCTTGGCAATGCCGGCGTGGAAGAGCCGTTCCTTGAGATGGTTGCGGATCATGCGGTCTTCATAGACCAGCTTCGGATAGTCCCTCTTGGCAAACCACTTGGAATCCCACGTCCTGATGACACCCAGGCGAAACCCTGTTGGATGAACCTTCTGTCCCAAACTTCACCTCCAGTGTGTGCCCCGCTCATACCCGCGAAGCCTGCTAGTTCGGATTCCCCATGGTCGATCCGGGGGTGCCGCTGCGCGCTCACCCCACGTCCCCCACAGGCAGCCCCGTGAACCGGGGCGGTCCAGAATCACTTTTCGGCCAGCACGATGGTGATGTGGCTCGTGCGCTTCCAGAGGCGCGTCGCGCGGCCCATGGCCCGCGGCCGAAAACGCTTGAGGCGGGGGCCTTCGTCGATCAGAATCGTCTTCACGTAGAGATTGTCGACGTCCATGGTCCGGGTGTTGGCGGCGTTGGCCACAGCGGATCGAAGGGTCCGGTTGATGAGGCGAGCGCTCTTGAGCGCGGTGAATTTCAACATGGTCAACGCTTCATCCACCATCTTGCCGCGAATGAGGTCCCCCAGCGGACGTACCTTCGTCGGGGACATCCGGAGGTACTTGGAGACGGCTCTGACTTCCATCACTTCTTCCCTTTCACCTTCGACTTCTTGTCTCCGGCATGGCCATAGAAGGTTCTCGTCGGGGAGAACTCACCGAGCTTATGGCCGACCATGTTTTCCGTGACGAAGACCGGAATGAACTTCTTGCCGTTGTGGACAGCGAGCGTCACTCCGACAAACTCGGGCAGGATCGTCGATCGCCTGGACCAAGTCTTGATGACCTTGCGGTCGCCCGTCTCCCTGGCTCTCGCCACCTTCTCAGTCAGGTGACCGTCTACAAATGGACCCTTCTTTAACGAACGAGGCACTGTTGCTCTCCTTGTCTCGCTGGCTCTACTTCCTGCGGCGGACGATCAGCTTGTTGCTGGCCTTGTTTTTCCGGGTGCGGTATCCCTTGGTGGGCACGCCCCAGGGTGTACATGGATGGCGGCCACCGGAGCTACGCCCCTCGCCGCCCCCCATGGGATGGTCCACCGGGTTCATGGCCACACCCCGGACATGCGGTCGGCGACCCAGCCAGCGGGTGCGTCCGGCCTTTCCGAGGGAGATGTTCTCGTGCTCGATATTGCCCACCTGTCCCACCGTGGCCTTGCATTCGATGGGAACCATGCGCATCTCCGAAGAGGGCAGGCGCAAAATGGCGTACTTGCCTTCCTTGGCGATGAGCTGGGTCCCCGCCCCGGCCGAGCGGGCCAGCTGGCCCCCCTTGCCCGGTTTGAGCTCGACATTGTGCACCACGGTTCCAAGGGGCATGTTGACCAGGCGCAGGCAGTTGCCGGGCTTGATGTCGGCATGATCGCTGGTGATGACCTTGTCCCCGACGGACAGACCCACGGGAGCCAGAATGTAGCGCTTTTCCCCATCGACGTAGTGGAGCAGGGCAATGTGAGCCGACCGGTTGGGGTCGTATTCGATGCTAGCCACCTTCGCGGGGATGTTTTCCTTGTCCCGCTTGAAGTCGATCAGCCGATAGCGCCGCTTGTGGCCGCCCCCGCGGTGCCAGGCGGTCACACGGCCATAACTGTTTCGCCCCCCGCTCTTGCGCGCGGGCTGCAACAGACTCTTTTCCGGCTCCTTGGCGGTCAGCTCCTCGCGAACCAGGTAGGTTTGGAAGCGACGGCCGGCGGACGTCGGATTCATCTTCTTGACACTCATGAGAACCCCTTCCTGGTTAGGCCCCTTCGAAGAACTCCACGCGTTGACCGGGCTTGATGGTCACAACCGCCTTTTTCCAGTCGGGCCTTCGGGTGAAGAAGCGCCCGACCCGCTTTCGTTTTCCGTTCATGTTCATGGTGGTCACGGCTAGGACGTCCACCTTGAAAATCTGCTCCACGGCCTGCTTGATCTCGATCTTGTTGGCCCTGCGGTCGACCTCGAAGAACAGCTTGTTCTGCAGCTCCTTCTGGGTCGTGCTCTTCTCGGTGATGAGCGGGCGCCTCAAAATCTGATAGGTCTTCTTGTTCATGAGCCCAGTGCCTCCTCCACCTTGCCGACCGATTCCCGCGTCATGAGGCAATGATGGTAGTTGAGCAGGTCGTAGACGTTGAGTCCCTCGGAGCGCAGCACCTTGACATGGGGAAGGTTGCGGGCGGACTTCTCGACCTTCTCATCCGCGGTCGGGATGACCACCAGGGTCTTACCCAGCTCGAAGCGACCCAGCATGGCGGCGAAATCTTTGGTCTTGATCCGGTCAAGATCCAGTTGATCCACCACGACAAACTCGCGGTCGATCAGCTTCTGGCTCAGGGCCATTTTGAGGGCCAACCGGCGCACCTTCTTGGGCACCCGCATTTCGTAGTCCCTCGGTTTGGGGCCATGGATGGTGCCGCCACCGCGCCAGAGGGGAGACCGGCTCGTTCCGGCCCGGGCACGCCCCGTTCCCTTCTGCCTCCAGGGTTTTTTCCCGCCGCCGCGCACATCGCTGCGGCCCTTGGTCATCACGGTGCCGGCACGTCGCTTGGCCAGCTGGTAGACAACGACTTCGTGCAGGACGTGCGGCTTGACCGGGACGCCGAAGACATCCTCTCGGAGCTCCAACTGCCCCACGACGTCGCGGTTCATGTTGTAGAGTTCGACTGTAGGCATGATATTCCTCGGGTGGTTTTCCGGGCCCTTCAGCTCCCAGGGAGCTACTTGACCCGATTGGTTTTCCGGATGAGCACGACCGCGTTCTTGGCTCCGGGAACAGCCCCCCGAACGATCAACACGTTCTCATCGGGGCGCACATCGACGACTTTGAGGTTCATGATCGTGACGCGTTTGTTCCCCTTCTGGCCCGCCATCTTCTTCCCCTTGATGACGCGGCCCGGGAAGGTGGCGTTCCCCGTGGAGCCCGGCTCGCGGATGTTCTTGGAGCCGTGGGCGGATGGACCCCGCTGGAATCCCCACCGCTTGATGGGGCCGGCGAATCCTTTTCCCTTAGTCGTGCCGATGATGTCAACGGACTCCCCCACCTCGAAGACATCCACCGCGACCTCCTGGCCCGGTTCGTAATCGGCGGGATCGTTGACGCGCACCTCCCGGAGGACCTGAAAATACCCCTTGCCCACCTTGTCGAGATGACCTTTTTCCGGGCGCGTCACGTTCTTAGGCTTCGCCGAGCCAAAGCCGAGCTGCACCGCGCTGTAGCCGTCCCGCTCAGGGGTCTTCACCTGGGTGATCGTGCAGGGTCCGGCATGCAGCACGGTCACAGGGACCGCGCTTCCATCCTCGGCGAACAGCTGCGTCATTTCCAACTTGCGCCCGAGTATTGCTCTCATCATGGTGACCTGCTCTCTTTTCCCATCCGGAACGTTCGATCCGGTTAGAGTTTGATTTCGACGTCCACCCCGGCGGAGAGGTCGAGCTTCATCAGCGAATCCACCGTCTGCTGAGTCGGCTCGAGGATGTCGATCAAACGCTTGTGGACACGGATTTCGAACTGTTCCCGCGATTTTTTGTCAACATGCGGCGACCGCAAAACCGTGTAGCGATGGATCTTGGTCGGCAGCGGGATCGGGCCCGCGACCCGAGCGCCCGTCTTCTTGGCTGTCATCACGATTTCGTTCGTGCTTTGGTCCAAAAGCTTGTGGTCGTAAGCTTTCAGACGGATGCGAATGCGCTGATTCGTCATCATGATCGATTGTTCCTGTGTGGCCTGCCCGAATGTCTTCGCCGGCCTGTCTGCCTGTGAATCCGTTACTGGATGATCTCGGTGATGACGCCGGCG
>CAZGQL010000159.1:0-10519 GCA_964527905.1 uncultured Syntrophobacteraceae bacterium
TCCGAATAGTCATCAATCCCGAAGTGGGCAGAGAGAGACGCCGTAACCACAGCGCCAGGTGGTGCCAGTTGCCCAGCGTTTCGGAGGAGTGTTCTCTGACACATCCCGGCAAGAGTCCGGTTCCTCTCAATGTCGAATTCCGATGGTTCGATTCGTAGTTTCAGGAGGTCAATTGCCACCGTCGGCAACCGGTGCCGATACGCCAGCCAGGCATAATGCTGAGCCGAGCAGGCAAACATATGAGCGATGCCGCTGGCGAAGCTCTTGATATGCTTGCGACCCAATTTTTTCTGCTCGAATGGCGTATCTGCCGTTTCCATTGATCAACCCCAGCGCTTTGATTCAACCAGACAGGTTCACTCCGGCTGCCAGGCGCAATCTGCCCAGTGCGCTTCGTAGCGTTTCACAAAGTCTTTCATCTCCAGGATGTTGGAGGCAGGTTCGCGGCAGGCCCGGGCGCAGGTAGAAACGACATCCCGGTAGAACTCCGGAGCGACAGTCTTGATGCCCCCATAATTCATAAGCAACTCAGGAAGGCGCTCCGTGATTTTTGCTCCGCGAGGTGCCATCACAATGCTCGGGGGCTCTCCATAAGTGTTGATCAACACGTATCGCCAGCTTGGATCGGCGGCCCCCTGACGAGGGACAATCTCACAGGGACATGCATCTCCACCGCCGGAAATGCCTTCATAGACTTCCTTGAGGGCCAGTGGTTTGTGGGCCACCAGGACATAAGGTCCGGCCTCTACATATCTGCCCATGCTTTCGTCGTATTCGATGCCGAGCAAGGCTTCCAGGTCAAAACGCGCATGCCGGTCAAGGGACGCCTTCCCCGAGGTGAACCATTGAAGTTCCCGCAGGGTGATCCCGGCACACCTGGCAATCTCTGCAGGCGGATTGGGCCAGCACGCCACGAGGTTCTTGGCGATCTCGGCCGCGTTGTCATAGTCACTATCGGCCCAGAAATCATCATCCTCGACGATATCCTCCGGTGCCTTCTCTCCTGTCAGCAGCCAGGTACTGCCATCAAATCCATCGTGGTTGAAATATCGGGGCTGATCGGGCGGCAGAGAGGTCTCCCAGGATGACAGCCATGGACCGGGTTCCCAGTCGAGTCCACCCGCCACTATTGGCACCGGCACTTGCGCCGGTAAGGTCAGCCACTGCTGGATTCTGTCTTCAACCTCGCGGCTGTTCACGCCTCTGTGACCATCCTTGACACGAAAATCGTGGTCAATTTGAGCGTACCGGCAAAGGGCCTGAATGGACCCGGCAAGAGACCGGTCATTTCCGTCGTGCTTCCTCAGGAGCCACCGGCTGGAGTCCTGGGCTGAGCGCAGGGAAGCTGGAAGGGATTTCTCCTTGGCATCGGCGACCTCGACCTGGACTCCGATTTTTGCCATTTTCTCTGCCAGTTCAGGGCTGGCCGTCGCGACGTGGCGGTTGACCCGAAGGATGTCTGGGCGGCCACGCAAACCCTCGGCGTTACGCCACGCATCCAGAAAAACATCCTGGAAGGCCCGGGGCTGATCGACTGGAGTGAAGGTCATCCACCGAATGGGCAACCCGGCAACGGTCAATCCGTAGAGTATGAGCGGGCTGAGCCCGTACCGCTCTGCATCCTTGATCTTGATCGGGTCCCGCACTGATACGATGCCATGCTCCGGATGGTGGAAAAGGAACTTGGCTATCGCAACGTAGAAATGATGCTCTCTTGGTGAGAGCTGCGTCTGCTGATTCATGGCCCCTCCTGGGGAAACGAGAATTTCCCTCTGGAAACCTGCGGCCTGCTGGTCACGCTCTCCACAATGAAAAACGGCGTATTCCCGTACATATCAGTTAATCCCGCCCGAACCACCATCCCAGCAGGAAGGAGGCGGCCAGGGCACCAAGACCACACCCTTGCGAAGGTCGTAATCCGATTCTCTGATGGGATGCCAGACCATCAAGCCATGTGTTGAAACAATTCAGCTCTTCTTCTGCATCAAGAGTAATCAGCGGCTCCCCCAGATAATCTTCGCTTTCAGCCTCTGTGAGAGACTGAAGCGTCCACAGCAGATCGCGCATGGGTCGTTCAAGAACGGCCGAAAACAGGGGCTGACCCATTTCCAGGCCTTGGGGGAATGGCCGTTCCCAAAAGCAACGGTACCCCGATGACATGCCGTTTGTTGCCTCAAGCAGGTCGTGAGCCGAGAGCTTGCCGGTTGCTTCCGTAAGCTCCCGAACGCTCTCAAAATATTCGTCGCAACTATCAAGCGCGGTCTGCAGATCGAAATGCGGCTCACCTTCAGGATTGGGACGTCTTGTCAAGGCGTCCTGCAGTGCCTTGATGACAGGTGCCAGTTCGTCAGCACCCAGCAAAAAATCCACCCGATTCATCTTTCACCCATCCTTTCCCTCTCTCTTCCATTGAGTGCCGCTCTCGGCAAAACGCGTCTCCGAATTCAGAAAATCCGCTATCTGTTCAGCGACCAGTTCCGGAGTCGCGTTTTTCCCCCGGAGGGAGCATTCCCAGATCACCATAACCCGCCAGGACTGCTCCAGCAGGGCTGCGATGTTTCGTTTGTCCCTGCTGACGTTTTCGCTGAATTTGGCAAGCCAGAAATCCCGACGTGATTCCGGAGTGGTCGTCGACTGGCAGCCATGTCGGTGCCAGAAGCATCCATGGACGAAAATGACTGCGCGGTATTTCGGCAGGACGATATCCGGCTTGCCGGGAAGATCCTTCCTGTGAAGACGGTATCGGTATCCGTTCGCCCAGAGCCATCCGCGCACCATCATCTCAGGCCGGGTGTCTTTCCCCCGGATTCTGGACATGTTAAAACTGCGCTGCTCAGGCGAGTGGACATCCATTATTGCGAGTTCCCCATTTGTACTGCCGGAGGATTGATGAAATGTTCAAAATCGATGTCAGGTTGGCCTTGGCGGGCGTAGTATGCAGAGAAACGCGCCACCATGTCCTTCACAAAAGAAGCCGAGATCTGAACCGCAGGCTTCTCGAATCTCTCATTGAACTCCTCGCTTGACAGAGATGAAAGTTTTCTGAAATTCAGAAAACCACCTTCGAAGAAGTCTGTTCTGGGAAGCCAGTGATAATATGCCGACTTATTGTTTCTGTATGCTTTCTCCAGATCTTTCTTCTGGCTGTTGCTGAGACCAGTGGCAGGATGACTCGGAAACAATGAGGTCTGTGAGTCAATTTCCACAATGAGAATTCTGTCCGTATTGCATTCGCCATTATCTCGGATAACAAGGTCGCAGGCCGGATTCATGACCACAAACCTCTGATCACTGCTTTTTTCCTTAACAACGCTGCCGGTCCGGATTTTTTCGGTGAGGGGCGGGGTCAGATAGACTTCCTCTGGAAAACAGCGATCCCCGTCATCATCAAGAAGCTGGAGCAGGTGACTCAGAGCGTGGCGGAGCAGCGCTTTTTCGGTCCTGGAGGAATCTGTTTCACCATACGCCACCCATTTGTCTTTTTGCGGAAGAAGGTTTTCCCGGAACACTTTGTTCAGTGTTTCCTCGATAATGCCCCGGCCGCCCATGATGCGCGTCAGACCGGTATTGTGAATCCCCCAGAAACGATCCAGCAGATCCGCATATCCGGCCCCGGGGTCACCTTTTTTGAACACTCCGATGTAAGCGAAATCCGAATCGGCGGCATCAGGTGTGCCGGTAAGTATGGCCACCGGTATCCTGAAGTGTGATTCTGCAATCCGGCTGACCACCTGGTTCCCTTCATCGCCCTGATCGGCAAGCCTCAGATCGATGATTGCGCCGTCAAAGGAGTTATCAAGTTTTTCGAATGCCTCCTTAACGCTTCTGCACTCGACAAGCTCAACCTCGCGCTGCTTTTCGTCCCTGTAACGGGCAACGGTATCCCGGCAGGTGGTGAGGTCCTGGTCATTATCCTCCACAATCAGCAGTCGGAACGCGCTCATTTCATTCACTCTCCGTTTTCGGCTGCAGCCTGAACCATGCTCCCTGCTCAGACTCAAAGGCTTTCAATTCAAGACCGTTTCGCGTCGCGGCCTCTCCGGCGATAGCCAGGCCCAGTCCGGTGCCGGACGGTTTGGTGGAAAACTGGGGTTCAAAGATCACTTCACTGGTGATCAGATCCGGCTCAATGCCCGGCCCGGTATCGCGATAATCGACGTGAAGCAGAGAATCACCATCAGTCACCACCTCAATCGTGATTTCCCGCTTCGGAACCTTCTTCTCGTTCATCCAGTAGATACTGTTGTCAACGAGGTTCGTGAAGATTGCATAGATGTCCTGCTGCCAGGATGAAAACCGGAAATCGTCGGAGCCTTCGACTTTCGCCACCACATGATGTGTCTTCATCTCCTCGTCGAAAACGGACAGAGAGTTCCGGATGGTTTTCTTCAGGTCCAGCGGCTTTCTGGCGGTGCGCTTCCCTGCGGCGAGAGGGTCAAGCCTGCTGAAAAGCTTCACAAAAACCTCTGCGTTCTGGGCGACACCCTCGGCAATCGGCATGAAGGTTTCAAGCTTTCCGGCATCCCGTGTTTTCAGGAACGAGTCGTACCAGTAGCGCAGATTGGGTATCTGGTTCCGGAAGTAATTCAGAGGCCGCCTGCCTTCATGCAGGATGACGTTGATGATTTTCCCGAGGGTCGCCTGCCCCTGATAAATGGCAACGGTCTGGCGGATCTCATCGGCCACCTTATTCTTGTCCTCGGCATCCCGGCTGATGATCTCGATAATTTCATCAGCCGTCTTCCGGTCAACCCCCCCTCTGGTGAGCTTCGACCTGATGTCTTTTTTCAGGGCATCAAACGAAAACAGTCGTTCAAATTCCCTCTCCACCTTGAGCACGGGTCTGCTCAGTCCGGCCTTCTTCCTGTAGTCGAAGCGCCGCTCTTCCAGTTTGGCGATCACCGCCTTGGTGATCTCTTTCAGCCGGGTAAAAGCCGTATTCTCACGGAGTCCGTCCCGGGCGCTCTTTTCCACCAGGCCGGACAGCTCGTCCGACTGAATCTGCACATAACCGATAGCCTGGTTGCTGCCTATCCGGAGCGAAGGATTCTGGACACGCTGCTCATTGAGTTTCAGCCAGTCAAAGTCCGCATCACCCAGTGGCCGGATACGGAATCCGTTCCGGTAGACGCCGATGCCGTTATATTCATTCAGAAGCTGCCTGGCCTGAAGCTTCCCGACATAATTGCCCGATTCATCTTTGAGGCCGCGACCAATCAGGGATTCAATGGCTTCCTTCTCGCGGTCATACACCCGGATGTCGAACACCAGTTCCCCACAACCTGTCGGGCCACCGGCATCGAACCGGATTTTATCCTCCGTTGTGTTGCGGGCTTTCTGCAGCGAGTATGTCAGGGCACCTTTTCCGTCGGCACCGATTCTGCCGGTGATCCGGTAGTCGAACAGATCGAAGATCGGATAGGGCTCGATGGTTTCGGTGACGTCCTGGACATCAGGAAAGCCGTCAACCTCCAGACTGATGCGGAACTCGTCGTCATTCAGTTCATCACTGATGGCCGCACTCACTGGCGAAATCAATTTTTTCAGTTCGAAGCGGAGCTTGTCGAACTGCTTCTGGTTCCACTCTCCGAGAAGCTCACCGTCACCGGTCATGGTCAGCCGGGTTCCTGAAGGCTCGGATACCTCGGCTGTCTCAATGAGGATCTCCACGTCATCCAGATACGTGGCGGCCTCAAAGGTGTTCCACTCGACCAGGAGCGTGGTTTTCTCACCTTCGGGGGTGACCGTTTCGAGAAGCAGGTCCGTGCCGAGAATGGACGCGGCATAGCGGCCCACCCCCTTGCGGCCCTGCATGATCCTGCCGGAAGGGCTTTGTCGTCTGTCCAGTTTGTCCCGTGTGGAAGGCACCATCCATTTGTGGATGACGGTATCCCGTGACATACCGTGCCCATGATCGGTGATGACGATGGCATAGCCGCTGCGGTCAGGTTTTGCCCTGAACTCGATATTCACATCCGGCGAATCGGCGTCGTAGGCGTTCTTCACCAGCTCCACGACTGCTGCATAGCAGTCCTGAATCAGGTCCCGGCCGATGGTCAGAATATGCCGACCGGCCGGTCGTATCTTGTAGGTTCCGCTTGAGCTCACAACCAGACCTCCTTCAGCTTGTCAGCGATTTTCCGGGCCAGCAGAACAGGCACCGCATTGCCGATCTGACGGAAAGCGGGAGTGCGCCCCGGAACACCGTTGCCGCTCTCAAAGTAATAGTCATCGGGGAATGTCTGCAGCCGCGCCGCCTCCCTGGGCGTGATCGAGCGGTTCTGCTTCATGTCCGGATGAATGTAGTAATGCCCGTCCTTGGCGATGTGCGCGACAACAGTATGGGAAAACGGCAGATCGGAAGCGACTACCTTGAATCGGTCCAGGAACGAGTCCCGGTGACGGTGCGTCTTCAGCCGGTCCGGCAGCGCGTTGTAATCGAGTCTGGTCTTTTCCCTGTTCCAGAGATCAACCACGATCCGGTATATCTCCAGATCCTGCTCGTTATTGGGTCTGGCCTGATGCCAGGTAACCGGAAGTTCCTCATTCCGGATACCGGCTTCAATCTGCCATGTCCCGCGATACGTCTTCACGCGACACGGGCCGGTAACACCTTCACCGGCACCAATCGCGGGAAGGTCGCGGAACACTTCCCGGACCTTTACGCCGGGGTTCCACTTGTCCGGCTCCGGGTAAAATCCGGTGGCCTTGCCCCTTCGTCCGACAAGGATGATCCTTTTCCGGCTTTGCAGTACGCCGTAGTCTTCGGCAGACAGGGTCATGTACTCGGTCTCATACCCGCATTCGAGAAAGAGGTCCCTCATGGCGTTGAAGTAGAGGTTGCCATCCTCGTCCCGGGCGGAAAGAAGACCGGTCACATTCTCGAAAACGAAGTATGACGGCTTGTAGCGTTTCAGAAATTCGGCGTAATAGAGATACAGATAGTTTCGCTTGTCGCCCTTCATCCGGTTCCGGTCCCGCGACCGGCCCACGATGGAATAGGCCTGACAGGGAGGACCGCCGACAATCAGGTCCAGAGCCCGGTTTCCGACCAGGGCGTCCACCTGCCGGAAAATATCCGGAAGTGTCTCGGCACCGATTTCGGCATTGATGACAGAGCCGACCACCTGTTCAGGGACGTGTTCATAGAATTCCGGGCGGCTGATGTCGCCGTTCAGATAATCAGCATACAGCTCGGTGCGCCCGTGTGCCTTCAGCCAGTGATATGCCATGCGTGTACGCAGGGTGAAGCAGGCCGCCTGATCCGACTCGACATGCGCGACCGGTTCGAATCCGGCCCGGATGAAGCCTTCGGACAGACCTCCTGCCCCCGCGAACAGGTCAAGAAAATTCAGTTTCAGGTTCATGGTGTGACCTCCGTTTTTCCTTTATCTACCGGGGTCACAGACGATCCGTCGGTACGCGCAGGCCCGCCCCCAGGGTCAGAATCCCTGTGGTTCTCCGCGATCAGTTTCAGTCGGCCTGCGTTCTTCATCAGCAAATGCACCATCCCTTCTCAGTAGTACTGCCGGATATATCCGAACGCCTTGTCGAACAGATCCTGGTCCTTGACCTGGTACTTCACGTAAATCACTTTGCGCAGGGCCTTCTGGACCTCGCGTTCTCCAGCCTTGGTGTTTTGCCAGCCGGGGAATCGGACCAGGCGCACGATCTCGTCGATGTCGGTCACGATCCGCTCGACCACCATCGGCGTCTTGCCGTTCTTCACCTCGGCGAACAGTTCGGTCAGGGCCGCTTTGGCCTTGGCCTGTTCATCGACCGGGTCCACCTGCTTCTCGGCCTGGACGACTTCTTTGGCCAGAGTCAGCAGCTCCTTGAGGAAGTCGAGGCTATGGAGCAGGCCCTGTTCGTGCCGCTCCTTGAGCTTTTCGAGGCGCTCGCCCAGGGCGACAAACTTCGGATTGTCCTTGTGCTTGCGCAGGCGGGCGATGAGCTTGATCTCGATTTCCCTGGATTTTTTGTCCGGGTCCTTGGCATCGAGCAGCCCTTCGAGGACCTCGGCGTCCATCACCAGGGTGTCCAGATCGTCGCGCACCGTCTCCAGGTGCACGTTCTCATGCACCAGCTCGATGGTCTTGGCCCCCAGGGCGTGCCAGAGCAGCTTGCCGTTGCCGCTCGGCGGCTTCACCGATTCATAGACCTGGGTCAGCCACTTGTAGTCCTTTTCATAAGGGCCGAGACAGGGATCGGGAGACAACGCCTCCCACAGTCGGGAGAGCACCGAGTATTCCGCCGCGAATTTGTCCCGGGTCTCGTTATCCGGCAGGCAATCCTGCGCCGCGATCAGCCCCTCGTAGCCGCCAACGGTGCGGTCCACCCCAGGGAAGAACGCCAGGCATCTCGCCACCACGCCGGGCAGCTCCTTCTTGAGCTCGTCCAGATTGGTGATGACCTTCTGCACCGCCTTTTCATCGAAATCGAGGGCCGTGGCCACGTCATCGAAAATGCCCAGATAATCCACGATCAGGCCGTGGGTCTTGCCGGGGTAGACACGGTTGGTGCGGCAGATGGCCTGCAGCAGGTTGTGATCCTTCATCGGCTTGTCGAGGTACATCACCTGCAGAATGGGCGCATCAAAACCGGTCAGCAGCTTGGAGGTGACGATCAGGAACTTAAGCGGGTCAATCGGATCACGGAAACGGTCGAGGAGTTTTTCCTCCTCGTCCTTGGCCAGCTTCCATTCCGCGTACTGATCGGACTTTCCGCCCTGGGTGTGCATGACGATGGCGCTGGCCTCCGGGCCGACCAACTCGTCCATGGCCTTCTTGTAGAGAACGCAGCATTCCCGGTCGAAGGTCACCACCTGGGCCTTGAAGCCGTTCGGCTCCACCTTCTCCTGGAAGTGCTTGACGATGTGCTGGCAGATGGCGTTCACCCGCGCCGGGGCCTTGATCAGCACCGCCATCTTGGCGGCCCGTTTGGCCAGGTCGTCACGATCCAGCTCGCTCAGCTCATCGGTCATCTGGGAGTAGGCTTCGTCGATGGCGTCCTTGTTGATGTGCAGCTTCACGTCCACTGCCTCAAAATGCAGCGGCAGCGTGGCTTTGTCCCGGATCGAGTCCTGGAACGAGTAGCGGCTCATGTAGCCCTGTTCATCCTCGTCCGCGCCGAAGGCCCAGAAGGTGTTGCGGTCCCGCTTGTTGATCGGCGTGCCGGTCAGACCAAAGAGAAAGGCGTTAGGCAGCGCGTCGCGCATCTTGCGCCCCAAGTCGCCTTCCTGGGTACGGTGCGCCTCATCCACCATCACAATGATGTTCGAGCGCTCGTTCAGGCGGCCATCCGCCTCGCCGAACTTGTGAATGGTGGTGATGATGATCTTGCGGGTATCGGCCGCCAGCAGGCTTTGCAGTTCCTGCCGGGTAGCCGCTCCGATCATGTTCGGGATATCGGCAGCGTTGAAGGTGGCGGTGATCTGGGTGTCCAGATCGATGCGGTCCACCACGATCATCACCGTGGGGTTGCCGAGCTTGCGATGCATCCGCAGCTTCTGCGCCGCGAATACCATCAGGAGCGACTTGCCCGAGCCCTGGAAGTGCCAGATCAGGCCCTTTTTGGGATAGCCCTTGACCACGCGGGCCACCATCAGGTTAGCGCCTTCGTACTGCTGATAGCGGCAGATGATCTTGATGCGCCGGTGTTTCTTGTCGGTGGCGAACAGGGTGAAGTTCTGCAGGATGTCCAGCACCACATGAGGACGGAGCATGGAACGGATGGAACGCTGCACGTCCGCAAGCGTCCCCTCCGCCTTGTTCTCGCCTTCGTGCCACGGCCCCCAGATATCGATGGGCATGCGCACCGAGCCGTAGCGATAGCACTTGCCCTCGGTGGCAAAGGAGAGGACGTTGGGCACGAACATCTGCGGCACGCTCTGTTCATAGCCGTTGTGGATGTCGCTGGCCCCGTCCACCCAGGTCACCGCCGGGCGCACCGGCGTCTTGGCCTCGCCGACCACCAGCGGGATGCCGTTGACCAGCATGATGATGTCGAAGCGGCGGCCGCCTTCCTTGACCGGGTAGACCCACTGATTGGTGACCACGTAATCGTTGTTGCTGAGATTCTCGAAGTCGATCAGGCGCACCGGCGTATGTTCGCCACGCTCGCCGAAGGGCATGGATTTCTCGCCCCGCAGCCATTCGGCGAACAGCTCGTTGGCCCGCACCAGACCTTCGCTCTGTACCGACAGCGGAATGGTCCGCAGGCGGTAGAGCACCTCGTCGGCGCGGTCGGGCTGGGCCTTGATTTCCGGGTTCAGGCGGATGAGGGCGTCGCGCACCATCGACTCCACCAACACATCAGAATGCTGACGGGGCAGCTCCTCGGCGGCCACGAAGCGCCAACCTTTGATTTCGCCGCCGTAACTGGTTAGCTCTTCGGCAACCATGTTCGAATTCACACCACCGCAGAGCGTGTCGAGAACCATCTTTTCGACGGTGTTTTCTTCGTTGAGGCCATTGCACAAAAGGGTCGCGGCTTTTCCTGCCAATTTTCTGCGCTGGAG
>CAZGQL010000160.1:0-8972 GCA_964527905.1 uncultured Syntrophobacteraceae bacterium
AGGCCGATAAGGGCTACGTGCTCTATGATGGCGTCCTTTCCTGCGGCAACAACCCCCGCGAGATTCTGCACTGCGTGGGGCAGTTCGGGTATGAGGAGTGCGTGCGATGCACCCTAGAGAACAACTGAGGGAAAAGGCCCTGGCGGCGGTGGCCAAAACCGCGGCCATCGGCGAGGACATCGACCTTTCGCAGTATCGGCGGACCGCCCCGCCCCAACTGCCCATGGCCGAAGCCGACCTCTGCTCCCTGCCCCAGTCCGACCTGGACCGCCTGCTCATGGGCGGCGTGGACGTGAAAAGCCATGAGCGCGGCGGCACCTACATCATGAAGGACACCACCGTCCTGCACTGCTCCAGCAAGCAGGAGGGGGTGGAGGTGCTGCCCATCCGTCAGGCCCTGGAGCACCACCCCTGGATCTGGGATTATTATTGGAAGGCGGTGGCGGTGGACGCCGATAAATACACCGCCTCGGTGGAGCTGGACCTGCACGACGGCTACGTCATTCGCGCCCTGCCCGGCAGCAAGACCATCTTCCCCATCCAGGCCTGCCTCTACATGGCCCAGGCCACGCTCCAGCAGAACGTCCACAACATCATCATCGCCGAAGAGGATTCCGAGCTGCACATCATCACCGGCTGCTCCACGTCGCCGCACTCCAAAAAAGGCGCCCATGTAGGCATATCCGAATTCTACATCAAGAAGAACGCGAAGCTGAGCTTCACCATGATCCACAATTGGGCGGAGGAGATGGTGGTACGGCCGCGATCCGTGGCGCAGGTGGAGGAAGGCGGCCTGTTTCTGAACAATTACGTGTGCATGAAACCCTGCCGCACCCTCCAGATGTATCCCACCACGCACCTCGTGGGGGAAAACGCCGTGGCCCGCCTCAACAGCATCATCGTGGGAAGCCCAGGGTCCGAATACGACGTCGGCGGACGGGTTTATCTCAAGAAACCCGGGACCCGAGCCGAGATCGTTGCCAGGACCATCAGCAACGGCGGGCGGATCATCTCGAGGGGCCACCTGATCGGGGAAGTCCCGGAAATCAAGGCGCACTTGGAATGCAAGGGTCTCATCATCAAGGGCGGCTTGATCTACGCGGTCCCGGAGCTCGAAGGACACGTGGACGGAGTCGAAATGTCCCACGAGGCTGCCGTCGGCAAGATCGCGCAAGAAGAAATTTGCTACCTGATGTCACGGGGGCTCACGGAGGATGAGGCGGTCGCGACCATCGTGCGGGGCTTTCTGAGCGTCGACGTCCCGGGACTGCCCCCGGAGCTGAAGGCGGAAATCGACAAGGCCATCGAGATGAGTGAAAAGGACGTCATGTGAGGCAGAGGCACTAGGGTAGTATCATTCCATCACAACGGAGGGGCTGTCATGAAACGAGCATGCATGGTGTTGTTGGTGGGCGTGTGGGTGGCCGTCGGTCTAGCCGGCCCGGCGGCAGCCAGTGACTACTTCGGAAGGTCGATGTTCACGACGGGCCACTCGAAGCCCGGGTGCCCACCGACCCCCGAGTTGGCCGTTTTCGACCCGGAAATCGAGAATGATCCCCCGGGGGAGGCCATCATTTTCGACGCCGTGATCATGCGGCCGCTCAGCGTGGCGTCCATGGCGATCGGGTTTGCGGGAGCGATCGTTTCCACGCCGTGGGCGGAATCATCCTGCTCCTGGGAGCGGGTCCATCGCCAGCTGCTCATGAAACCGTATCTGTACACCTTCTGCCGTCCGATCGGGAGTCTTCTGGACGAATATTAACGCGACCCGGCCGGATGGCGGCCGATGTCGGGCAGTGCTTGAATCCATGGAACCCAAGCGGATCGCTTTGACTGGGGGAATTGCCACGGGAAAGACTTCCGTGGCAATTCTGTTTCGGGAGCTCGGCGCGACCATCGTGGACGCCGACGTGATCGCCCGGGAGGTGGTGCGTCCGGGCACCGTGGGATGGCAAAGGCTCCACGCAGCCCTTGGTGGCGCTTACTTCGACGCCCAAGGGGCTCTGGACCGCCGAAAGCTTCGCGAGGCCATCGTCACCGATCCGGCCTGTCGAAACCGGATCGACTCCATCCTGCATCCATTGATCATTGAAGCCATGGAGCAGCACTGGGAGCAGTGGCGGCTTGGAGATCGGGCCCGCCCTTTGATCTTCGACATCCCGCTCCTGTTTGAATCCGGCATGGCGGATCGCTTCGACCTGGTGATCCTCGTGTACGTCCCAGCCGAGGTGCAGATCGAGAGGCTGATGCATCGTGACGGGCTGACCCGGGAAGCCGCCGAAAAAACCCTCACCATTCAGCTCCCCATTGAAACCAAACGATTGGCCGCCCACTTGGTCATCGACAATTCCGGCCCCCTCGAGGAAACGGCCCGACAGGTTCGCTCCATCTGGGACCGTCTTTTGAGCGAAGGGTTTGCCACGTGAATCCGTTTGCCCTCACCTGCGAGGAACTGGCCTCTGAAATGAAACGTCGCTACGGCAAGGGCCTTCACCATGCCGCCGCCCTCTATCGTGCGGTCTTCAAGCAAGGAATGGCCTCTCCCCACGCCCTGGCCGTCTTGGATTTCGCCCCTCGGCTCGCTTCCCGCCTCCGTCGGGATCTCCGCTTCCCAGACTGTCGCATCGTTTCGACCCAGGAAGATGTCGACGCGCTGAAGTTCGCGTCGCGCCTCGTGGACGGCGGCATCATTGAATCCGTCATCATCCCGTCGAACGGCCGCATCACATTGTGTGTCTCCACTCAGGTCGGCTGCAGAATGGGGTGTTCGTTTTGCGCCACGGGCGCCATGGGTTTTCTCCGTGATCTGGCTGTCGAAGAGATCGTTTGGCAGATACACGCGGCCCGTTTCGAACTGGGTCATCGGGTCGACAATGTGGTGTTCATGGGCATGGGGGAGCCACTCGACAACGTCGAAGCGCTCCTTCGGGCCATTCGAATCCTGAACGACCAGCGGGGGCTGGATGTCGCACTGCGTCATATGACAGTGTCGACAGCAGGGCATCTCGAAGGGCTGCGGCGACTCTCGGCCTCCGGCATGAAAACGCTCCGTCTTGCCGTTTCACTCAACGCCGCCGACGACGCCCTCCGAAGTACCCTGATGCCCATCAATCGCCGGTTCCCTCTGGGCAGCCTCGCCGAGCAGCTCCGGTCCTTCCCATTGCCTCGAGATGGAGTCATCTTTATCGAGTACGTGTTGCTTGCGGGCATCAACGATCATCGGGAACACGCCGTAAGATTGGCCGATTATGTGAAAACGCTTCCAGCGGTCCGGGTGAACCTGATCCCCTATAATGCCTGCGGTCCCTCGCCCTACGAGAGCCCCGACTCCGAGCAGGTGAATCGATTTGCTCGACGGTTGACCGGTGCCGGCGTCTTCGTACGGGTGCGACGGCCTCACGGGCGGGGTGTCCACGCCGCATGCGGCCAGCTGGGCGCGACGCATCAACCCCCATCGCTAGGCGGGTGGCGTTAGGTGGAACGTTTGCTATCAGCCCGATTTCCCCCGTTCATACAGGAAGGAGGAGACACCGAATGATGTCCAGGAATTCGCCGCGAGAGATGGAAAAGACGTACCGGGAGCGGGCGCTCAAGCTGTTTCCATGGATTTGTGGACGGTGCGGACGCGAGTTTTCAGGCAAACGCCTTCGGGAGCTCACCGTACACCACAAGGATCACAACCACCAAAACAATCCTCTGGACGGCAGCAACTGGGAACTGCTTTGCCTGTTTTGCCACGACAACGAGCATGCACGCGATCTGGTGCAAGAATGGACCGACGAGCCTACGGCGGGGGAACATGTTCCTCCGACCACGACTCACAAGCCATTTGCCGGACTGGATCAGCTCTTGAAGAAGAAATCGTGATCGGCGGATGGTCTATCCCCGGCCGTGGCACGCTCGACTGACTCAGAACGCCGAAGCGTTGTCCTCGATAAAGACTTCGAGCTCGGCCAGCACGATCTCCTTGACCCCCAGAGCGTGGGCCTCAGGGAGTGACGGCAGCACAACCGATGGGTCTTGGCGCATGCCCATTCCAGCCTTGTGGCAGGCCTGGTTGGCGATGCGAACGGCAAGTAGGAGAATGTCGTTCATGTCGCAATCTTGCCGATGATGGTCTTGAATGACCCGGCAGTAGTTTTCGGGGAAATTCCAGCGTTGCGCGAAGCAAAGCCCTTGGTCCACATGGAGGTTCTCGAGCAACTCGAGCACGAAAGCGTCTGCCAAAGGGGTGGTCTGGGACTCGGCAATGGGTTCCACAACCTTGAGCAGAACGAGTTTTCCGATGTCGTGGAGAAGACCTGCCAGAAACCCTTCTTGGACCAGATCTTTGTAGCCCGCCTTTTCGAGGATGAATTTGGATCCCATCGCGCAACCCGTGGCGTGTTGCCACAGTCCGCGCAGGTAACTGTTGAACAGCTTGTTGCTGGATCGGTAGAGATTCTTCTGCCCCATGAGCACGATGCAGTTCAGGATCTGTTTGGCCCCGAGCCGCATGACGGCATCTTGGATTGAGCCGATCTTTCGGAAACCGGCGAAAAAGGAGGAGTTGGCGAGCTTCAATACCTCGCTGGCCAAGGCCTGGTCTCTGCAAATGAGATCCGAAACCTGCTTGAGCGAGAAGTCCTTGCGATCGATGAGGCGTTGAATCTGAATCGCGGTTTCGGGAAAGACGGGGAGCTGCAGCCCTTCCGAACTGCATTGTTCCTTGATGATCTCCAAAAGGGATTCCGGCATCGTCAAACCCCCAGTAATCTGCTGAGCTCTTGCGGTGAACGCGGTTTACTCACACGAGGCAAATGACGCAAGACCTCCTGGATGGATGTCTCGCCGCGATAGGCTTTCATGATCCCATCCTCGAGCAGCGTTACCAGTCCGGAGGTTTCCACGCTGATGCGCCGGATTTCGTAAGAGGTCTTCTTGCCGAGGATGGCATCCTTGACCATCTCGTTGAGGACCAAGAGCTCAAACACCCCCACCCGTCCGCTGTAGCCCGTGTGATGGCATGCCGTGCACCCTCGCCCTCTTCGGAAGGACGCCCCACGGGTCTCATTGGCCGAGTAGCCCAGTCGATGCAGCTCGGCCGGCGTCGGCTGGTAAGGTTCTCCACATTTGGCGCACACCCGTCGGAGAAGGCGTTGGGCTACGACACACACCACGGTCGACGAGATCAAGAAGGCCTCGATGTTCATGTTGAGCAGCCGAATGAGGCCCCCGATGCTGTCTTCGGTATGGAAGGTCGTCAGGACCTTGTGACCGGTGAGGGAGGCCTGGATGCACGTTTCGGCCGAGAATTGGTCCCGCACCTCCCCGACCACGATCACGTCGGGATCCTGACGTACAATGTGTTTGAGACTCTCCTCGAACGTGAGGTTGATCTTAGGATCCACGGAGCATTGGGCGATGCCGTCCAGGACATACTCCACCGGGTCTTCGACCGTCACGATATTGGTGTCGGGCCGGTCCAGATAGTTCAGACAGCTGTACAGGGTGGTGGTTTTTCCCGACCCGGTTGGGCCCGTGATGAGGATGACGCCGGTCGGGATGTCGAGGGCGTCGTAGCAGAAACGTTCCAGCATCTTGGGCTGCATGCCTGTTTCGTTGAGTCGCAGGAACAGGCCCTTGTGATTGAGGAGCCTCAAGACGATCTTCTCGCCCCAGATCGTGACATAGAAGGAGACGCGCATGTCGATCGTCTCACCGCTATCGGGGTTCTCGAAGAGTATCCGTCCCCCCTGATGCCGGCGTTTTTCGGCTATGTCCGCCTTTGCGAGGATCTTCAGACGATTGGTGATGGAAGGAGCCAAGTCGAGACAATAGTCGTTGAAGGGGACCATGACGCCATCGACACGAAACCGGACGCGCAGCTTCCCGCTCATGGGTTCGATGTGGATGTCACTCGCTGCATGACGTAGCGCATCCTGAATGAGGGATTCCACCACCCCGATGGCCGTTCGGTCGTCCACGGTGGGTTGGAGCCCGCATGCTTGTCGGCGTTCGAGGTAATGGGCGACTTCGGATACCGCCGCCTGGGTACAGATCGCCGGCGCGATGTTCGGGCCGAAGATCAACCTGGCGGTCTCCAGGTCCTTGGCATTCAGCGGGTCCGCAAAGGCGACCATCACCTTCCCGTCCATCTCGTTCAATGGAACAAACCGGTGGTTGGCAACGCACTGCGGTGAGACCTTGGAGAGAAGTTCCCGGTTGAGCTCCGGGATTTTGGGGTCGATATGGGGGATGCCCAGCTGACAGGAGAGGGATTCATAAAAGGCCCGTTCATCGATGAGGTGTGTATCGATGAGGATGTCACCCAGGCGTCGTTTTTCCTTGCTCGCCCGTTGAATGCTCAGAGCCTTTTCGAGTTGGTCCCGCGTGATCGCTCCGAGCTCGACCAGCAACTCACCGATCTTCATGGACAGGTGCTTGCCCGTCAGGATTTCCCGCAGTTGAGCCGGCGTGATGAAGGAAAGATCCTGAAGGACCTGGGTGAGGCTCCGTGGAGTGGCAAGCTTGGAGCGCACCCGTCGCGCATAGTCGACCTGCTCCTCCGTCAGCATCCCTTCTTCGATGAGAAAACGCGCGATTCTAGCCCCGGGCTCTTGATGTCCGCTCGGATTATCGTTCCTTGAATCGTTCCGACGCACAAGGGTCTGCGCTTGGGGACCGCATGCGGTCCCGGTTTCGAGATCCATCGATCATTCCCTCTTTTCGGTCTTCGTGAGAGCTGAGGTGGGCGCCGACCGGCGTTCCCTTGCCAGGACTTCTCGGTCGTCAGAGTCCAAAGCTTGAATACAAACGAGGGGCAAATACAGGGCAGGAGCAATGAGCCGGCAGCCCGATTGCACGCTTCATGAAGGGCACTGGGCAACATGTGGAAGCGGCGCGGTGGGGCTAACACTCCACACAAGCGGTGTGGTGCAGCCCCCGGGAGCATATCCCAGGGGAGCTTGGGGCCCGAGGCCGGGTGACGCTCACAGATTCCGAATCAAACGGACCTTCGCACCTTCCTTTTGGCCGGCCAGCCAAGCCCGCCAAAGGGTGTTTTCCTTCTGCTGCGACAACCGCCTGACGATGGCTGGACGCTCCTTCTCAAAATCCGCCGTTGGAATCTCCCGCACGAGCAATTGACAGACCACATACCGGTTGTTGGCGTCCTGTACCAGGGCGTCGGGGAAGGGCTGCTGAGGTTGCAGTTGAAGCACTGCATTCAGTCCTTCACCCCGAAACAGGAGATCCTTATCGGGTTGGCGTCTGGAGAACAGACCCGTTTGCTTCACGTCGAAGCCCGCGGCCTTGGCGGCTTCCTCCAACCTCCCGGCCTTCCTGGCCGCATCGAGAATCTCCATGCCCTTTGCCTGAGCGATGGCGCGCGCCTGATCCACCACATACGCCTTCTCGACGCTTTCCTTGACCGCATCAAAAGGCTTAGGGTGCGGTGGCTCGATCCCCAACACCTGAAAGACCGCATACCCGGAGCCCACATCCGTTACTTCGCTCACCTCCCGGTCCCCGAGTTTGAATAGGTTGCCCATCAGAGTCGGTGGAGCAGCCTCCAGTCCCGGGATCTTGTCCGATTGGGCCAATCCAGGGCCCTCGGAAACCGTGACCGTAAGGTTTTGAGCCGTGGCGGCCTTTTCCAAGCTCTTCTGGGCAAATGCCATGTCGCCGAAGGAGCGGGCCTTGTTGAGCGCGATCTCGCGACCCTTTTCTTCCCGCAGGGACGCCTCGATCTCAGCTCTCACCTCATCCAGGGTACGGGTCTTCTCCGGCCGAACCTCCTCGACCTTGATGATATGGAAGCCGAACTGCGTTCGGACCAAGTCGCTGATCTCCCCCGGTTTCAACGCAAAGGCCGCCTCGGAGAACTCGGGCACCATCTTTTCCTTGCTGAACCAGCCCAGATCCCCCCCCTGGGCAGCCGAGCCGCTGTCCTTGGAATGCCTAGTGGCGAGCTGTGCGAAGTCGGCTCCCTTGCGGGCCTCGGCGAGCACGGCCTCCGCCTCGGACTTCACCTTGGCCGTTTCTTCTTCCGGCGCGTCCTCCCGGACCTCAAACAGAATGTGACGCGCCTTCACTTCGGCTTCCTGATGGTATTTCTCGATGTTGTCCTCATAAGCTCGACGGATCTGTTCTTCGGTCACCGGCACGCCCTGGGCCTGTTCCGCGAATTTGAAGAGCACATAACCGAAACGGCGCCTCTCCGGCTCGCGATAGTTGTCCATATGGCTTTCATAGTAGGATTGGAGCCCCTCCGGTTCGACCTTCACCGACGACTCATAGTTCTTCGGATCCAGAAGCACGTAGGCCAGCTGAACGCGACCGAACGTGAAATCGAAATCGCTCCGCACATCCTCTTCGGTCACCGACGCGCGGCGCTTCACGAACGCCTCCAACTTCTGGATCGTGATCTCATCGGCGACCTGACGTTCGAACATCTCAGGGGTCAGGCGGTTCTGTTGCAACAGGGCGACGTAGCGCCTCTGGTCGAATCGACCTTCCTGAAGGAAGACGGGGAATTCCATGATGCGCTGCCGGACCTCCTGGTCCGTGGCCACGAAGCCCATCTGCTGCGCAGCGCGACGCAGCACGTAGCGCTCGATGAGTCCGTCAAGAGCCTGCTGCTTGAGGTTCATCCCCTTGAGGAGCTCGTCCGACAAGCCCCCTCCCAGCTGTCGCCGATACATTTCCAGAAGATTCGAATAAGCGCGGTCAAACTCCCCCGTACTGATGTACATGTCGTCCACGAGGGCGACCTTGTTTTCCTCCTTCATCTTGTAGGAGTATCCGCCCCAAAACACGAACACGATCACGATGAGAAAAAACGCCACCTTGATCAACCAAGACGTTGCATGTTTCCGAAACAGAGCCAGCATGGAACGAAATGCCTCCTTCCGGTGCGCATTGGGATCGGGGTGTGGGTGCCGGAGCCGATCGTCCGCGCACTGGTCGTGCACCCGCCGGGTGCCGTCGAC
>CAZGQL010000160.1:8982-10413 GCA_964527905.1 uncultured Syntrophobacteraceae bacterium
GTTCGTCGGCCCAACGGGAGCCGGTTCAGTTTTCCAGTGGCACGGTCTGCCGACGCCCGAACAGGATGTACAGAATGGCCCCCACACACGGAAGTGTCGAAACCGTGAAGAACCAGATCAGCTTTTTTTTCGGCGTTGGGAAGGCCCGTTTGGGAATATCCAGGATCGCCCAAAAAGTAGGGATCAGAGGAATCGCCAGTATCACGAACAAAATCAGAATCTTGATGGGCATCGCCTACCTGTCTCGCGCGGCTCCCCGCAGCGCCTCGAATTCCTCGATAGCCGCCTCCTTGGCGGCGACCAGAGCTCGGCAAGCGGAAAGCATTCCGTCGAGCTCCACTTCCCAGAGCCTCGTCAGCTCTTGTTCGAGAGTCTCTATAAACCCTCGGCTCCGGCGCTGCAACCATTTCTTATGTCGGGTGTAGAACCGCCAGCCGATAAACAATTGAAGGACCACAAGGCTTGCGAGCGCCGCCACACCCGAGGTCTGAAACAGCCCGAGCAACAGGCTCACCGCAACACTCAAGAGCGCCGACCCGCTGGGATTTTGGATCAATCCGACAAGGAGATCCAGTCGGACCAGCGCGACGACGAACAAGAGGTACGCGATCCCGTGAACGACACGTTGAAACCATCGGAAGCCCTTTCGCGACACCGCGAAAGTAAACGCGGCGAGACTTTCGGCTTTGTCCTCCAGATCGCGGGTCCATCGCAGCCAACGGTCCTCCACAGCCACCGCGGCCCGGACCTCATCGACCTGGGATTGAGTCAGCCCCGCCTGTAGCCCTCCGTGCACGAGGCGGTCCTCCAGGCGATCGAGCTCGCGACGCAACTCGGCGAGGGGGCGGTTGGCCTCGGAGCAGCTTTCCTCCACGAAATTCCGCCACCTGCAGGCATCCTGGGGTTCCAACCGACGGGCCAGCGCCGCGATCAGGAGACCCGGACCCGCCAGCGCCTCACTACTGTCGTTTTCTCGCCCGGCCAGCCGATCCATGGGAAGTGCCCGAACCCACCGACGCAGGTGCCTTCGACCCACTTGAACCCATTCGGGCCGTTCCCGCTCAAGTTCCCCCACAAAGTCTCGAAGCGTTTCCACCAAGGTTCGCACCCTCGAAATCTCGGCATCCAGGGAACGAAGCAGCAGGCGCTTTTCCACATCCAGATTGGCCGCCTTAATGGCAGCGATTTCCTTCAGCTCCCTGCGTTGGAAGAGCAGCTCTCGAAACTGGGGGAATTGGTTCCAGGGGACGGCGGGCAGCCCGTCGACGATCACCGTCGCCACCGCGCTGCGCGGCGCGCAAACCGTCAATCGCGACAACCTCGACGGCTGCGACCTGCCCTTCTTCGGCAGCACCGGCACCTCGCAGGCGACGCTGTCGTCGATCGTGGGCAGCTTCAGCGGCGGCAGCCTGGCCGGCGGCTCGCTGCACC
>CAZGQL010000161.1:0-10401 GCA_964527905.1 uncultured Syntrophobacteraceae bacterium
TGACTGCGGCCCTCCTCGAAGAGCATCTCGCAGCCGGAAACGTCCACGAAGTTAATGCCGCTCCCCACGATCACAATGTGGCGCAGCTTCTCGTTTTGCTTGGCGATCTCGTGCAGTTCCTCGGAGATGTGGTTCACGGCGCCGTAGAAAATGGAACCGTCGAGTCGAAGCAGCTTCAATTGGGGGCATTCCGCCGCATGCTTGGACCGCGCGTCTACGAAGCAGCTCTTGGATGCCTCGGGGTCCGGGGCGATCGCGATGAAGTGCGGGTGCGTGGTGCGCTTCAGGTAGAGCAGGAGCGATAGGATGACCCCGGAGAAAATCGCGAATTCGAGCTCGACGAACAAGGTCGAAAAGAAGGTGACCGCCATGACGCCCGCTTCTGGGCGGCTGGTGCGAAAGATCCATCGGATTCGCTTCCAGTCGATGAGCTGGGCGGCGATGATCATGAGCACGCCGGCCATCGAGGCGACGGGGAGATGCGCCGTGAGGGGAGCGACCAGGACCAGGATGAGCGCAACGGCCAGGGCCGAGAAGACAGCAGCCAGGGGCGTTTGCGCCCCCGCGCTGTAGTTGACGCCCGTTCGCGTAAACGATCCCGACGAAGCGTAGCTCGAGAAGAAACTACCGACGATGTTGGAGATGCCCTGCCCGATGAACTCCCGGCCGTTGTCGATGCGCTGATGCGAGCTGGTCGCAATGGATCGGGAGATGGAGACGGCTTCGGCCAGGCCGAGCATGGCAACCGCAAGGGCTCCCGGGACCAGTCGGCCGAGGGTCCCCAGGCTCAGGTCGGGCATGGAAGGCGGGGGAAGACGGCCGGGCAGGGCACCGACGAAAGAAAGCCCGTGGGCCTTCCCGTCCAGCGCAAGCGCCAGCAGACCTCCCGCCAGCATGCCAATGAGGAACCCAGGCCATTTGGGAAGGAAATGCTTGAACGTCGCCGCAACCACCAGCGTTGTGCCGGCGACGGCCAGGTTGGAGAGGTTGCAATCGGGCAGGCGTGAGAATAGCTCTCGCCAGACGGCCGGAAACGTCAGTCCCTTGGGCAGCATGAGTCCGAAGAACGGTCCGAGCTGACTGGTGGCAATGAGGATCGCCGCGCCGGCCGTGAACCCGATCACGACCGAATGGGACACGAAATTGGCGAGCATTCCCATGCGGGCAAGCCCAAGCCCCGTCTGGATGATCCCTACAATGAGGGTGAGGGTGAGCACGAGGCTCACGTATTCGCCGGTGTAGGGGGTCGCGAGCTGGCTCACCTTGGCGTACACGACGATGGAGATGGCCGTCGTGGGGCCGGAGATGAGATGATGGGACGAACCGAACAACGCTGCGACGATGACCGGAACGATGGCGGAATAAAGGCCGTATTCGGCGGGCAGCCCCGCGAGGGTGGCAAACGCGATCGCCTGGGGCAGCACGATGACGGCCCCCGTGAGCCCCGCCAGGACGTCCTGGCGGAGAGTGGTCCGGTTCACTATGGGCAGCCATTCGAGGAAGGGGAAGAATCGGCTCCAGACTTCCCGTGACATAGGCACGCACCTTCTTGCGATCGTATCCGAGGGTGGATTTTGAACCTGGCATCCAATGCTACATGCTCCAAACGATCGGAGCTTCATCTCAGAAGCCAGCAAATAGCCATTCGGGGAACACGAGTCAACCTTAGCGAGTGGGAGCAGCCGCCGAAAGCGTGCCCGGCCAGGCCCTTGGCTTGACCTTATCTCCCCGAATACGGGGGACCGGAGACCAAAGATACCGCTTTCCCTTCCGCGGGCCGGGTTTTTCTCCGCCGGGGATCCCGGATGCGTTATACTTTGCATGGGCACCGTCATGGGGGGCGATGAGCTTGTTGCAAGTCCTCATCTTCCCGTCACCCTCCGGGATACTCAGGTCCATAAAGCATCGTCCATACCGGCGTTCCTCACGCGTGGAAACGATGCCGAGGGATTGGAAGTGAGTTGCGCAACAGCCTTCGGCGGTATTGACCTGGCGTCTTGCGAAGCGATTGGGCATTGTCCATGACCAGCGATGCCGGACCCGTGCAGGAACCATGGTTTCCGGCAACCCTGCAGGTCGGCTCTCCACTCGTGCCCCCTTCTGGTCGGGAATGGAATCCCGACCCGCGGTTGAACGCTTCAGATCCATGCGCAGCGAACATCGGTCGGGCCATTCTCGACCATTCCCAAGCTGGCTTCCAAGGGGGACGCGGTGTCGACGGAAACACAGCCCATGAAGACGGACCCGGTTCACGTGGAGAGGGCCGCTCGGCGATTCGCAGCATCACGACGCGTTTCGGCCCTGTCTCGTCACGGGAATGGCCATGTGCACGAGACCTTTCGGGTCACCCTGGAGGGGCCGGGGGCCGCCCATTTCATTCTGCAGCGTTTGAACACTCACGTTTTTCGCCGCCCCCTCGAGGTCATGCACAACCTCGTCACGGTGGCCGAGCATATCCGTCGGCGTGTCGGCCCCTCGGGGATGTACCGCGGGAGGACCTGGAGGCCCATGTCGGTCCTGACGACCGACGAGGGCGTGGACCATTGGATCGATCCGGACGGCGGGTTCTGGCGCGCTTTGAGCTTTGTCGAAGGGGCCCACTCCTTCGACACGATTCAAAGCATCGATCATGCCCGGGAGCTCGGGACCGCTTTGGGGCTTTTCCATGCTCTCATCGCCGATCTGCCGAGCGACGCCCTCTTCGACACCCTGGAAGGTTTTCACATCACCCCGCACTATCTCAACCGCTTCGACGCCATCGTGGCCGCACGCGGTGCCATCGATCACTCGGAGACTGAAGACGCCCTGCGCTGGGTCGCCGAACGACGCCACCTGGCGTCGGTGCTCGAGGAAGGCCGGGCCGCGGGCCTTCTCGTGCCTCGCCCCATTCACGGGGATCCCAAGGTGGGCAACGTCATGATCGATTGCGAGACCGGGCGCGCCGTCAGCCTGGTGGACCTGGACACGGTCAAGCCGGGACTGATCCAATACGACATCGGGGACTGCCTGCGTTCGGGGTGCAATGTTGCCGGAGAGCTGCCCCAGCGGCTGGAGGCCGTGACCTTCGACCTGTCCCTCTGCCGGGCGATCCTCGAGGGTTATCTTCCGTTCGCGGCTGCGTTTCTTTCCCGCAACGACATGGAAGCGATCTTCGACGCCGTGCGCCTGATCGCCTTCGAGCTGGGACTGCGGTTCCTCACGGATCATCTCGAGGGAGACGTCTATTTCAAAACGCGTTTCCCTGGGCAGAACCTCAAACGGGCCCTTGTCCAGTTCCGGCTCTGCGACAGCATTGCGCTGCAGGAACCCGCCATCCGCGCCCTGGTCAGGGAGCTCACCTGATGGCTGCCGATTTCGTGCTCCAGCCGTTTTCCAAGATCGACGCCCCCGAGCTGTCCCTAAGCGGCCGCCTGTGGCGTCACGACGAATGCTTGAATTTGACCTTGCGTCTCTCGGGCCGGCTCGACGACGTTTCGATCCCCGAACCCTCCCCCCGGCCCGGACGGAAGAGCGGCCTGTGGGAGGACACCTGCTTCGAGCTTTTCCTGGCACCGGTCGGCTCGATCCGCTACTGGGAAGTCAACGCCTCCCCTTCGGGGGATTGGAACGTGTTCGCCTTTGAGGACTACCGGCTGGGAATGCGCGAGGAGCGAGCCGTGGGCTCGCTTCCGTTCACCATTGAGCATCGCAGAAGCGAGCTGATCGTCGCGTTGTCCGTCCACTTGCCCCCCTTTCTTGACGGGATGGACTTGCAGGCGGGCGTGTGTGCCATCATCCACCGCCCAGGCAGGGGATTGAGCTACTGGGCCCTGTGCCATCGGGGTCCGAAGCCCGATTTTCATCGCCGTGACGGTTTCGAACTGTCTCTCGGACAAGGAGATAGGACGTGAGATCCGGGATCCCGTGGACGGTGCTCGCGATGGCGGCGACCCTCGCCGGCTGCGGCGCGGTCTACAGCACGCAGCCTGTCGGGGAGGCGTCTGTGGCGGTCAGAGCCGCCGATTGGGACGGCACCTGGCTTCAAGGGGAGGGCACCCTCACGCTCAAGGTCGAAGACGAAGGATCGGGCCGGATTCGAGGGGTCTGGGTGGAGTGGGGCCACCAAGGCCCGAGGCTGGAATCGCACGTCATCGAGCTTCGTCGATCGGGAGACGCCATGTTTGCCAATGTGGGGGAGTCCGATGCGAACGGCCGGATGCGCTATGCCTGGGCCCGCATGCGGCGGGAAGGGAACGTCCTGATCGCCTGGATCCCGGACGTCGAGCGTTTCAAGGCAGCCTGTCGTGTGCATCGGCTCCCGTGCCGCGAACAGGAGGAGCACGTGGTCCTCATTGATCCGAGTGCCGAGCATATGATGGTGCTCGCCTCCCTTGAGGCGGCCCTCCTCTACCGCTGGGATCAGCCGGTCGTCCTGATACGCCTGGCCAGCAAAGAGGAGTGATTCAGACGTCCCGAATGAGCTGCAGGAGCTCCTCGGCCGAGATCCTGCCGCTCAGGTCGCTGCCGGCCAGAAGGCTCGCGGCGAGATCTCGTTTTTCCTGGTGCAGCTGGACGATCTTCTCCTCGATGGTCCCTTGCGTCACCAAGCGGTAAACGGTCACGGGCTGCTGCTGGCCGATCCGGTGGGCCCGGTCCGAGGCTTGGTCCTCGACGGCTGGATTCCACCAGGGGTCCATGTGAATCACGTAATCCGCCGCCGTGAGATTGAGCCCGAGACCGCCCGCCTTCAGGCTGATCAGAAACAGATCTCCCCGGCCGGCCTGGAAATCGTCCACCTGCTGCTTCCGCTCCTTCGGAGGCGTGCTCCCATCCAGGTAACGGTAGTCGATCCCTCTCTCGTTCAGAAATTCGCGAATCAGCTGCAGGTGCGTCACGAACTGGCTGAACACCAGGGCCTTGTGGCGGCTTTCGAGCAGCTCCGAGACCACTTCCCCGAAAAGCTGCAGCTTGGAGCTGGCCAGGGGGCTTTCCGGATGCACGAGCTTCGGGTTGCAGGCCGCCTGGCGCAGTTTCATGATCTCCGCCAGGATTTTCAGGTGCTTCTGTCCGATGGGCGACCGATCCTGTTCCAGCACCTCGAGGGCTCGTTGCCGGAGGGCCTCGTAGAAAGACGCCTCCTCGGGACTCATCTCGACGCGCAGGATCACATCCGTTCTCGGCGGCAGCTCCTCCAGCACCTGAGATTTCAGGCGCCTTAGGATGAACGGCTGCACGAGCTTCTTGAGGCGCCTGCGGGCTTCCCGGCTCCCGTAGCGCTCGATGGGGACGGCGAACCGCTCGTTGAAGCGCTTCAAGGATCCCAACAGGCCGGGATTGATGAAGTTGAAGAGGGTGTAGAACTCGCTCAGGTGGTTCTCGATGGGCGTTCCGGTCGTGATGACCTTGAAATCTCCCTCTAGACTCATGGCCGCCTGGGACCGCTTGGTCATCATGTTCTTGATGGCCTGGGCCTCGTCGAGCACGATGGTTCTCCACGTCCGTGAGCGGAGGAGCTCGGCTTCGAGCTGCAGGAGTCCGTAGCTGCAGATCAGAACGTCGTGAGGGCCCAGCCCCTTGACCAATTCCTCACGCTGGTTCCCGCCAAAGACGATCGGGTTAAGCGTGGGGGTGAACCGCCTGGCTTCCGAGACCCAGTTCATGCACACGGAGGTCGGCGCCACGACCAGGGTGGGACCGTCCGCCGCCCGGGAGAGGATGACCGTCAGGGCCTGGAGCGTCTTGCCCAGTCCCATGTCGTCCGCCAGACAGGCGCCGATGCCAAGATGAGCCAGTCGCGAGAGCCAGGCGACCCCCTCTTGTTGATAATCCCGAAGTTCGGCTCGCAGGGTCGAGGGAAGGACGGGTTGGAGGGCCTGTGCGTCTCGGAGCGACGCGATCCGGTTTTTCCAGCCATCGTCAGCGTCCAACTCCGGCAGCTTGTCCGTGAAATCGTCGAGGGCCAGGGCCGCGAGCGGGTGCAGGCGGATTTCTTTCCCGCGGCGCTCGGCGTAAGATTCCAGGTCCCGCAGACGTTTGCGGAGCTCGTTGGTGAGGGCAAGGAACCGCCCTTCGCCAAGGGGGACGAAGCGGGACTCGGAGGTCTGCAGAAGCTCCAGGAGTTTGCGCATGTCGAGGACCAGGTCCTGGTCCACCTGTAAGTCGCCGCTTAGTTCGAACCAATGCGCTTTGCTGCGGATCTTGAGCTTCACCTGATCGAAAGAGACCTCCCGGGTGACGCGCAGCTTCTCGCCCTCGGGCCATTCAATGACGACTTCCCCACGGTCCTGAAGATCCTTGAGCTCCAAGAGGGTTTCGAGACACTCCTCGGGGTCCTCGAGGACCCATTGACGCTCGGATTCGGGCAGCCGCCCGAGCACCGAGCAGGCCGCCTCCAGGTTTTCGGCCAGCTCCTTTTCGCGTTTGCGATCCCGCTGGGTCTGGAGCCGTGTGCCGTTCACCTCGGCGATGAGGCTGGAGGCGCCGAGGCCCGGTTTCAGATAGGGTCCCGCGGCCCCGAACGGCCGGACGAACATCTCGAAGCGGAGCCCGGAGCCCGCGGGGAGCAGGTGCACGTGAGGCGTCGGGTCGGACGGGACCTCCCGGATTTCCCGGGAGGCGCCTCCGACACCGGAGTGAACGAGCATGTGGGAGGAGAGGCCGGCGATGGCGGTGAGCACCTGGTCCTTCGCGGCCACGGGCACCTTCAATCCCTTGGGCCCGAGGATCTTGGCGATTCGACGGTGCCGCTCGGAGAGCTCGAGCACCTTGAAGCGCGTGGGGGTCTCCTTGACGATGAGGTGCTTTTCGGTGGAGATCGGCGTGGCGAAACGGATATGGAGCTGCGAGCCGGATTGGGTGACGGCGATTTCCGGGTCACCCTTGACGAACTCCACCTGTGTTTCAGGGGAATCTTCGAGGAACAGATGCGGATGACCGACCAGTGCCGGGATGGCCTTGTCCATGTTGAGTACGTATCCGGGGCTGTAATAGCGGTGGACCTCCCGTTCCACCGCCTGGCGCAGCAGTTGGTCCTGGGGCGTGAGGTTCTCAAGCCCGGCTCCCGAAGCCAACCGTGACAGGGCTACCGGCCGTCCCTTGCTCCAGTTGCCCCGGGCTCCACGCTTCTGTTCGAGGGGCTGCAGGCGCAGGGCGTCCTTGTAAAAGCCCACCTGCCAAACGAGACGCGTGTCCACGGGGGGCGCCTTGCCGGCGTCCGGTTCCGAGGTGATTTCGATCAACGCGTTCAGGCTCCGCTGCCAGGGCTCCTCCACCCGCAGCGAGGCCACGAAGGACTGCATCCCCGTCTCCGACCGGACCTTCTCGATGTACTTGCGTCGGATGGGAGTGTTTTCCTCGACTCGGCAGAGCAGTTCAGCACACTCCATGGCGAGCCAGGTCTGTTCCACATCCCTGGCCTGGATGAAGAGCTTGCTCAAGGCATCGATTCGGTCCTGGCCCAGGGTCCCGTCCAGGTAATAGCCCGCCAGGGCGGCAAAAAACAGGGACCAGGGATTCAAGATCGTCTCCGGCAGCATTTGGAGGATGTCTCGGGCCTTGTCGGGTTCGTGGCCTCGTATGTGGACCATGGCCAGCAGGCAGTCCGCCGTTCTCGGCAAGGCCCAGTCCAAGTAGTTCCTCGCCGCCGCACTCGTGAGAAGCTGTTCGGCCTTCTTGGGAGGCTCGGTTCCCTCCTCCTTGATCAGGGCCAGGATGAAAAACACCCCGGCGATGCTCGTGTAAAACTTGTTGCGTTTGCCGGATCGTCTGCGCAGCTCCTTGAGCTCTTTATCGAACAGCGCAATCGCTTCCCGGTTTCGACCTTCCAGGAATGCAATGGCCCCTGCCCGACCTGCCGTGAATCCTTCGTCGTCGATGCGCTTCATATGGAAGCGCGCCTCCTCGAATCGGCCGCTCAGGAGGAAACGAGTGCTCAGATCGTAATGGAGGCTTGAGCTCGCCGCTTCGCTCAAACCTTCCTGCCGGGATAGGGCGAGGGCGGCCTCGGTGATTTCCGGGTCGGCCACAAGGCGAATCGGATTTTCAGAGGTGGCTCTGCTGATGGCGATGGCCTGGACGTCGGATGGTAGGCTGGAAAACCATTCGGGATCGTGAGGGTGGAAACAAATCTTTGTGACCGGGTCTTGTGGGACCGTCTCGTCGATGCCTGCGTCCACCAGGGCTCCCAGGGCTCTCTTGAAAAGTTCCTGCTCTCCCGCATAGAGGGCGATGCGCAGGTTTCGAAGGAGCCGGCCATTCTCCCGCCGGGTCGGGACGTAGCTGGAATCGTAGCGGCTTTCCGTCAGAACCGCGATGGCCATCACGTGGAAATGGCTCTTGGGAAAGGCATTCTCCAGGGCGAGCAGCAGTTCGCCGGTTTCTTCCGGTTGGCCGCTGTAATCGAACCGATAAGCCTGAGCGCGGATGTCCGCGTTAGGATCCCGCCGGAGGGTATGGAGCAAAGGCCAGTAGACCCCGGAGGGAAACAGGTGAGCGACGGAGACGAGCGCCCGCCGGACGTCGGCGTTCTCATGGCTCACCGCCTGCTGAATCAAAGGCCTGACAGCCGGTTCGGAGGCAGCCAGGACTCCCAGTACGCGGATCACATTTCCGAAGGCGATGTCATTCCGACGAAGGGAGGGATCAAGCAAGAAGGGCATCATGGGCTGGCCGACCGCCCGGGCCGCCCTCACGGCCGCATCGCGCACGGCGCCGTCCAGCGGACCTTCCCCCCCGTGCCCAAGGTGAGCGGCAAGAAGTCCCAGCAGAGATGTGGCCTCGCTGGGGGCCGCCTCACGGAGACGTCCCCACAGGTGTTTGAACTGCAGCAAGGCGATGAAGCGATCCAGGAACAGAGCTTTCGGAGAAAGCGCGGCTCGAACCTGCTCGAGGGCCCAGGAGGAGGTGTCCACCGACGCTGCGAGCCATTCCAGCTCCCTCTCGGCGCAACTGCGGCACAGTGGGCCTCGAGGCAGTTGGAGGGCGGCCTGTTTCGGGTGAGAAAAGCATCGGATGCATTGGGCCTTGCCGGGAAGGTGCTCCACCCAGGGCAGCGAAAGGAGGTCACCGGAAGTCAGATGCTCCGGGATGGGGAGGGTCCGCAGGGCGTACCGGGTCGCCATTTCGACAAACGGTTCGACCACCTGATTGCGAAGCGTCAGAAGGCCCGCCTGCTGGAGCTCCTCGAGATAGGGAGCGAAGGATTTCCCGGAGCCGGGGGAGCGATTCGGGGACGGCAGTCCGGTGCGAATCCAGGCTTGGTGGATCGTGCCGGGCGAGCTTGGCTCATGGAGAATCGAGCACAACTGTACCAGATGGCGCGAAAAAAGGGTCAGGTGCCGATACGTGTTGTCCAGGGCGATCTGTTTGCGCGACAAGGTTGCCACGGGGTCCTCTCAGCGAGACTCCGCGTAGTGGCTGCGGAGGGCATTGGGGCCTGTTATCGAGAATCTGAGCGCGTCTTTTCCCAGGGAGCGGTCGTCCGGAAGGCTCTCGACCGGTCGCTCACACGTGTCCCATTCCCACATAAACCGGAAGACCTCCATGGCTCATCTTCCAGGCTCGCAACCCCCGGAGGCCGATCCGCTGCAGCAAGACCCGCTCGGGTGCGAGTACCGCAAGGTGCCAGCCCGGAAAATGGTTGCGCACATGCCTGCCCAGTCGGTCGTAGAAGTCTGGTCCGGCACTTTTGAGCCGCCTGCCGTATGGCGGATTCAGGACCAGATACCCGGGACGAAGCCCCCACTTTCCGGGAAAGAAATCAAAAAAATCCATGCCTTTCCAGGTGATGTCGGTCAAAACCCCCGCGCGCAGGGCGTTGTCTTGTGCGACCGCCAAAGCCTGCTCCTCAACGTCCAATCCGATGATGGGGGCCCCCACCGATTCCAGGACGGCTTCACGGGCCTTACGGCGCAGATGCTTCCATCGGGCCTCCGCGAAGGAAGGCCACCGTTCGAACAGAAATGTCCGGTGAAGCCCCGGAGCGATCCCGCGCGCCAGCAAGGCCGCCTCGATGGGAAAGGTCCCTGAACCGCACATCCCGTCCACAAGCGGGACACGGCCCTTCCAGCCCGATCGGATCAGAATGCCCGCCGCGAGGGTCTCTCGCAACGGGGCCCCCACATGGTGAACCCGGTAACCCCGCCGGTGCAGATGGTCTCCCGTCGTGTCCAGGCTGACCTCACACTGGTTTTCGATCACATGCACCAGGATCCTCTGGCGCATCGTGACGCCGGCTTCCGACTCCCGGTCGCCCCCCTCCAGGGGCTTGGCCGCCGGTGTCGGCGCGGCCAGACCGTGTGAGGCGAAGCAGCGCCGGATGGCCTTATGGACCGTTTCTTCGGCCCGCCCTTCGTGCTCGATTCGCGAATAGCGGACGCGGGCATCGATTTGCAACGGGACGAGGGGAGGGGTCCACAGGTCCCA
>CAZGQL010000162.1:0-1369 GCA_964527905.1 uncultured Syntrophobacteraceae bacterium
TCCAGGCTCGTGACCACCCCCGGCAGCTCCCCGTACCCGTAGGTGTTGCGGCCGGAGCCCGGGTCGGCCAATCCGAAGCCCGTCGCAAGCACCATCGCCCCGACCTGCAGGGTCACCTCGGGTTTCGGCCGTGCCGCTTCATAGAGGTCCTTCACGAACTGGACCACGATTTCCGGGTCGAAAGGCTTCATGAGGTAGTCCCGCGCCCCGAATTTCATGGCTTCGACGGCCGTTTCGACGGTTGCGTAGGCGGTCATCATCATGACCGGCAGATCGGGCCGCAATTCCTTGCCCTGCTTGAGCGTCTCGACCCCGTCCATGCCGGGCATCTTCACGTCGAGCAGCATCAGCCCGTATTCCTCTTCAGCCAGCTTCCTTACGGCTTCATCCCCGGAACCTGCCGTGTCGGCCTCGAACCCTTCGTCGAGGAGCCACTCCCGGATGGAGTCGCGGACGATGAGTTCGTCGTCCACCACCAGGACTTTGAACGTCTTGCGTTCGTGCAGGCCCAGGTTGACGGCCCCCGTGGGGCACACGGCCTCACATTCCCCGCAGCGGGTGCACGAGTCGGCGTCCACCACGTACTGGTTGGGCGTCGCGTGGAGGGTGGGCAGGTAGATGGCCTTGCGCAGGGACAGCCCCGCGTCGAATTCATTTTTCACTTCCACCGGGCACACCTGCGCACACTCGCCGCAGCCGATGCAGCGCTGCTGATCCACGAGCGGAGGCACCCGGCGCAACGTGACGGTGAAGTTGCCTGGCTCCCCCTGAAAATCCAGCAGCTCGGTTGCGAGCATGACCTCGATGTTCTTATGGAACAGGCCCTTGCGGAGGCAGTATTGCGAACCGGCGTCTCGTGCCTCCATGGGCAGCATCCGACACATGCCGCAGTGATCGTTGGGGAACTGATGATCCAACTGGCTCAGGTAGCCCGCCAGCCGGGGCGATTTGTCGATCAGAAACACCTTGTGACCGATTTCCGCCAAATCGAGCGCGGAGCGGATCCCGCTGATTCCCGCCCCCACGACTAAAACGGACCCTTGGGTGTTGTTCATTTCCGTTGTCCTCAACAGGGGAAAGCCATTGCCGTCCAAATGTGCCGGTGGGTCGCCAACACCTTCACGCCGGGTCTCATCCTTCCCTTGAGGGGGATCCCCCCGAACTCCCCTCGAGAGGGAGGATCAAAGGAAGGTAGGCCGAAAAACCACATGAACGGAGCCCTAGTCGTGCCCGCCCGTGACTTCGGAAAACTCCTTCTCGCGGAAGGCCGACAGCGGCGGGGCCTCTTCCAGACTCCGACCGGCCTCGTACTTGAACGCCGCCTGGGTGTGCCGGGAGATGGTCTTGAAAAGCTCCAGCACCGGTACGC
>CAZGQL010000162.1:1384-4013 GCA_964527905.1 uncultured Syntrophobacteraceae bacterium
ACAGGCGTTGGAGCACTGGCCGCAGCCGACGCAGGCCGTGCTCATGTGGGCCAGCCGGGTGAGGTGGAAGAACACCGTGTCCGTGGGCATCTTCACCGCGCCCTTGCGTTTGGCCCAGCGCAGGTATTGAGACGGCTCGTGATCGAAAACGTCGGTCACGAACACGCACTCCTTGCAGTAGCAGACCGGACAGGCCACGCGGCAATTGTAGCAGTTCACGCAGTTGCTCAAATAGGTGACCAGCTTGCCCATATCCGAGGTCGCCTCGGCGGTCTCCCGCTGCATCCGCTCGCGGTGGACCAGACGAGTCGCGACGATCTCATCGATGCGCCGCCCCCGGTCGGCAGGCTCGACTCCCTCCGGGAAGCCGACGGCACCGAGCAGCTGCTTGCCCTTGTCGGTCTGCGCGAGGACGACGAGCTCCTTTGCCGGATCGAGGCCGAACCATCCAATGGCGCAGTCGCTCCCCTCCGGTGTGGGCTTCTCGCAGGCCAGGCATGCGGGGGAGAGCCCCGTCCCGTTGCCGGCTTCGTAATTTCCGGAAGCGGCCTTTTGGAGGAAGACCCGTGTCGCCTCCGCTCCCTTGCCCTGGGCGAACGCCCGATAGTCGGGATTCCGAAAGGCCCCCGGACAATCGATGCCGATCAGCACGAGCTCGTCCACAGCGCCCTGTTTGAGCTTCACCAGCTCGATGAAGGCCCTGATCTCGCAAGGACGGAGCACCACACCCACCCGCGCCCCCATGGGCTTACGGCTGAGCCTCGATACGACCTTGGCCGCGTTGATGGGAAACGCCGGCGCCAGTGGGTCGGCCGCGTCCAGGCGTTCGGGGTCGGTCACCAAGGTGGGCATGACGGAGCCCCCACCCGGCAGGTGCCGAGGCACCAGCAACGCACGGACGACTCCCTTCTCCAGAAGGGCTCTGAAAAAACCCTGGAGCGAGCGCACCGTGTCCTGCTCCTTGACTTCTATCCTGATTGCGTCAGCCATGGGTCCTCTCCAGACGGCTAAAGTTCTCGCACAGGTTTACAGAACCATGAGGTTCCGCACGGTATTCGGGCCGAGGGCCCTGACCTCGGCAACCATCTCCCGGACGGTTTCGGCGAAGTCGATGCCCTCGCTGGCCCCGATCCAGGTCATTTTGAGGCGCCGTTCATCGAACCCGAACTGATTGAAGATCTCCTTGAGCAGCTTGACCCGTCGGCGCGCCTTCAAATTGCCGTTGATGTAATGGCAGTCGCCGGGATGACACCCGCTGATCAGGACCGCATCCGCCCCTTCGAGGAGCGCTTTGATCACGTACTTGGGATCGACCATGCCCGTGCACATCATGCGGATCATGCGCACGTTGGGCGGCTGCATCAGCCGGGAGGTTCCGGCCAAGTCGGCCGCCGTGTAGGTGCACCAGTTGCACACGAAAGCGATGATCGTCGGTTCATAGTCCGCCATGGTCCACTCCTGCTTTATGCGCCTTCAAGGATGCCTTCGATTTCCGCGAAGATTTGCCGCGCGGTGAAGTGCCGCACCTGGGCGGCGCCACTCGGGCAAAACCCCGAACAGCTCCCGCAGCCCTTGCACACCGCCTCGTTCACGACCGATACCCCCCGCCGCTCGTCGAACTCGATGGCCGAATACGCGCAGAGCTGGATGCAAGTCTGGCAGCCCGCGCAAATGTCCGGATCGATGTAGGAAATCATGGAGGAGATTTCGACCCGGCCCCGGGAAGCCAGCGCCAGGGCCTGAGAAGCGGCCCCCGAGGCATGGGAAACCGCATCCGGGATGTCTTTGGGCCCCTGGCAGGTCCCGGCCAGAAAGATCCCGTCCGTCGCCGTCGAAACCGGCCCCAGTTTCGGATGCTCTTCGAGAAAGAACCCGTCGGCCCCCTGGCTGATGCCGAAGATCCGCGCGGTGTCCGCCGCGTCCTTGCGGGGTTCCATGGCCGAACAGAGGATGACCATGTCGACGGGGATCCTCAACTTCCGGCGCAGCAGGGTGTCCTCGGACACGATGATGAGCTTGCCCTCCTCCTCGGGACTCTGGGCGATGTTGGTGATCTCCCCGGGACGACCCCGGACGAACAGGACCCCTTCCTCCTGCAGCCGCTGGTAGAACTCCTCGTAGCCCTTCCCGAAGCATCGCATGTCGATGTAGAAGTTGAAGACCTTGGTGTCGTGGCCCGCCTTCTCCTTGATGAGGTGCCCGTACTTCAGAGCGTACATGCAGCAAACCCGGGAACAGTACGGATGGTGGTTGGCATCCCGGCTGCCCACGCAGTGGATGATGCCCACGCTCTTGGGCTTTCGGCCGTCTTTCATGAGAATCTGGCCGCCGGTCGGCCCCACGGCGTTGTTGAGCCGCTCGAATTCGAGGCCCGTGTAGACCTCATCGAAGCGCCCATAGCCGTATTGCTTGAGGGGACCCGGATCCATGACGTCGAAACCCGTGGCCAGCACGATGCTCCCGACTTTGATCTCAAGCTCCTGCTCCTGAATGCTGTGGTCCACGGCATTGCGCTCACAGGCCCGGACGCATTCCATGCATTCCGAGCAGACGCCGCAGTTGAGGCAACGTTCGACTTCCCGTGCCACATCGGCCTCATCGAGCCCTCGCGACACCTCCTCAAAGGATC
>CAZGQL010000162.1:4062-10223 GCA_964527905.1 uncultured Syntrophobacteraceae bacterium
GGTTCCCTCGGGAATGGCGCTCCATCGCCCGCCCCCGTTCTCCCCCGATCCCTTGCGCGCCTCGCGGGCTTTTCGCTCCTCAAGCTGTCGCGTGGCAAAGGAGACTCCCCGGATGTGACAATCGATGCTCTCGACCGCCTTGTGGGCCGCCGCAATGGCATCGATCACCGTCGCCGGGCCGCTCACGGCATCTCCTGCGGCAAACACGCCGGAGATGCTCGTTTCCAGGGTGAGGGGGTCGACGGAGAGCGTCCCGCGGCGGGTCGTTTCGGCCGCGCAACCTTCGAGGCTCGTGGGATCGAGCTGCTGGCCGATGGCGGGGATCAGGCAGTCACAGGGAATCACTGTTTCGGAATCCTTGATGGGCACGGGCCGGCGCCGACCGCTCTCATCCGGGAGCCCGAGCTCGGTTCGGATGCACTCGAGTCCCACAACGCGCCCGCCCTCCCCGACCACCCGCACGGGGGCCGTGAGGTAATGGAGCCGGATGCCCTCGGCCAGGGCCTCTTCGATCTCCTCCTCGAACGCCGGCATCTCCTCGCGAGTCCGCCGATACACGATGGAAACCGACTCGCAGCCCAGACGCAAGGCCGTCCGAGCCGCGTCCATGGCCACGTTGCCTCCGCCCACCACCACCACGTGCTTTCCGGGGGCCTGCGCATCGCCCAGGTTGACCCGCCGCAGGAACGTTACGGCGTCGGTGACGCCGTCGAAATCCGTTTCGCCGGCTACGTTGAGCCGCGTGGACTCGTGGGCTCCGAGCCCGATGAAGATCGCATGGAACCCTTGCGCCTTCAGATCGTCGACGGTGAAATCCCGGCCCAGGCGCATGCCGGTCCGGACCTCGACTCCGAGCCTGAGGATGTTCGCGATTTCCTGGTCCAGGACGTCCGGCGGCAGCCGATAGTCGGGGATCCCGACCCGAAGCATGCCGCCGAGGACGTCGAGGGCTTCAAACAGGGTCACCTGGTAGCCCTTCCGGCGCAGGTAGTAGGCGGCCGTGAGTCCCGCGGGGCCGGATCCGATCACAGCAACCCGCTCCGGGCGCTCCTCGATCTCCGGCGCCGGCAGGCTGGCCATGTCCACCCGGTCCGCGGTAAACCGCTTGAGATCCCGAATGGCGAGGGAGGAGTCGACTTCGGCCCTCCGACACGCCGACTCGCACGGATGCGGGCACACTCGGCCCAGGACGCCCGGGATGGGGATCCGCTCCAGCATCAGCTGAATGGCCGCCGCATATTTTCCCTGGCCGATCAGCTGGATGTAACCCTGAATGTTGACTCCGGCGGGGCAGGTCGACACGCAGGGCGCCCGATCTTTCTTTTCAATTGTGAACGTGATGGGAACCGCCTGGGGGAAAAACCGATAGACGGCCTTGCGCCGGCTCAGGTGCTCGTCGAATTCGTTGGGCACCGAAACGGGACAGACCTCGGCACACTGGCCGCAGCCCGTGCAGCGGTCTTCGTGGATGAATCGGGGCTTGCGGCGCACCTTCACCCGGTAGTTGCCCACGTAGCCGTTCACCTCCGTCACCTCGCTGTAGGTGAGGAGCTGGATGTTCGGGTTCTGCGCCACAGCGACGGTCTTGGGCGTGGAAATGCAGGCAGCGCAGTCCAGGGTCGGAAAGGTCTTGTCGAACTGGACCATGTGCCCGCCGATGGAAGGGTCCTTCTCCACGAGATACACGCGATGGCCGGCCTTGGCGATGTCGAGCGACGCCTGGATGCCCGCGATCCCCGCCCCCACCACCATCACGTCCGGGTGGACGCTCACCTCGCGGGTGAGCAGGCTGTGGTGGAACCGCACCCGGCTCACCGCCGCCGCCGCGATGGCCTTGGCCTTCTCGGTGGCCTCGTCGGGGTTCTCCGTGATCCAGGAACAGTGCTCCCGCACGCAGGCCATCTGAAAATTGTAGGCGTTGAGCCCCGCCCTCTGGCAGGCGGATTGGAAGGTCTTCTCGTGGAGGCGCGGGGAACAGGACGCCACGACCACCCGGTCCAGGCCGAGCTCGCGGATGTCCTTCTGGATCATCTCCTGACCCGGGTCCGAGCACATGAATTTGTAATCCCGGGCGACCGCTACCCCCTCAATGCCCCCGATCGCCTGGGCCACTTCCTCGGTCCGAACCTTGCCGGCGATGTTGGTCCCGCAATGGCAAATGTAAAAGCCGATTCGTTTGGACATCCCTGAACCTCACTGAAGGAATCCATCCTGCGCTCCGTGCCCGACGTCGGCGGCCGCGCGGCCCCCCGTTGGATCGGGCACCCGGAAACTGTATAATCGCCTTACAGATGCTGAAAATTTGAGCGGTGCGCGCGCGACTTCCGAACACCCCGCTGTCCTCAACCGCCCCATGCCCTAGATCAACAAGCATGCCAGGGTGGTCCCAGCGGTCCAAAGTCGTGCGGTTTCCTCGGGAGAACGACAGGGGGGAAGGGCTCCAAACCGGCTCGGTCGGCCCGGTTGGCGAACATGAGGAAAAAGTGGACAGCCATCGGGAGGGATTCGAGCCTGAAGAGGGCCCGGAAGGCGGATTTCGGTGCCTTAATTGCAATAAGCGAAAGAGGAATCCTCCTAACGCAGTGGCGTCAGAGGTTAGGAAGTGGCTGAATTTCCTGGAGGGAATGCGATCCGACCGAGGCTCGGAAACGCACACGGACTTCGTCTCCCTGGGATCAGGTCTCCCGTCTCGTTCCGGCCCCGGCAACCCCGTGCCCATGCGGAAATTGATGAATTCCTCGACAAGACCAGGTCAGAAACCCGGGAAATCCCAGGACCAGGCTTGGCCCGACAGAAGTGTTGAATTTTTAGACAGAATGTTGAATGATTCAACAGGCTACACGATCGAGGGTGCGGTGGATGCGTCGGGTGAACCCATGAGGATCGGCGTGATCGGAGGCGGCAAGCGCTGCAAAGCCTTGCTCGAAATGCTGGATTCGCACCGGTTGCCGCATTTCAACGTCAAGGTGGTCGGCGTCGCGGACCCGAACATGGACGCCGTCGGGGTGAGGCTCGCCCAGAAGAAAGGGATTTACACCACCCGGGATTACGAGGACTTCCGGAGCATCCCCGACCTGGATTGCATCATCGAGCTGACCGGGGCGCGGCCCCTTTCGCTCCTCGAATCGTTCCGCCCGGATGCCCCCCCGGAGGTCAAGCGTCTGGAAACGGCCCTCTCCCGACTCCTGGAGGACATGATCCGTTTCCGAAACCTCTATCTCCTGGAAAAACGCCAGCTGGACATCCACGAAACCATCGTGGACAGCATCTTTTCCAACATGCAGGACGAGGTGCTGCTCCTGCGGCCCGATTTTCGGATCCTGGACGTCAACGAGGCTTTCGTCAAGTCGGTCGCGATCCCCAAGGAGGAGATCATCGGGAAGCCTTGCTACGATATCATTCACTGCTCGGAGAGCCCGCTGGAGGACATGCGGGACCTGTGCCCCCTCATTCGGAGTCTCGAAACGGGCGGCACGGCGCACGCCATCCGTGAGAACTTCGTTCAGGATGGGCGGTCCAGCTACTGTGAAATGACCACCATGCCCCTCAAGAACGAGAAGGGCGAGGTGGAGCTGGTGCTGGCCATCATGCGGGACATCACGGATGAGCTCGAACGGCGGGTCGAGCAGCGCACCCGAAAGCTCAAGATGAATCTCGCCCGGCTCATCCACGAGGACAAGATGATCGCCCTCGGGAAACTGGTCTCGAGCGCCGTGCACGAAATCAACAACCCCCTTTCGGGCATCCTGGCCCTCGCACGCCTGATGCACCAGCGCCTGGATGAGGGGGGCATCGGGGAGGAGGATCTCAAGCAATTCGGCTACTACCTACATCTGATCGACACCGAAGCCGCCCGCTGCAGCACCATCGTGAACAATCTGCTGTCCTTTTCCCGGCAGCATAAGATCGAATACCGCAACTTCCAGCTCAACGACATCATCAACAAGATCGTCCTGCTGTTCCGTCACAAGGCCGAACAGAACGCCATCCGGATCCAGACGGAGCTGGCCGAGGAGCTTCCCGAAATGACGGGCGACCCCTGCCAGATCCAGCAGTGCCTGATCAATATCCTTTTCAACGCCATGGAGGCCATGCCCAACGGCGGGCGCGTGACCATCCGGACCTACTTCGACAGCGTTCACGACCTCATCTGCGCCGAAATCGAGGACACGGGGGTGGGCATTCCCCAGGACATGATCTCCAAGATTTTCGAACCCTTCTACAGCACCAAGCAGGGCGAGAAGGGCGTCGGGCTGGGCCTTTCCGTCGTCTACGGCATCATCAAGGAACACCAGGGAACGATTTACATCAAGAGTGAGGTGAATCGAGGCTCCAACTTCATCCTTCGGTTTGCGCGGGCCGAGGCGGGCGAAGGACTTCCGCTCAAGCGTCCGGAGGTGGCCAGGGAGTGCCGGATCGAGCTGCCGGGCCCCGAGGTAGGGCGGGAAGAGGTGCGATGAGCCAGAAGGCGAGGATCCTGATCGTCGACGACGAACTGATCATTCGCGAGTCCCTGGTGGGATGGCTGAAAAAATCCGGCCATGAGGTGCGGGCGGTCGACGGGGGGCAGGCGGCCCTCCAGCTGATGGAGGAAGCTTACTTCGATCTGGTCTTTCTGGATGTGAAGATGCCGGATGTGGGGGGGCTCGAAATCCTGCAGACCATCAAGGCCCGCCAGCCGGACGTGATGGTGGTGATGATCACGGCCTTCGGATCCGTTGAAAACGCCGTGCAGGCCATGAAGCTCGGCGCCAACGACTACCTGATGAAGCCCTTTGACCCGGAGCTCCTGAGCGTCCTCGTGGACAAGCTCCTAGCCCAGAAGCGGCTCATCGAGGAAAACCTCTCCCTGCGGGAACAGGTGGGGGAGCAGACCGGGTTTGAAAACCTGATCGGTGTCTCGAAGCGCATGCAGGAGCTCTTCGCGCTCCTCGAAAAAATCGCGAAGGTGGACTCGGCGGTCCTGATCCGGGGGGAGACGGGAACGGGCAAGGAGCTGATCGCACGGGCCATCCACGCCCAGAGCAACCGCTCCGGGGGCCCCTTCGTTCCCATCAACTGCGGTGCCTTCCCGGAAACCCTGCTGGAGAGCGAGCTCTTCGGCCACGAGGCCGGCGCCTTCACGGGCGCGGCGCGCACCGGCAAGAAAGGCCGTCTCGAAATGGCCCAGGACGGAACACTCTTCCTGGACGAGATCGGCGAAATCCCGCCCAAGATGCAGGTGGACCTCCTGCGGGTGCTTCAGGAAAAGCGGTTTCAGCGGGTCGGCAGCTCAAAGGACATTCTGGTGAATTTCCGGCTCATTTCGGCCACGCACCGGAACCTTCTCGAAGAAATCCGGCGCGGCACGTTCCGTCAGGATCTCTACTTTCGCCTCAACGTCATCGAAATCGAGGTCCCGCCCCTCCGGGAGCGCCAGGACGACATCCCGGTCCTGGCCCAGCACTTCCTGGAGCGGTTCCGCAAGGAAACCAACAAGCCCGTCGCCTCCATCCAAAAGCAGGCCCTCGAGCTGCTCGAATCCCACAACTGGCCGGGCAACATCCGGGAACTCGAAAACGCCATCGAGCGGGCCGTGGTCCTGGCCAGGGGCAACACGCTCACCCGGAGCGACTTCGCGTTCCTGTTCCGCACCCCCGGGCAGGCCGCCCCCCACTCCCTGGAGGAAATGGAGCGCACCCACATCGAACAGATTTTGAAATCCTGCCAGTGGAACATCTCCAAAGCCGCCAGACTCCTCCAGGTCAACCGCACCACCCTCCACAACAAGATCAAGAAATACAATCTCCGCACGCCCGAATCCCAACAACTCGAGTTCGACTCCCTCGAGGGTTGAAGCGGGCGACGCACGGGCAAAGTTCAATTCCATTCCGAGCAGGCTGTGACGAGACCCTCAACCCCCGTCACCCCCGCGAAGGCGGGGGCCCAGATGGCTATTCCAACCGCAGCACTCCCGCCTGATTGGCAGGGACGATCTCGCTTCCTGCGCTGGATCCTCGTGATGGAGAAGGCTCATGGTGATAGAGAAGGCTCATGGGGTTCATCCCCGACCAAGCGGCCAGCGTACCCCCCCACCGTCACCCCCGCGAAGGCGGGGGCCCAGATGGCCATCCCAACCGCAGCACTCCCGCCTGATCGGCAGGGACGATCTCGCTTCCTGC
>CAZGQL010000163.1:0-10122 GCA_964527905.1 uncultured Syntrophobacteraceae bacterium
TGGATTGAAACCAGTTCAATACTCATCATGCGGCGGCAACGGAACGTCGCCCCCCGCGCGGGGGCGTGGATTGAAACCTGCCCAGTAAGGAAGAGCTAGAAAAAACCCAAGGTCGCCCCCCTCGCGGGGGCGTGGATTGAAACCCTCTGGTGCTCCCCGGGCTGATACGCTACTACGTCGCCGCCCGCGCGGGGGCGTGGATTGAAACATATTATGCCATACAAAATACCTGCCCTCCGGAGTCGCCTCCCGCGCGGGGGCGTGGATTGAAACCTGTGGGATGGGAACGGACACCTGGATCACGGCATGTCGCCCGCCGCGCGGGGGCGTGGATGAAGACGGTAGGGAGTATGTATATAGGTGACGCGATCGCGCACCTACTCACGTCCAGATCGTCTGGAACAAGCAACCCGATGCGGCGGACTACGCCCTTCACGCAGCGTTCCGGTGTGACTCTGGAATGGCTTAGGACTCGGAGGCTTCTGGCTGCAATTGAGGTGTCGTCGGAGTGCCACCATCCAACTCAGGCTCGGCAGACTCAGGGAGTGGGCCGATGCGGTCCTGCATTTCAGGTGGAGTGGAAGCTGGAGTAGAGAGGTCTTCGGGGCCCGTAGTGGTCTTCTCTTTCAATCGGTAGGTCTTGAGCTTTCGATTGAAGTCATACAGCTCGCTGAGTCTCTTAAGAACCCTATCGATTTTCTTCATTTTCTAGATTCTCGATGTCAGCCAGGTCTTGCTTTGAGCTCCTGGTCTGCTTGAGCCAGACCAGGTCGCGTTTGTCCGCGACCATGACGGTTCCATGCTCCGATTCCGCCTTCACCGCGTTGCGGATCACATTCATTGCCTCTTCATCCCTGGCAATGAGGAGGTCGATCAACATTTCGTCTTCATCTTTCGCAACCTTCATGAAGCGGTGGAGCTCGATGGCCACCTCGGGGAAGGTCCAGGGGGACGCGGATTCAAAATACCCATCCTGCTCCAGGATGGCCTTGACTTTCTCGAAATCATCGGAGTGAACGAGCAGATCAATATCCCGGGTGAATCGTGGCTCCGTGTAGAAGGCCATCGCGACCCCTCCCACGAGCGCATACCTCACCGCCTGTTTCTGCAGCTCCAACACAAGTTCTTTGAATGCTTCAAAAACATCCATTGAATGTTTCCCATGGTCCAACGAGGCTGCTTCCTCACAGGATCACTCATAGCATACCACATCCGAACCGGCATCAGCCACGTACGGGTCTGCTGCCACATCGCCGGCGTCACGACGGTCAGCCGTCAGCCCTGCAATAGCCCCGTTTGGCGCGCGATCACGGCCAAGAAACACCTCATGCCCGAGTCGCTGCGTGGGACGCGCTCCACAAGGCCGTCCCGGGCTGGGAGCGAGCTGCAGGTGAGACTCATCCAAGGTCGCCGGAATAAAGATCGTGCCTCGGACTCGCGCGCTTGAGCTTGAGGGGCGGCGGTTGAATGCTGTGGAGAAGTTTCGTCTAAAGCGGCTTTCGGTCGCTTCGCGATGGACCCCAACGGCCGCTGGTCGGAAAAGGCCGTTGCAGTGCCCCGCCGTAAGTTTCGTCGTGTCAGGCTCCGGATGTGACCGAAGAGCCTGACACGTTCCATGTTCAGCGGGAGACCTCAGGGCATGGGGGGCACCGGAACGTCTCCATAAGGGGACGGGCGAGCGCCCTGGTCGCTCAGCGTCTTCAAGAAGGCTACCAGGTCGTCTTCCTCGGCTGGGGTGAGACCGAGATTGCCGAGCTCAGCGTCATTGACGTTGAACTCCACCTCGGGTGCCGGCCAGCAGTTTGTTCCTGGGATGGGGTCCACGGTGACGGCGCAGTCACCCAGGACATCGCGCGTGTTGTAGAAATGCACGATGCTCTTCAGGGTCTTGAAATAGCCGTTGTGGCCGTAGGGGGCCGTCAGGGCGATGTTGCGAAGCGTCATCACCTTGAACTTGCCCGCCTCGCTTTCCAGGACCTCTCTCATCGGGCTGCCGGAGTCCGCATACACGGGAACCTCAATCGTTACCGAGCTACCGCCCAGCGCGGCGATCTCCGTCCTCGCTCCCAGCCCGTAGTCGATCGGCTGCCGACCCGCGAGGGCGGCAATCTCAGGATTTGCGGGAATGCCGAGGTTGTCGTAGGAAAAATCGGTCATGAGGGGCGGCACAGGGTCACCCGCCGCCGTCGTGGTGGGCTCCAGGGGATGACAAAGGGCGCACTGGGCTTTCCCGTTATAAAGCTCCAGGCCCCGCCGCTCCTTCGGTGTCAGCACGCCCCGGCCAGCCAGGTAATGGTCGAATCGGGAATTGAAGCTGTTGAATAGCCGTGTCCGTTCGAATTCGCCGATGGCAATCGCCATCTTGGAATAGGCCCCTTCGATCAGCGCTTCGTCAGCGTACAGCCCGGGATCGGACAAATCGAAGCCGAACAGGGCCTTAAACGCCTTGACGTAACGGGGCTTCTCTGCAATGCGTCGCAGCACAGCCGCTTTGTCCGGCATGGCCATTTCGACAGGGTTCAACGGCGGGCCTTCGGCCTGCAGGGCAAGGTTGTCCCTGCGTCCGTCCCAAAACTGCCCACCAAAGAACAGGCCTTCCTCTTCGTTCCAGTGGAACTTGGGCGCAAACGCCGCATACGCGGCACTCGGGGCGTTGCGACCTCCGAATCGGTCTGGAAAGGACCCTTGTGAGACGGGGAGCCGGCGGTCCGGGTCGTCAAATCCCACGGCAGGGAAATGACAGCTGGCGCAGGCTTGGTTGCGATGGATGGAAAGGTCCTCATCGAAATAGAGGGCCGACCCCAGTTCCGGTACCGTGTCCAAGGGCTTTCCCCGCACCCCCGCAGCCCAAGCGGATGCCGTGAAGCAGAGAACCAGGGCCAGGCCGATCGTTACTGATGAATTTTTACGCATGATGTCCTCCTCATTAGAACGGATCATTGGTTCCGTGAATTCCCGGATTCGGGAGCCCACCCCTTGGAATGGTCCACGGATTCCGGCACGCCGGCCGGCGTAAACACCCGTTCCCACGTCACGGGCCCTCACACCACGTGCCGGAACCGACCGTGACCTGCCCAACCGCATCAGTGCTTGTAATCAGCGGCTGAGCCATTGGACACAGGTTATCATGAGTGGCTAGTCAATGGTATCGTAAAAAATCTGATTCTGAGGGTTTTACTTGTTCTCTAGAAATATGTATTTGTGGCCATATGAGTAGTCAGTAGTGGTGTAAGCAATAAGTACTATTACTTGTTTTTGGCTGCTTTCCAGGAGGGGAGTTCGTCGGGGAACGTCGATCGCAAGTGGCGCCCTTGAGCTTGGTTGCAGGCCCCCTCGAAGGCTTGCTTGGGGCGGTGAATCCGGCGGGACCCACTGGTCCTTCGCACAGGCGGATCGTATGAATCGATCAGGACGTGCCGGACAGATCGAGCGTGAGGGAGCAGAGCTTCAGTCCAGCTCGTCCCGATACGAGCCGCCCGGGTTCCCCAGCTCACCTTCCGAGCTCCCTCCAGCCGAAGACTCTCCGAATCACTTGATGCGGGCACGCCCAAGACATTCGCCCCAAGGCGACCCAATCACTCGTGGAACAGCCGCAGCCGCGCGGCCCGCGCTCCGCGCCGGTTCGAAGCGGCCTCTTCAAGGTCCAGGAAAAGGGCGCTCAAAGCGTCCGGCGCCAGGAAATGGAGCCGGTGAGCCGAGGCTCTCGCTTGATTGCCGAATCGCACCTGGGTCAACCCAGGAGGCTGCCCCGACCATGGCGTCAACCGGGGACCTTTCCGGACTCACTTGCCAAGACCGCTCTTGGAACCAGGGGAAAGCGAGGAGGCTGGTTTCGGCGTGTGCTTGCCCTGGGCGATCTCTTTGAGGCGCTTGAGTAGCGGGCATTGAGATGCCGCGATGTTGGAATGGCTCTGGATCGTGCCAAGAGAACGGGAAACCGTCGGGAAAGCAGTCACCCGAGCCATTCGGGTAAGATGGATGGGCTCATGGGCGCTGGTTTGGGTCATCGGAGTGTGCGCGGTGGTGCTGCCCCACCTTCTCAATGGACCGGTTAGACCTCCCGCGGTCGGTCGCCCTGAGGGCGGATCAGCTCATCCAGCCCGGTGCGGTTCAGGATGTCCCCGAAACGTTCTCCCGTGCGGTTGTGCCTGAGATAATGCTCGACGCAACGCTCCACCACTTCGAGCGCCTCGTCCGGAGGATAGATCCTCCCGAGTTCCCGGGCCAGTTGGGGGTGTCGGCCCAGCTTTCCCCCCACCAAGATGCGATAGCCTCGCCTGGATTCCTGGATCGTCTCCGAGGGGCAGACGGTGATGCATTGGCCGCAGGCGAGGCATCGTTCGCGATCGATCCGGGGCGACTCCTCTCCCTGCGGCAGCTGGATGGCTCGTTCCCGGCAGGCTTCGACGCAGGCCCCGCATTGGGTGCAGGGGGTGGAGGTCGCGTGCGGGAGGCATGCACCGATGAGCCCGAGATCGACGATCTGAGGTCTCGAGCACCCGTTCGGGCAATCCGACACGGACACCCGGAATTCGTGGTGTGGCTTGAGCGGCCCCGCCACGCGCGCTTTCAGAAAGGTCTTGAGGTCCTTCGATTGGAGGAGGGCTTCGATTTGGGCTGTCAGACCCTCGTCTGCCACCGCCCGATTGGGGCACCCGCTTTCCCCGAAACACCGCTCCACCTGGTAGCCGCGTACGTCTTCCTCCATGGTTTTCAAGTAACGTTGTTGCGCTGCGAGGACATGCTCGAGCCGGACGTGGGCGGCGCCGTGACGGACGGCCTCCTCCTCGACTTTCTTCCGCACCCGCTTGCGCACGAAGAAGGGCACGCGAGCGATCTTGTCTTCAGCCTCCGGGGTCCATTTCATGTCATCCTCTCCATGCTGACCGGGCGGGGCGGGCATCCGAAGTCGGGCCCCATGGGATTCAACCCGCCCATGGATTATGATAACGTATCGCCTCTAAGGATACCGCAGCGTTTCGCCCTGGCCTTGATCCATGTCAAGACGGTTCGGGGAAAGCGGGTCCTCCGAAAGGCGGGATCTTTCCGCTCGCCATGAAAGGGAGCCTACGAAAGGATCAGGTGATCATTCCATGGAGCTCCAGGCCACCCGCGCTCGACCCTTGCCGGTTGTCTTCAACCGGCGATCCTTGGAAGCCCTTTATGCACGTTACAACCGGAAGGCCTTCATCCACCCGGATCCCCTGGAATTCGTCCACCGGTATGCCGACCCTGCGGATCAGGAGGTGGTCGGATTCATCGCCGCCGCCCTGGCCTACGGGCGCGTGGCCCAGATCCTTCGAAGCGTGGGGGCGGTCCTGGACCGGCTCGGCCCGGCCCCCGCAGTGACCTTGCGTCGCATGCCTGCCGGCACGCTGGCCCGCGTCTTTGCGGAATTCAAACACCGCTTCACGACCGGCCGGGACCTGGTCTTGCTCCTGAAAAGCCTGCAGGGGGTCCTCAGGCGTTATGGCTCCCTCGAAGCCTGCTTCGTGTCGAAGCTCGACCCCGGTAGCTCAACGGTCTTGCCCGCCCTGGAAGCCTTTGCGGCGGAACTGGCCGGCTGCGGCTGCCAAGACGTCGGAATGCTCTTGCCCTCACCGGGGCGCGGGAGCGCATGCAAGCGTCTCCATCTGTTCTTGCGCTGGATGGTCCGCTCGGACGCGGTGGACCCTGGGGTTTGGAAGGGGGTCTGTCCCTCCAAGCTCATCGTGCCCCTCGACACGCACATGCATCGAATAGCCCGACAATTGGGGCTCACCCGGCGCAATCAGGCCGATCTGCGCGCCGCCTGTGAGATCACCGAGGGGTTTCGATCCGTTGCGCCCATGGACCCGGTGCGCTACGATTTTGCTTTGACCCGCCTCGGCATTCGGCAGGCTCTAGACAGGGATGGTGAATTGTGAAAGTATAAGTCGGCGGTCTGTTTCGCCCATCATGCGGGATGTCACTTCCGAAGGAGAAGCATATGAGCGAGTGCGAAGTGAAGCTGTTTGCCCTCAGCACGTGCGGTCATTGTCGAAGCACCAAGGATTTGCTGAACAATTGCGGGGTCAAGTACGATTGCGTGGATGTCGACAAGCTGGACGCCGAAGAGCGCAAGAAGGTCCTCGAGGAAGTCAAGAAACTCAATCCCAATTGCTCCTTCCCGACCATCGTGATCGGGGAAAAGATCATCGTGGGATTTCGGGAAGAGGAGATCAAGGAGGCCTTGAACCTGAAATGAAGGTTGAAGATCTCTATGAGATGCTGAAGAAAGTTCAGGAACCGAAGGGTTATTTTTTCAACAAGGATCGGAAGCTGGTTTTCTCCCTGCTGGAGGGACTCCTGGTGAACAAGGAACGTTACGGGTACATGTGCTGCCCCTGCCGTCTCTCTTCCGGAGATCGCGACTGGGACCGGGACATCATTTGCCCTTGCGTTTACCGCACCGAGGATGTCGCGGAATACGGAAGCTGCTACTGCAACCTGTACGTTTCCGCGGACTGGAACGAGGGGAAGATCCCCAAGGTGTTCGTCCCGGAACGGAGGCCCGTCGAAAAGACCCTTGGCAAGCTGATGTAAGCCGGAAACGGGCCATGGAGCCGGGGGTGCCCCGGAGGCGTTTTGGAGAGTGAAGTGTATGAGGCTGTGGACGGGAACCAGGCAGCTCGGGAGTTCAGGGCTGGTGGCTTGGATAGTGGCGATCGTGGTCACACTCTGCTGGTCCTTGGGGGCGGGCGCCGCGGAGCCTCCACCGTGGAAGAAGCCCGCTGAACGGGCACCCAAGAGCCCGGCGGAAAAACGGTTGGTCCCCGCGAAACCCGGAGCGGGGGAGGGGGAGAAGCCGGGAAAGCGCGAGCCGCGGGGGGCTAGGAGATCTGCGGGGGCTGCAACGAGTGCGGCTGCCGGTGGGGACCTCTCCCCGGGGCAGGTGGAATCGCGCTCCGCGGTCCTGGTGGATGTGGCGAGTGGTGTGACGCTTTTTGAGCAGAATCCCGACGAGGTGATCGAGCCGGCTTCTTTCACGAAGATCCTGAGCTTGTATTTGGTTTTCGAAGCCATCGAGCAGGGTAAGATTCGCTTGAACGACGAGGTGCTCATCAGCGAAACCGCCTGGCGCACGGGCGGATCCAAAATGTTCGTCGGGGTCGGTACCCGGGTTCCCCTGGAGGAACTCATCAAAGGCATCGCCGTCGTCTCGGGAAACGATGCGTGCGTGGCGGCGGCCGAGCATGTTTCCGGAAGCGTGGCCACCTTCGTGGAAGCCATGAACCGAAAGGCTCAGGAACTGGGCATGACGAAGAGCCGGTTCATGAATCCCCACGGTCTTCCGGCGGAGGGTCAGGTCACCACCGCGCGGGACATGGCGACCTTGGATGTGGCCTATCTGACGCGATTTCCCGACGCGTTGAAGTATCACTCCATGCATGACTACACCTACAACAACATCACCCAGTACAACCGCAATCACCTGCTCCTCAAGGACTCCACGGTCGACGGGCTGAAAACGGGCTTCGTCGACGGGGCGCGTTACCACCTGTCGGCGACGGCTAAGCGGGACAACTTGCGGCTGCTGGCCGTGGTCATGGGAGCGGCCACACCCGCCGTTCGGGAGCGCGAAGCCCTGAAGTTGCTCAATTATGGGTATCGAAACTTCACCCGGGTGCAGCCGTTTGCCGATGGGCAACCCGCCAAAACCGTGAGAGTCTGGAAAGGCGCCCGGGATACAGTGGCGGTTTTCCCTGCCGAGGCGAGCAGTTTCACGATTGCCAACACTCAGAAGCAGGCGCTTCGCTGGGAGGTTCGCACCCCCGATGAGGTGACGGCCCCGATCCATGTGGGCCAGGTGTTGGGGGAGATGGCCTACTACGTGGGAGACCAACCCAAGCGGACCATCAAGCTGGTGAGCCGTGAGGACATCGAAGCGGCGGGCTGGTTCAAGAGCGCTTGGCAGTCTCTTCTGCGCGCGGGAGGACTTGGCTGGCCTTGGGCCCTGGCCATCTCGGGAGGGGTCGTTGTGCTGGCCGCACTGGGCATGTTTCTCGCCAATCGCAAATCCAGGTTTGGAGGCTCCATAGGGGCCTGAACCCGTATCAGGGTGTATCCTGTTCGTTTCGGGCGGGCTCGATGCCCGCCCGGCCGCTGACGGTAGGCCGTGCTGCACTCACGCACGCGCAAAGGCCATGTGCATCATTCGGCAGAGCCGTTTTTCTTTTTGGAATCACCGATCCCGCAGCTGGCGGACATTCAGGTGTGAATGCCCAATCTTGGAAGGACCCATCGATTCAAGACCACCCATGCGACGATGAAGGCAATTGGCAAGAGAATTTCCCAATTCACGTTGTAGTCCTTTCCTTAAGCACTCCCTTCGGTGCGCCATGCACTCTCCAACGAACCGCGTCGACCGCCTCTGAAATCCGGCGACCTGCCGGACACGGGATCATGCTCAGCTGAACCCTCCCGAACGGGGAGCGCAGGCGCCTTTGCCGCTGGAACCTGCATTCGACGGGCAGCAGGTGGAAAAAGAGGACAGCAGCCGCTCCACGTCCATGTTGTTGCAGCAGGGACAAGGGACTTCCTCGTTCCTCGAGGGCCACACGAGCGCCTCGAAACAGTGATTGCATGCTCGGCAGCGGTATTCGTAAATGGGCATGTTCACGATCTCCTTAAGATTTTGTTTTCCAACACGGCCTCGATTCCCCTGCGGTCCAACTTAATGCATGGTGGGGCTCCTGGCGAGGGGGACCGCCTTTCATATGGGGAGGCTAACGGTCATCAATCCTGGATGGGCCATTGCCCACGTTCGACGAGGACGGCCTTTAGGGTGGCGAGAGCGGTGTTCATGGTGGGAAAACCGGCGTACGTAGCCACCTGGAAGATGGTTTCGGCCAGTTTTCGCGCAGGGACTCCCACGTTCAAGGCGCCGTGCAGATGGACCCGGAGCTCCTCCGGTTTTTGGAGGGCCGCCAGGGCGGCCACGGCCACGGTTTGCCTTTCGGGTAGGGTGAGCACCGTTCGGGAGTAGAGATTTCCCGTGATGAACAGCGACAGCTCCCGGGCGAGCTCCGGGTCGAACTCCTTCCAGAGTTGATAGGGGACTTCCAGTTTCACCGGCCCAGCGAACAGTTTGGTCGCGGTCTCCTTTGTCTGTTGCACCAGATCCTTGTCCATGGGTCGAATGCCTCCTGATCTGAACCCGCCAAAGCGAGCGCGTGGCCGCGCCAATGCCTATATTCTTGTCGGCTTGATGGGGCGGTTGAAAGCCGCCGAGAGGGTGAGATTGGCCGATTTTGCGAACGTTGACAAGAGGGAAGATAGTCTTTAAGGTAGCGCAGCCTGAAAACCGGCCTTCTAGAGGACAATTTCGACGCGCTGAGGAGTGGTTGCATGAAATCGTGTGATCCCAAGTCCTGCGACACCTGTCCAGGCAAGGAAAAGATGAGCAAGGAAGAGGTCGTCCGGTGTAAGCTCGCCCGGATCCAGCACAAGATCATCGTGATGAGCGGCAAAGGCGGTGTCGGCAAAAGCAGCGTCGCCGTGTACCTGGCGCTGGCTCTCGCCCAGAAGGATCTGAAGGTAGGCCTGATGGACATCGATCTTCACGGACCGAGCATCCCCAAGATGCTGGGGCTCCACGGTGTGTTGAACATCACCGCCGACAACCAGATCCTCCCCCATCAGTATCGTCCGAATCTCAAGGTGGTGTCCATCGAATCCATGATCGAAAACACGGATGCGGCTATCATCTGGCGGGGTCCTCTCAAGCACGGAGTCATCCAACAGTTCCTAGCCGATTGCCGCTGGGACGATCTAGACTATCTGATCGTGGACTGCCCCCCCGGAACGGGCGATGAACCCCTCAGCATCGCGCGGCTTATCCCCGAAGCTTCAGCCGTCATCGTGACCACCCCTCAGGAGGTGGCACTCTCGGATGTGCGCAAATCCATCAACTTCTGCCGCAAAGTCAACTTGGAGGTCGCGGGCCTGGTGGAAAACATGTCCGGATTGTACTGCCCCCACTGCAACGAGTTCATCCCCATTTTTCGCACAGGCGGCGGACTCCGCACGGCTGAGGCCATGAAACTCGACTATCTCGGAGCACTGCCGTTCGATCCGGCGGTGGTTGAAGGCGGAGATGCC
>CAZGQL010000164.1:0-6257 GCA_964527905.1 uncultured Syntrophobacteraceae bacterium
TACACTCTTTCCCTACACGACGCCTTCCGGAACGATGGACCCTCCGCACCCCGGGGGTCTGCTTCCTCCCGCCGGGCCGGAAGCCGTGGGCATGAGGCGGCCTGGGCGGCTGGACACCGCATAACCGGGCGATTCCCCCCCGTAGGAATCCGCACCCGGAGTTCGCCTCGCACCTTGAGACACCGCAGCCACCTGGAAAACGAAGCCTTGGCATAGATGGATCATGAAACGAGTTGCGCGCTTCCTCAACTGGTGGACAGCCCAGGTATTGATTCGGCCACGAACCGTCTTCGGCCTCGTTCTGGTTTCCTGCGCCCTGTCGGTCACGGTGACGGTCAGGAAGCTCGAAGTCGTGACCGACCACCTGGAACGTTTCGCCACCAGTCAACCCCTTCACCACGCCACCGCGCGTTCGCAGGGCACCACCCCCGGCTCCTCCGAGTACATCGTGATCCTTGAATCCTCAGATCCCAACGCCTCGGCTGCCTTGGCGAGGGATCTTGCGGAGCGGCTTCACCATGATCCCGACCACTTCCGAACCGTGCTCTCGGGGATCGATCCCACGGCTCTCAAACAATGGGCGCTCCTTTACCAGGACATGCCGGGGATCGAACGATTGGGAGCCTGGCTCAAAGACAACGCGGGACTCATCCGGAACCTCTCGGCCAATCAGGACGTCCTCCACATCCTCAAGACGTTTCACCAGGACATGGCCCTTCAGACTGTGAGCGAGGTCTTCACGGGGTTTCTCGATGAATCCGAGGGGACGAAAGTCGACAAGACGTCGAGGGCCGCATTCGAACTCGCCTTCCTGAAAGGGATCCTCGAAAACCTCCTCAACCAGTTCAACGGGACCCCTCCTCAGACGTTTCCCTGGGCCTTACTCTTCCGGCACCCATCATCGGGCCTCGAGAAGGAAGGCGGTTTCTGGGAGGGGAACCGACGCTACCTGTTGGCATTCGTCACCCCGGGAGGGAGCATCGGCCGTGAGGAGTCATCGCTGCATCGTTTGCGCAGCATTCTCGATGATCTTCGTGCCCGGCATCGCGGCGTCACGGCAGGGGTCACAGGCCTGACAGCCCTCCTTTGTGACGAGGCCAGCCTGATCAAGCGAGACACACGAAGGGCCACGTGGCTGACCCTAGGCGCGATCCTGATCTTGATGATCCTGTTCATGAAAGGGCTTCGGAGACCCTTGATCGACATGATCCGCCTCCTGGTCGGACTGTGCTGGACTTTTGGCTGGGCCACGGTTTTCATGGGCCGTCTGCACATGTTCTCGATACTCATGCTCCCTCTCCTGTGCGGACTCGGTGCAAGCTTCGGCATCCACTGGTTTGGCCGCTACCAGGAGGAGGCCGGGGCGCACCCTTCCGAGCCCATCCGGATCATCGAGACCGTGACCGATCGCTGGGCCCCCACCATTTTTGTCGCAGGATTTGGCGCCGCTTTGGCTTTCCTCGCCTTCACTCTGACGGGGCTGCCGAGCCTGGTCGAATTCGGAGGGTTCATGGGCATGGGGATCCTTTTCATGCTGCTTGCAACGTTCACGGTCCTCCCGACCCTAAGCCTCCTGCTTCCCGAACCGTCTCCGACGTCCCGGGCTCTCAGGGCCGCGCTCCAATCCACCGGTCCCATTCGATGGACGCGAAAGGCGAGACGATCCATCCTCGTCGGGAGTCTCGTCCTTTCGGCCCTCAGCGTGGGGTCGGTCAACAGGCTGCATTTCGACCCCAACCTCCTCCGGGTGCAACCCGCCGAGGCCGAATCCGTCCGCTGGGGACAAGCGCTCCTCTCACAGTCCGGACGATCTCCGCTGGTTGCGACTTCCCTTGCGGATTCCGTCGAGGGTCTCAACCAAAAGGCGCGCTCTTTTTCTCGACTCCCTACCGTAGCCAGAGTCGAAAGCATTTTTTCCCTGCTTCCCGAGAACCAGGAGGCGAAGATTGCCTTGCTGCGCACCCTGGTACCCCTCGTCCCTGAGGTCAAGCCATCGGTTCTGCACAACAAACCCGGGGATCTCCCTGAGTTGCTGCGGACGCTCGAACGCATTGGATCCAAAGTGAAGCCGGACGCCGCCCGACGTTTGGACGGGGAGGGAAAACTGGCGGAGGAGCTGGTGCAGGTTCGGCGACTGATCGATGAGATCACCCTCGTTGCAAAGAATCGACCGGAGGCACTGGAGCAGTTTTTCGAATACAGGAAGGAGTTTCGGGAAGGCCTGCTGCAAACTTGGGGGACCTTTAGAAGGGCCTTGATGCCCTCCCCCATGACCATCGAGCACTTGCCCCAACACGTAAGGGAAGCATTCTTGAGGGATGGGAAATTCCTGCTGCGCATCCACCCCAGGGAGTCCCTCTGGGAAGGGGGCGCACTCACCCGTTTTGTTCGGGACATCCAGGGCGTGGATGAGCTGGCTGCAGGCGATCTCGTCTCCCTTCATGCTTTCGCGGTCGCGTTCCGCGCGGCTTGCGTCAAGGCAGGGATCTACGGGCTCATCGCCGTCCTGTTGCTCCTGACGATGGTGTTTCGAAAGATGTCCCACTCGCTGCTCGCGCTGTTGCCCTTTGTTCTGGGGGGATTGTGGACCTTGGGGCTCATGGGCATCTTTGGGATTCCCCTGCAAATCCCCAACAGCCTGTTTGTGCCGGTGGCCCTCGGCTCGGGCACGGCATACGGCGTCCTCATCGTCCATCGATGGCGCGGGGATTCCGGGGAGCCCGGGCAGTTTCCCGTCAGCTTGGGCAGAGGGATCCTCCTGGCCTCGCTGGTCATGGCCGCCTCGTCTTGCTCGCTTATGCTTTCGCGGCACCAGGGGATTTTCTCCCTAGGATTCTTGGCCTGTGCCGGAAGCCTACTGATCCTGGCGGCCGCCGTCTTGGTTCTGCCGACGGTGCTGCATGCAATGCCACCCCCAAGATCCACCCATTCATGGAGGAGATACTGACATGTTCGGAAAAGCGATGCGTCTGGCTCTGCTACTGTGCATGCTGGCGGTTCCTTCGATCGCCCGGGGCGACAAGGACACGGGCGGCGCCCTGGCCCAGGTCAAGTCTGTCCTGGAGAGGGCGATGGACATCCAATCCCGCCCGGATCTCGAAGGAGACGCCCACCGTAAGACGCGGGCGAGGCTGGTCCGCGAGCTCATCGCGGAGAGCTTCGTGACGGAGGATATGGCCCGGGAATCGATTCCGGGCAGCTGGGGAAAGCTCTCGGCGGGTCAGCGCGCCGAGTATCTGAAGCTTTTTTCCGCCCTCTTCCAGGATTCCTATACCCGGATGGTTCTGAACTTCCTCCAGAAGGAAACCATCGAATACCCGGGAGAGTCGACCGTGAAGGGCAAGGGCGTCCTGGTCCGAACGGTCATCATGCGGGCCAACGAGCACATTCCGGTCAACTACAGCATGATACAGCGCGGCGGCCGCTGGCTGATCCGTGATGTGGAGATCGATGGAGTGAGTATCGTGGAAAACTATCAGGGCTCCTTTGCCAAGGTCATCCGAAGCGCGTCGTTCGATGCCCTGCTCGAACGCATGCGGCTCCAATCCCGCGCCATCGCGGACGACACGCGCTAGACCGGGGCCGAATCGCTCCGTCGGGCGGCTTGGATCCTCCGCACATCCCTCATCGATCTGACTCGCCGTCTGCGAATGATCTCCCGCGCGGGGCGTGCCTCTGTCTACAGGATATGGGATGCGGGGACGAACGGGTGTGCACCTGGTGGGCGGTCACGAAGACCTCACCCAGCGATCGGGAGCGTGTGGCACAGGCGTCGTGGGCGGAAGTGTCCTGAAGCTCGAAGTCCAATGCCGCACGCACGGTCGCGCCGACGCACAGGTGGGTCATCATGCCCGTGACGATCAGGTGGGTGATCCCGTCCCGGCGAAGCCCCCCTGGAGCGGCGTCTGGTGAGCGCTGTTGGGGAAATGCTTTTGGATGACGGAATCATTCCGCAGCGGACGGATGTGCGCGCGGATCTTGACCCCATGGGTGTCCGGATGAAAGATCGTGGCATTGGGCCGTGCCGAACGACGCTGCACGCGGGAGATGGGAGTTCCTTTGCACTTCGCGGCATCGAGCAGCAACCCGGCCTTTTCGCTTGCTTCCAGGCAGCCTTCCAGCATCATCTCGCCGTCCGGGAAGTCATCGTTCGGCATGTCCAGGATCAGCAGACCCTGTGCCATCCCATCGTATCCTCCTCCAGACCGGTCCTTGGCTCCCTCCCCGTCACAAAGCGGCCTCGCCCGTTTCCCGCGTCCTGATCCTCATGACTTCGTCAATGCGCGACAGGAAGATCTTCCCGTCGCCTATCTTTCCCGTGTAGGCCGCTTTCTGGATCGCATCGACCACCTTCTCGGCCTGAGCGTCTTCCACCACCACCATGAGATAGACCTTTGGAACAAAATTGACGTGATACTCGGCCCCACGGTAGATTTCCACATGGCCCTTCTGCCGGCCGAACCCCTTCACCTCGCTCACCGTCATGCCCTGAACGCCCAGCGCCAGCAGCGCCTCCTGGATTTCGGACAAGCGAAACGGCTTCACGATTGCTTCGATTTTCGTCATTCGGTTCTCTCCTTTCCAAATACCCGTGGCTCGATTCGGATCGTGCTTTGGAGCACAGGACGTCCTTCTCGAGGTCCATCAGATCAGCCCGAGACTGTGACATGCTGTCGCGCGGGCCACCTTGAGCAACACTCATACCACGGGTTGCCCGTCAGGAACATGCCCATGTGGGCCAGCGCGGCGACACCAGGATGGAGGGATCTCCGGACCTAGAGCGATCACGTCCCGATTGTTTACACTTTTGTTTACATTGAGGGGCAGATCCGGCCTGAATGCACAATTTTGTTTCATCTAGGATCGTCAGGAATTGCCAGTTGTCTCGATTCCTCCTGTCTCACTCTGTCTGGCGAGGAGCCCGACTGCGTGGCACACCCATTGCTCCGGCTCGACTTCCTATGGTGACCGGGGGCGCGGGTCCCGATCGGGTCAGTTAGGAAATCTTTTGGAGCGGGCGCACACAGTGTTGAAAGGAGGAGCAACGTTGGCCCATGTCGTGAGGAAATGGGTTCTTTTGGGATGCACGGGAGCGGGTTGGGTCTTGGGGGCGGGCCGTGCCTTCGCGGCGGAGAGGCTGCCCGCAAGTCCGGCTGACACTGCATGGCTGTTGGTTTGCTCGGCCTTGGTGATGCTGATGCTGCCCGGCCTGGCGCTGTTCAACGGTGGGATGGTTCAGCGCAAGAATGTGCTGAGCTCCATCATGCATTCGTTGTCGGCTTTGGGAGTCGTTGGCGTGCAATGGGTTGTCCTCGGCTATTCCCTGGCGTTCGGCACGGGAAACGCGGTGGTCGGTGACTTTGGTCAGTTTTTGCTCCTGGGAACGGACGTGGATTCCGTGAGCGGCTCGGTTCCCACCTACGCCTTCATCATGTTTCAGGGCATGTTTGCCATCATCACGCCGGCCCTCATCAGCGGGGCGATAGCCGAGCGCATGAAGTTCAGCACGTATGTGGTCTTCATTCTACTCTGGTCGGTCTTCGTTTATGACCCCCTCGCCCACTGGGTTTGGGGGGGCGGATGGCTCGCCAATCTGGGCGTCCTGGATTTCGCCGGCGGGCTGGTCGTCCATCTGTCTTCCGGCGCTTCCTCCCTCGCCCTCGTGCAGCTGCTTGGCAAGCGCAAGGGCTACCCCTCGGAGATGTTCGTCCCGCACAACCTCACGCTGACGGCCCTGGGTGTGGGGCTTCTTTGGTTCGGCTGGTTTGGGTTCAACGCCGGCAGTGCCCTGGCGGCCAATGCGAATGCCGCCCTCGCGTTCACCAACACGATGATCGCCGGGGCCGCAGCGGCATGCTCCTGGATGGTGATGGAACGGTGGATCGCGGGAAAGCCGAGCGCCTTGGGTCTCGCTTCCGGCATCGTTGCCGGTCTCGCCTCGATCACCCCGGCGGCCGGCTACGTGACCCCGGGGTGGGCGCTTCTCATCGGTTTTGTCGGCGGGGCGCTTTGCTTCTATGGGGTGCGCATGAAGTTCAAGCTGGGCTACGACGATTCCCTGGACGTCGTGGGGGTTCACGGCGTAACGGGTGTGTGGGGGCCGCTGGCCACCGGTCTGTTCGCATCGGTGGGCGCGTCCGGGCTCCTTGCCGGCAACCCCGCGTTTTTTGGCGTGGAACTTTTGGCCGTCGCCGTGGTCGGTTTGTATTCCTATGGACTGACATGGCTCCTGGGGATCGTCCTCGACAAGGCGATGG
>CAZGQL010000164.1:6292-6818 GCA_964527905.1 uncultured Syntrophobacteraceae bacterium
ATCGTCGGGCTCGACCGGGAGCTGCACGGCGAGGTCGGCTATGGTCCTTGAGAAGCGGACTTCCCGGACCTGGGGGAGCCCGGGCTCCCCTGGGTCCCTCCTAGCCACCGGATCCCTCTTTGTGCAAATCGGAGCCCGGATGAATTCCTTTCCACGGGCGCCATTATAGTCCTTGACATCCCCCGAGGACCTTGCTACCCTCCCCGCATCGAGAAATAAATCACTACGAAAAATCCCGGATGGGCCGGTCGGCACCGCATCAAAGCCGGCCGGAGTGCCGGTTGCGGAAGGGATGCGCGAACATAGTGTGATAACTATCACAATCCTTCCCAGGCTCATGGGCAAAGGGCCGCCACGTCGGCTGGCGGTCAGACGGAATCATCAACCCTTTGGACGCACGCCATGAATGAGTATGTCCCCGTCTTGATCATGTTTGCACTCGCGGCGGCAACCGCCGGCGGGATGCTCGTCGCGACGACCCTGATCGGTCCCAAGACGGCCGTTGCCGGGAAGCTCGAGGTCGTTG
>CAZGQL010000164.1:6833-7163 GCA_964527905.1 uncultured Syntrophobacteraceae bacterium
AGAGCCCGATCGTTTCTTCCAAGCAGCGTTTTTCGGTCAAGTTTTATCTTGTGGCCCTCTTTTTTGTCATTTTCGACATCGAGGCGGTCTTTGTGTATCCCTGGGCGGTGCTGTTCAAAGACCTGGGGTTGTTTGGGTTCATAGAGATGATGATTTTCATCGGCATTCTTGCCATCGGCTTGATTTATGTGTGGATGAGGGGGGCATTGGAATGGGATTGAAGCTGTTTGGAAAAGGTGCCTCTCGGGTGACGACGACGCAGGCTCCTTCGGACCAGGACGCGCCCGAGCGGTTGCTGGGGGGCAGTGTGATTCTGACCCGGTTGGAATC
>CAZGQL010000164.1:7207-10064 GCA_964527905.1 uncultured Syntrophobacteraceae bacterium
ATTCTTTTTTTCTCTACCCGTTCGTTACGGCCTGCTGCGGCATGGAATTCATGTCGGTTGCGGGCCCCAAGTATGACTTGGACCGCTTTGGAGCGGCCCTGCCTCGATTTTCCCCAAGACAGGCCGACCTCTTGATGGTGGTGGGCACCATCAGCCACAAGCAGGCTCCCATTCTTGTGAAGGTCTACAATCAGATGACGGAGCCCAAGTGGGTGTTCGCCTTTGGGGTCTGCGCGGTTTCCGGAGGCTTTTACGACAATTATTCCACCGTTCAGGGCATCGACACCCTCATTCCCGTGGATGTGTACGTTCCCGGCTGCCCTCCGAGGCCGGAAATGGTGATCGACGGACTGCTGAAATTGCAGGAGAAGGTCGCCGGGGAGCGTTGGTCGGATTGGCCGAGGGGGCCCGCGCCCGTAAGCATCGACAAGTGCTGAGATCAATCTGTGAACCTTGAGGAAGCTGGCCCTCATGAATGCAAGCGTGACACTCGGTAAGCTCAAGGAACGGTTCCCCGGCGCGATCGTCGAGACGCACTCGTACCGGGGCGACGACACGGCCGTCGTGAAGAAGGAATCGATCGTCGAGATCTGCACCTTCCTGCGGGATGAGGAATCCCTCCTGTACAACTTCATGATGGACCTGACCGCGGTGGACTACCTGGGCAGGGATCCACGATTTGAAGTGGTCTATCATCTCTATTCGCTCAAGCACAATCGACGGGTGCGCATCAAAGCCCAGGTTCCCGAATCCGACTGCACCATTGATTCGGTCGTGCCGGTTTGGGTGGGCGCCAACTGGTTCGAGCGAGAAGTCTACGACATGTATGGGATTGTCTTCACGGGACACCCGGAGCTGCGGCGGATCCTGCTCTACGAGGAATTCGAGGGGCATCCCCTGAGGAAGGACTATCCGTTAAAGCAGAGGCAGCCCTTGATCGGGCCCATCAACTGACACCCCAGCGAGCCATTGCCTGAGTCATGTCTGACATCGAAAAAGACCTCGGTACCGAGTACATGGTGATCAACATGGGTCCATCGCATCCGGTGACCCATGGCACCGTGAAGTTTCTGGCAACCCTCGACGGAGAGACCATCGTCGATCTGAAGGTGGAGATCGGGTACCTCCATCGTGGGTTCGAGAAAATGTGCGAGAACGGCACTTGGCAGCAGGTGATCCCTTACACCGACCGCCTCAATTACGTCTCGCCCCTCATCAACAACGTCGGTTATGCGTTGGCCGTGGAAAAGCTCATGGGTATCGATGTCCCCGAGCGATGCAAGTACGTTCGGGTCATCGCCTGCGAGCTGTCGCGCATCGCCGATCACCTCACGAACGTGGCGGCGGGGGGGCTCGAGCTCGGGGCCTTCACGGCATTCCTCTATTTCGTGGAGGCGCGTGAGTTGGTCTGGGACCTGATCGAGGCCCTGTGCGGCGCCCGTGTCACGGCCAACTACGTGCGCATCGGCGGCTTGAAAAACGACCTGCCCGACGATTTTCAGGAACGGACCCTGGCGGTTTTCAAACGCGTACGGGAGTTGTGGAAAGACGTGGACCATCTCCTGACCAAGAACCGCGTATTCATTGACCGGGTCAGGGAGGTCGGCGCCATGCCGGCCGAGGAGGCCATCGCCTACGGCTTTACCGGTCCTTGTCTGAGGGCCTGCGGGGTCCCCTACGACGTGCGCAAGTCACAGCCCTATCTGGTTTATGACCGGATGGACTTTGAGGTTCCCATTGGGGAGACCGGCGACAATTTCGACAAGTACCTCGTCCGCATGGAAGAGATTCTCCAGAGCATGCGGATCGTGGAGCAGGCCTTCGCCCAGATGCCCTCGGGGCCCATCAACATCGATATGCCCCAGGTCCGCTGGCCGTCCAAGGACGACATCGGCACGCGGATCGACTCACTGATCTTCCATTTCAAGACCGTGATCGAGGGCATCAAGCCCCCTCCAGGAGAGGTTTATCTGGCCGTCGAGGGGGGCAACGGTGAAGTGGGCTTCTACTTGGTGAGCGATGGGACCGGAAAGCCTTACAAGTGTCGGGTGAGACCTCCTTGTTTTCCCCTCACCGCCGCGATGTCCCGCTTGATGAAGGGGCGGCTGATCGCCGATATCGTCCCCACGTTCGACATGATCAACATGATCGGCGGAGAATGCGATAGGTAGCCATGCTTGCAGACCTGATCGAATCCCTGGCAAAGATCGTTTTCATTTTTACCGTCAACCTCGGCTTTTTCGCCCCGGTGCTCGGCTGGGTGGAACGCAAGCAGAGCGCCGTGATGCAGGACCGGATCGGCGCCAACCGGGCGGACATTTTTGGATTCACCGTGATCGGCCTCTTTCACTCCCTCGCGGACGCGATCAAGGTGCTGACCAAGGAAGACTTCATCCCGGCGGGAGCCAATAAATTCTTCCACACGGTGGCCCCGTTCGTGAGCCTCGTCCCCGCCATCGTGGCGTTCAGCGTGATTCCGTTCGGCGGCAAGTATGAGATTTTCGGGCATTCGGTCAACCTGGTTATTGCCGACCTCGACGTCGGGATTCTGTTCGTGTTCGCTGTTGCCTCCTTGGCCACCTACGGAGTGGTGCTCGGAGGCTGGTCCTCGCGCAGCAACTGGTCGCTCCTCGGAGGCCTTCGGGCTTCCGCCCAGATGCTCTCCTACGAAGTGGCCATGGGCCTGACCATCATCGGCATCGTGATGGTTTTCGGGTCCCTGAAGCTCACCGAGATCGGCGCCATGCAGGAGAATTTCTTTCGTTGGGGCATCTTCCTGCAGCCGGTGGGGTTCATCTTGTTTCTCACCTGTGCCATCGCCGAAAACAAGCGGGTCCCCTTCGACATCCCGGAGGCG
>CAZGQL010000165.1:0-9624 GCA_964527905.1 uncultured Syntrophobacteraceae bacterium
CAGGCTCCACACTATCATGGAGAAACTGCTGTCGGACGTGTCGTTCTCGGCGCCGGACCTGGAGGGGCAGAGCATCCGGATCACGCGCGACTATGTGCGTCAGACGCTTCAAGACATCGTGAAAGACGAGGATCTGAGCCGTTACATCCTGTGAGGGAGACCCTTAAATGGTGGACATCGCCAGCATCCTGGTGGAAGCACTCCCATACATCCGACGCTTCTACCAGAAGACCGTGGTCATCAAGTACGGCGGCCACGCCATGGTCGCCGACGAACTCAAGGAGAGTTTTGCCAAGGACATCGTGCTCATGAAATACATCGGCATCCACCCGGTGGTGGTCCACGGCGGGGGACCTCAGATCGGCAGGATGCTTGACCGCCTTGGCAAGCAGTGCGATTTCCGCGCCGGCATGAGAGTCACTGACGAGGAAACGATGGACATCGTTGAAATGGTCCTCGCCGGGAAGCTCAACAAGGAAATCGTCTCGCTCATCAACCGGCACGGGGGCCAGGCCATCGGGCTGAGCGGCAAGGATGCCTGGCTGATCCAGGCGCGCAAGCTCCACGTTTTCCGCTACCAGGGAGACGACCAGCCCCCGGAGATCCTCGACATTGGGCTCGTGGGCGAGGTGCACACGGTGAACGTGGACATTTTGAAGACCTTCGAGCAGAGTCAGATGATTCCGGTGATCGCCCCGGTCGGCGTGGGCAAGCAGGGGGAGACCTACAACATCAATGCGGACTTGGTGGCGGGAGCCGTGGCCGGGGCCCTCCGGGCCGAAAAGCTGCTGCTCATGACCGATGTGGCGGGCGTCTTGGACAAAGAGGGAAACCTCATTTCGAGCATGACCGTCGCCGAGGCCGCCGACGCCATGCAGGACGAAACCCTCAAGGGCGGCATGATCCCCAAGGTGCAGTGCGCGGTCGACGCGGTCCAGGCAGGCGTGGGCAAGGTCCACATCATCGACGGCCGCGTGCCCCATTCGATCCTCTTGGAGATGTTCACGGACACCGGCGTCGGCACGGAAATCATCAAGCGGCGCTGAAAACCGCCACAGGAGTTGTTCAGGATGGATCTCAAGGGCATTTCCCAAACCAACATTTTCAACACGTACGCCAGGCTCCCGATCACCCTGGTCCGGGGCGAGGGCTGCCGGGTCTGGGATGACACCGGTAGGGAATATCTCGACTTCCTGTCGGGAATCGCCGTGTGCAACCTGGGTCACTGCCACCCCCAAGTGACCGAGGCCCTGTGCGAACAGGCCTCCCAGCTCGTGCACGTGTCCAATCTCTTCTACACCGTTCCCCAGACCCGGCTGGCGGCGGAATTGACACGGCTTTCGTTTGCAGATAAGGTGTTTTTCTGCAACAGCGGAGCGGAAGCCAATGAAGCGGCCATCAAGCTGGCACGGAAATACAGCCGGGATCGGTATGGACCCGGCCGTTTTCATGTGATCACGATGACGGATTCCTTCCACGGAAGGACCCTCGCGACCCTTTCGGCAACCGGCCAGGAAAAGGTGCACAAGGGGTTTGAACCCCTGGTCGAGGGGTTCACGTTCGTCGGTTTCAACAATGTGGATGCCGTGGAAGCGGCGATCACCGTGCAGACCTGTGCGGTGATGGTGGAGCCCATTCAAGGGGAAGGCGGCGTCAACCTCCCGGCCCCAGGGTATCTCAAAGCGCTGCGGAAACTCTGCGACCGGCACGACCTCCTGTTGATTTTCGATGAGGTCCAGACGGGGATGGGCCGTACGGGCACGCTCTTCGCGCACGAGCAGGAGGATGTGACGCCGGACGTGATGACGCTGGCCAAGGCTTTGGGCAACGGGTTGCCCATCGGGGCCATGCTGGCGAGCGACAAAGTGGCTCAAGCTTTCGTTCCAGGAACCCACGCGTCCACCTTCGGCGGGACTCCGCTGGTGAGCGCGGCGGCGCTGCGCGTGCTGGAACTGATCGCTGAGCCCTCGTTCCTGCAACGCGTCGTGGAGCTTGGAGCTTACCTGTTGGAGTCGCTTCGGGGGCTGCAGGCTCGACACCCCGTCATGGTCGACGTGAGAGGTCGGGGTCTCATGGTGGGTGCCGAGCTCGCGATCCCGGGGCAGGCCATCGTCGAGAGGTGCTTGGAGCACGGAGCCATCATCAATTGCGCGCACAACACCGTGCTGCGTCTGGTGCCACCCCTGGTGATCGGCAAACCCGAAATCGACGCGCTCATCGGGATCCTGGATGGCGTCTTGAGTGAGGTGACGGCATGAAACGGGATCTTCTGACCATCCTGGACGTTTCGGCGGAAGAGATCAGACGGCTGATCGCTCGGGCGAGGGCCATGAAGGCGGCATGGACCGAGGGGACTCTGCAACCGTCGCTGGCCGGCAAGGTGCTGGGCATGATCTTCGTGAAGCCCTCCACGCGCACCCGTGTCTCCTTCGAGGTCGCCATGTATCGATTGGGCGGCCACTGCGTCTACATGACGGCCGGAGACACCCAGATTTCGAGAAACGAACCCCTGGCGGACACGGGACGCGTTCTGTCCCGGTATGTCGACGCCATCATGGTGCGCACCTATTCCCAACGCGACGTGGAAGATCTGGCCCGTTTTGCCACGGTCCCCGTCATCAACGGGCTTACCGACCGCTTCCACCCCTGCCAGATTTTGAGCGACCTCGTCACGATCGAGGAAGAGCGGGGCTCCCTCGACGGCATGCATGTCGCCTGGATTGGGGATGGAAACAACGTGGCGCATTCCTGGATCAACGCTTCGGCCCGTTTGGGCTTCGCCCTTTCCCTGGCTTGTCCTCCGGGCTACCAGCCGGACCCGAGAATCATCGAACGCGCTCAGTCCCAGGGGATTGCCGACGTCAGACTGGTCAGCGACCCGAGGGAGGCGGTCCGGTCCGCCGATGTGATTTACACGGATGTTTGGGCGAGCATGGGGCAGGAAGCCGAATCGGAATCGCGCAAGAAGATTTTCAAGCCTTACCAGGTCAACGCGGAGCTCCTTTCCCATGCCCCATTGCATGCCATCGTCATGCACTGTCTTCCCGCGCACCGTGGGGAGGAAATCACGGACGAGGTCATGGAAGGACCCCAATCGGTGGTCTTCAACCAGTCGGAAAACCGGCTGCATTTGCAAATGGCTCTACTCGAGGCACTCTTGACGGGGGCGTTGTGAGGGTCACCCCACGCGGGGACGGCGGACGGAACAAGGCCCTCGCACCGGCGAGGATGGATGAGGAGAATTCAAGACGCATGAAGATCAACAAAGTGGTACTTGCCTATTCCGGGGGGTTGGACACCTCGGTCATTCTCAAGTGGCTGATCGAAACCTATCAGTGTGAGGTGGTGGCATTCGCGGCCGACCTTGGCCAGGAGGAGGAACTGGACGGCCTGGAGGCGAAGGCCCTGGCGACGGGCGCCGTCAAGGCGCGCATCGAGGATCTTCGGGAGGAGTTCGTCCGGGATTTTGTTTTTCCGGCGTTCCGCGCCAATGCCATCTACGAGGGGCAGTACCTTCTGGGCACATCCATCGCGCGCCCAATCATCGCCAAGCATCAGGTGCGGATCGCCGAGGAGGAGGGAGCGGACGCCGTCAGCCACGGGGCCACGGGCAAGGGCAACGACCAGGTACGTTTCGAACTGACCTACACGGCCCTCAATCCTTCGCTGAAAATCGTCGCCCCATGGAGGGAATGGGATCTTCGGTCGCGGACCGCGCTCGTGGAGTTCGCCCGAAAACATGGGATTCCCGTTCCCGTCACCCAGGAAAAGCCGTACAGCTCGGATCGAAACCTGCTCCACATCAGTTACGAGGGTGGCATCCTGGAAGACCCCTGGCTGGAGCCGGATCCCGCCATGTTCACCTTGACGGCCAGTCCGGAAGAGGCTCCGGACACCCCCGAGGTGATCGAGGTCGAGTTTGAAGCGGGCAACGCCGTGGCCCTGAATGGTCGCCGCATGAGTCCGGCAACGCTGCTTCGGGAGCTCAACCGCATTGGCGGCCGTCACGGGATCGGCCGCGTGGACTTGGTCGAAAACCGGTTCGTGGGCATGAAATCGCGCGGGGTGTACGAAACCCCGGGCGGCACCCTGCTCAGGATGGCACACCAGGCCGTGGAATCCATCACGATGGACCGGGAGGTCATGCACATCCGAGATTCCCTGATCCCACGGTACTCATCCCTGATTTACAACGGCTTCTGGTATTCTCCGGAAATGAGGCTTCTGCAAAGCGTGATGGACCTGGCCCAGGAAAACGTGTGGGGAACCGCCCGCCTGAAGTTGTACAAAGGATCGTGCCGGACCGTCGGCCGCCGCTCCGCTCGATCCCTTTATCAGACCAGTTTCGCCACCTTCGAGGAGGACGACGTCTATCGGCAGGACGACGCAACCGGATTCATCCGCCTCAACGCCCTGCGACTGCGTATCGGGGCTCTGGTCCAGAAGAGCCTTGGATAAGGAAAAGATGCCCATGTCAGACAAACCCTGGCAAGGTCGTTTTGACCAGCCTACGAACCGTCAGGTGGAAGACTATACCGCGTCCATCCACTTCGACAGCCGCCTCTATCGGTTCGACATCGAGGGGAGCATCGCGCACTGCCGCATGCTGGCGGACTGCCAGATCATATCGCACGATGAGGCCAGCCAGATCGTGGAAGGTCTCGGCGAGATCCTCAGGGAGATCGAGCGCGGGGAACTGCCGCTCGACGCCTCCCAGGAGGACATCCACATGGCCATCGAGCAAAGGTTGATCCAAAAAATCGGAGAGTTGGGCGGTAAGCTCCACACGGCTCGCAGCCGAAACGACCAGATTTGCCTGGACATGCGCCTCTACTTGCGGGAAGCGCTCGCCCAGACTCGGACGCTGCTGCTCGACGTGCAAGAGGCGCTCCTTTCGGCCTCCCAAGCCAATATGGGCTTGATCCTGCCAGGCTTCACGCACTTACAGCACGCCCAGCCCGTGCTCCTATCCCACCACCTGATGGCTTATTACGAAATGTTCAAGCGGGATGAGGAGCGTTTCGCGGACTGCCTGCGGCGCACGAACGTGCTGCCCCTGGGAAGCGCCGCCCTCGCGGGAACCTCGTTTCCCATCGACATGACGCGGACCGCCCGCTACCTCAATTTTCCTCAGGTGACGCGCAACAGCATGGACGCAGTCAGCGACCGCGACTATCTGATCGAATACTGCTCCGCCGCAGCCATCACCATGATGCATGTCAGCCGCCTCGCCGAGGAGCTCATCCTGTGGTCGACATCGGAATTCGCGTTCATTGAGATCAGCGATGCATTCTGCACGGGCTCGAGCATCATGCCGCAGAAGAAGAATCCCGACGTTCCCGAGCTCATGCGGGGCAAGACCGCTCGGGTGTTCGGCAACCTGGTCTCGCTGCTGACCCTCGTCAAGGGACTTCCTCTGGCGTACAACCGGGACCTGCAGGAAGATAAGGAGCCCGTGTTCGACACGGTGGACACGCTCCTGAGTACCCTTCGGCTCCTTGGGCGACTCCTTCCGGAAATCCGGTTCGACGGGACGCGAATGAACGAAGCTGCCCGCACCGGATTCATTCTGGCCACGGAGCTTGCGGATTACCTGGTCCGCAAGGGCATCCCCTTCCGGAAGGCCCACCATGCGGTGGGACAAATCGTTCAACACTGCATCGAACATGGGAAGGATTTTCAGGACTGTACGCTGGAAGAATTCCGCGCGGCCTCCAAAGCCTTCGATGCGGATGCGTTCCATCTCCTCGACCTGAGGCACGCCGTGGACCAGAGACTGTCCCACGGGGGAACGGCAACCCCCCGCGTGCGGGAAGCGATCGCCATGGCCCGGGAAGAGCTCGGACAAAAACGCGCGGCTTTGAGATTCTGAGGCGAAGCGCATTCAGGAAGCCATACCGGGGCGGGAAGATCCCTGCGATCCCAGCGCCTTCCGCGGCACACCGCGGCGGAACCCCCAGCCCCGAAAGGCATGTCCGGCCGATCGGCTGGATCGGATTCGAATACCCTCTAACCGAGCTTTCGGCACCCTTGCTTCAGGCGAGCGCGCCGAAAGCCCTGGAGGATGCCGATAATGAAGCGTGGCGAACGAGACGTGCGATTGGGAACGCTTGCGAGAAGAGGCCTGGCGGTGGTGATATTGCTTCTCGCAACGGTGCCGTTGTTGAGCGGATGCGGCAAAAAGACCTATCCCAGACCCCTGTCCCAGTTGGTCAAACCCGATATCGGTGACATTCGCGCCCGTGTGACCCCCAAAGGGGTCGAGTTGAGCTGGTCGATTCCCGAAAGCGTGCGAGCGGGGGAGAAGCGCTCGGACCATCATTTCAGGCTCTACAAGGCTCAGATCAAGTGGGAGAATCGCGACTGCCCCGATTGTCCGCCCGTCGAGCAGCAGGATCCCATTCGACTGGAGTTGACGGCACCCGAGCCGGCCCGACTCGAAGGCAACACCTTGATCTGGCTTGATACCCAGACCGTCAAGAACCACGCCTACCGCTACTACGTCACTCTCGTCGGCAAGAGAGAGCGCGAGCTTGCGCGGTCCAACCCGGTCCTGGTGAAGGTCGTGACTGCCCCGGCCCCCCTCAAGGACTTTCAAGTCAATACCGTGCCGCAGGGGATCATGCTCCAATGGAAGTCCCCCAGCAGGGACGTTCAGGGAGAGCCCCTCCAAGGCGACCTGCAATACACCATCGAGCGGAGGCCGCCCAACGGTTCTTGGGAAAAGCTCTCGACGGTTCCGATCAAGGCGGACAACTTCCTGGACAAGAGCATCGCTTCGAGCCTGAGCTACGACTATCGCGTCACGCCGATGGTCGTATTCGAGGGAACGGTGGTGAGCGGGGAACCCGTCGTGTTCTCTCAGGCCAAGGCCCCCGGATCTGTGCCTCCTCCGCCCCCTAAATCCGTCTGGGCCATCCCCGGCAAGGGAGGAATCGAGGTCCAGTGGATGGAAAGTGAAGGGAAGACAGGCGGGTATCATGTCTACAGGCGCGAAGGCAAGGAAATCACCCGTCTGACCGCGACGCCGGTAGAGAAGGCCCCCTACCTCGATCGTTCCGTCAAACGCAATGTGGTGTACGCCTACGCGGTCTCGGCGGTCAACGAACAACCGGACCAAAAAGAGGGTCTGCTCTCCAAGTGGGTTGAAATCAGAAGTCTCATGATCGAATGATAGGGAGGCAGGTCCTCGGTTGCGGATTCCGTGGGCGCCATGACGACCCACCCCGTGCCCGTTGCCGAGGATTGCCCCTGTGGAGAGACACTGCCATGCACTACTTTCGGTACGAAAACGAAGAGCTCCATTGCGAGAAAATCCCCCTGCACAAGCTGGCGGACGAGGTCGGCACACCCTGTTACGTTTACAGCCACGCAACGCTCAAGCACCACTTCACGGTCTTTGATTCCGCGTTCAGCTCGGTGCCCCACCTGACCTGTTTCGCGGTCAAGGCCAATTCGAATCTCGCCCTGCTCAATCTCTTCGGCTCCCTCGGCGGTGGGGTCGACATCGTTTCGGGCGGCGAGCTGTACCGAGCGCGCAAGGCAGGGATTCCCGCCAGCCGAATCGTTTATTCCGGCGTGGGAAAGACCACCGAGGAGATCGATTTCGCCCTCCGGGAAGATATCTTGATGTTCAACATCGAGTCGACTCAGGAACTCGAGGCCATCAATGCGCGGGCCGGACATTTAGGTCGTCGAGCCGGCATTGCGCTGCGCGTGAATCCGGATGTCGACCCCAAAACGCACCCGTACATTTCCACGGGTTTGAAGAAGAACAAGTTCGGCGTCGACATCGATCACGCGGTGAGATCCTATGAGCAGGCACGGACCATGGATCATGTGGACGTGAAGGGAGTGAGCTGCCATATTGGAAGCCAGCTCACGGAGATCTCCCCGTTCGTCGATGCGCTCAGGCGCCTGAGGACGCTCATCTCTAGGTTAGAGGACCTTGGGATCCCTATCCAGTACCTGGACTTGGGCGGGGGGCTGGGAATCGTCTACGATCAGGAAGCCCCACCACATCCCCACGAATACGCTCAGGCCATCCTGGACGAACTCAAGGGACTGTCCTGTACGTTGATTTTCGAGCCCGGTCGCGTTATCGTCGGCAACGCGGGCATTCTGCTCACCAAGGTGCTCTACACCAAACGGACTCCCAGCAAGGATTTCGTCATCGTTGACGGCGGCATGAACGACCTTCTCCGCCCCAGTCTGTACGGATCGTATCATCAGATCCTTCCCGTGACGAAGTACGGCCGGGAAACCCAGGTCGTCGACGTGGTCGGCCCCATCTGTGAATCGGGCGATTTTCTGGCCAGGGACCGGGGCCTTCCGATGGTGCGGCAGGGCGATCTGCTGGCGGTCATGAGCGCCGGCGCCTACGGATTCACGATGTCCTCCAACTACAATTCGCGGCCCCGTGTCGCGGAAGTCCTGGTCCGGGAAGACCGGTATCACGTGGTTCGCAAGCGGGAAACTTACGAGGACCTGATCCGGGGCGAGTCGATTCCGGAGTCTGGAGCGTAGAGGTTTGCAGCATGATCCAGCATGAAGAGCGCATCCGGTTCATGAAGATGACCGGAAGCGGCAATGATTTCATCCTCATCGACAATCGCGACGGACACATCGATGCGGCGCGTTACGCCACCCTGGCCCGTCTGGCCTGTCGGAGGAAGCTGTCGGTGGGATCCGACGGCTTGATTGTCATCGAAAACGATCCCGAGGTGGATTTCCGGTGGAGCTTCTTCAACGCGGACGGGAGCTCGGCCGAGATGTGCGGCAACGGCGCCCGTTGCGCGGCACGTTTCGCTCACCTCAACCGGATCGTCCAAACGGATCGCATGGCGTTCCGCACCCTCGCGGGCGTCATCGAGGCAACCGTGAGCGGGGAACGGGTCAAAATCCGCGTGACGCCTCCACACGGCTTAGAGAGGGGCCTCCAGGTGGAGGCCGCGGGGCGGACGTTCGAGCTGGATTTCATCAACACGGGGGTCCCCCACGTCGTGTGGCTCGCGCCCGACGGATCAAGTCTTGAGGAGGTGGACGTGCTCACGTGGGGTCGGTCGTTGCGAACCCACACCCGGTTTCAACCGGCCGGCACAAACGTCAATTTCGTTTCCGTCGAGGACGCGCATCATCTGCGAATTCGCACTTACGAGCGGGGGGTCGAGGATGAAACCCTTGCCTGCGGCACGGGCTCCATTGCGGCCGCGCTCGTCGCCGCATCACGCGGACTGGCTGTCTCCCCGGTGGAAGTACTCACCCGCAGCGGGGAGACTCTGACCATTCACTTCACGCAGGAGGGGGGGCCGGATCAGGGGGAGCTCGCCGAGGTCCACATGGAAGGGGATGCCAAGGTGGTCTATGAGGGCGAGCTCTGGGATGAAACCTTGAGGAGATAGGGAGGGCAGCATGTTTCAAGGCGCTTTTGTGGCAATCGTGACCCCGTTCAAAAACGGGCAGGTGGACGAAGCGACGCTCCGGGAGTTGATCGAATTCCAAATCAGCAATGGAACGCACGGTATCGTCCCTTGTGGCACCACGGGGGAATCCCCCGTCCTTTCTTTCCAGGAGCACGAGCGGGTGGTGGACATCACGGTGGAACAGGTGAACAAGCGCGTGCCG
>CAZGQL010000166.1:0-7643 GCA_964527905.1 uncultured Syntrophobacteraceae bacterium
GGGATCACTCTTCCCCTTCACGCGCCCCATGCTCGAGGGGCTCTGGGAGCGGGGGATCCGTGCGGCGGTGATCACGCGAAACTGCGACGCGGCCGTGCGAATCGTGTTTCCGGACGTGGATGTCTATTGCGACGCGCTGCTCGCGCGTGATCATGTCCCGAGGGTCAAGCCCGATCCCGACCATCTGCTGCGCGCCCTGGAGCGGCTCGCATGCAGCACCGAGAGGGCCTTGATGGTGGGAGACCATCCCTTGGACGTGGAAACGGGAAGGCGTGCGGGAGTCTTGACGGCCGGTGTGTCCAGCGGGCGGATGACGCTCGGGGACCTGGCCCGCGCGGGGGCCGATTGGGTGGCGGGCGACTGTCCTGGAATCATGGATCAGCTCGTCCGTTGCGGGTTCCTGTGAGGGAGGGCCGAGGGCGACTGCCGTTTAGGAAGGGAGAGGGCCCATCATGCTCATCGAGATGCACGGGGGAGACATCACGGTCGACCGGGCGGTCATCGGCTTCGGAGGCTGGTCCGATGCCGCGGGGACCATCGAGGCAACCCTTGCGGAGTTGCGGGAGCTGATCCCGTGTGATCGGGTGGCGACCTGGGATCTCGACGGTTACTGGCACGCGGGGGCGCAGCGTCCCATGGTCACGGTGGCCCACGGGCAGATCCAGATCCTGGAATGGCCTGCGATCCGCTTCCTGCTGGCCAGGCCATCCACGTCAAGGCCCTTCCTGCTCGGATACGGCCCGGAGCCGGGGCTCAACTGGCGCAGCTTCACCGGAGAGTTGCTGGACCTGCTGCGGAGGTGGGGCTGTCGGGAGATCCTCCTGCTGGGCAGTCTTTATGACCGGATTTTTCACGACGAAATCGTGATCTCGGCCGTCATTCAAGATGCCGAGAGCTACAACCGGGTTCGGGAGCTGGGTTGCCCGCGGATCGACTACACAGGGCCAGGCGCCGTTCATGCTGTGATCATGGATCGGGGGCGAGCCTCCGGGATCTCCTGCATCGGCCTGTGGACCCACATCCCCTTCTATCTGGAAACCCCTCACGAACTGGTCATGGCCCGCTGCATCGAAGTCGTCGGCTCACTCCTGGGGATCGACCTTCACCCGGTTCACCTCAAGGAGCGGTGGAAGGAGCGGGAGCGGGAAATCGACCGCCTGGTGGAAAGCAACCAGCAGCTGCGCCAATCCATCGATGCCATGCGCAAGCGCCGGGACCAGGACGAATCGGAGACGGGCCGAAAGATCGTGCGGATGCATGATTTCGTCAAGAAGCGTCAGGAGACGCCTCCCGACGAGGGGGCGTAGCGACTCATCCTAAACCTTGAAGGAGGGCTAGGCCCGCGCTTCGTTACAGACGGTGCAGCGCACAGAGAACCCGCACGACGCGCGCGCAGGGGCAGCCATCAGCTCGCCGGGTGACATCCAATCGAGTCTCGTGGGGAAGACAGTCTTTGGCGCTGGCTGGGAAGGTGATGGAGGGTCTTAATCTTTCTCGATCCAGCTTTCGGACAGAAGCCGTGTCCGGTTTTTGGGAGGGCATGGGCAGCCTCGGATGGTGTTCGTCGATCCTCCTTCTTGAAGGGAACGGAGGGGAACCGGCTGGGGGGACAGTGCTTTCAAACGCATGGCTGTGCAAGCATCGGTTGGCGTTGCTCCCACCTACCGGGTTCGGCGGTCCAGGCAGCGGTATTGGATGGCTTCGAGGAGGTGGTGCGGCGCGATGCGGTCCTGGTGGTCGAGGTCGGCGATGGTACGCGCCACTTTCAGGATGCGGTGGTACGTGCGGGCGCTCAGCCCGAGGCGCTCCGTGGCCTGTTCGAGCAGTCGCAGGCAGGTGTCGTCCAGGGGACAGTATCTTTTGATGTGCCGGGGCTTCATCATGGCATTGGAATAGATGCCGTCGGATTGGAACCGGTGGAGCTGCCGTTCACGGGCGGCGACCACGCGCTCGCGGATGCCGACCGAGGACTCGGTGGGGGCGGTGCTCCGCAAGTCCTCGTATCGGACGGCCGGGACTTCGAGGTGCAGGTCGATCCGATCCAGGATGGGACCGGAGATGCGGCCCCGGTAGCGCCGCACCTGTGTCGTGGAGCAGACGCAGGCATGAAAGGGGTCCCCCGCGTACCCGCAAGGGCAGGGGTTCATGGCTGCCACGAGCATGAAGCGGGCGGGGTACGTGAGGGAGATGGCTGCCCGGGCAATGGTGACCTGCCCGTCCTCGAGGGGCTGGCGGAGCAGATCCAGAATGTTGCGCCGAAACTCTGGAAACTCATCCAGGAAAAGGACCCCATTGTGGGCCAGGGTGACCTCCCCGGGGCGAGGGATCTGCCCGCCGCCGATGAGGCCCGCGTCCGAAATGGTGTGATGGGGCGCTCGGAAGGGGCGCCGGACCATGAGGGGACGGTCCTGGAGCAGACCGGCCACGCTGAAGATTTTGGACGTTTCGAGAGCTTCCTCGAAGCTCAGGGGCGGCAAGATGCCGGAGATCCGTTGCGCCAGCATGGTCTTGCCGGACCCGGGTGGGCCGATCATCAGCACATTGTGAGCGCCGGCGGCCGCCACCTCGAGGCCCCGTTTGGAAAGCTCCTGTCCTTTGACCTCCTCGAAATCAGTTTCGTCCGTGTCGGCTCCCGCCCAGAGCGCGGCCGTGTCCTGCCGTTGTGCCTCGATGGATCGGTTCCCGCGGAGATACTCGACCACGTCGCTCAAGTGGTGCACCGGGAGCGCCTCGATACCGTCCGTGACCGCCGCCTCACACGCGTTTTGGGCGGGGAGCAACATCTTCGCGTAGCCGGCCCGTTGGGCCTGAATCGCCATGGGGAGGCAGCCCGTCACAGGTTTGACCCGACCGTCGAGGGACAGTTCACCCACGAAGATCAACGTTTCGGCCCGCGCTCGATCCACGATTCCCACGGCCGCGAGGATCCCGACGGCAATGGGGAGGTCGAACCCGGCACCCTCCTTCTTGAGGTGAGCCGGTGCGAGGTTGACGGTGATGCGCTCGCTCGGGAAGGGGTATCCGCTGCTCTGCAGGGCCGTCTTGACGCGGTCCTTGCTCTCGCGCACGATGTTGTCCGGAAGACCGACCGTGGCGAAATAGGGCAGACCCGGAGACAAGGCGACCTCGACTTCCACCAGAAGGGCGTCGATTCCGAGCAGACTGCAGGTGTGAACCTTGGCGATCATGGGCGTACGGCGTTGAGGTTTGCACGTATTGGGACACGATGACGGTGACCGTGTCGGGTGCCTCGCACCCATGGCCCTTTTAACGGCCGGAGGTCTCGGAAGGATAAACCCTTTTTCCTTGTGTCATATCCGATATTTATGATATTAGCCCTCTGCAGATGTGCTCGAGCCTGGGTGGTGGAACTGGTAGACACAAAGGACTTAAAATCCTTTGCCCCTCGTGGGCGTGCGGGTTCGATTCCCGCCCCAGGCACCAATGAGAGCATCATGACGGCTGCCCCCGCGTTCTCGCAGGGGCGTTCGTGTCTCCACTGGGTTTCCACCGGCGACGTCGGGGGACCTCTCAGCAAGGCGCCGGCCTCAAGGTCCTATGGGATGGAACAGTCGGGTGCCCCGCGAAGGATTGGGTGGGGGGATTTGCGTCGCGCGTTTTCCCACTTGCCTTGGCATCCGGTTCCGTACGCATCGCTTCAAGAAGCCCTTTGAGGTGTACACCGTTGATCCGGCTCAGCCACAAAGCCAGGGTCGAAGCGGGTTGAAGCGGGAGCGTGCGGTCCACCGCACGCTCCCCGGTGTGGACTGGCTAGAGCTTCACGTTACTTCGGCACGGCCAGGAAGCCCTTGTCCCAGGGGTTGTAACGGGCATCTTCGTAGGAACCGAAACCACTCAGGGCTCCCTTGTCGTTGAAATCGGTCACGGTCGATGCGAACCAGGTCGTTGGAGTGGTTGGAAACACCTCCACGTATTGGCCGTCCGAGAAAACGAAGAACCGCTCGTTGGAATCCACGTCCCATCCAGACAGGAGGACCTGGCCCAAGGCATTGATCTTGACGGCGGAAACGTCGGTCAAATCCGGAGGAGTCAGCTCGAAGAAATCCCCTCCCCGGTAGAGGTAGGTCCTCAGGATCCCAACCTCATCGAAGCCGTACGCCACCAAATCCCCGGTGTTGCTCATCATGATGCTCTTCGATCCCGGATCCGTGAAGAACGAGGGTGGGCAGAAAAACGGCGGGACCAGTTCGGTGTAATTGCCGCTCGAGTACAGGTAGATCCTTGCGCCATCCGTGCAATCGAGGTCCGCAACGCCCAAGCCGGCAACGGCTCCATGGTCGTTCAGGGCGATCTGCAGCGGGATGATGCGGGAATCCGTTTCCCATCCCGGAGGATAAAGCTCCGTGTACTGGCCGTTTGAACCGCCGGAATACAGGAAGAAGCTCTCCTTTCCGGCGGCGTTGACTCCCGTTCCCACGACCTGACCGTTGTGGTTCAGGTCGTACGCGTAGGCGTCCGTCCAAGAGTCAGGGATGAGCTCCTTGTAGCTGGATCCGCCCAAGTGCAGGAAACTTCGGAAAGCCAAGTCCACGTTCATCCCGTGGCCGAGCACCTGGCCGTTCTTGTTGATCAGAAACGCGTCCGTTTCGGTCCAGCCGGGCGGACACACCTTGGTGAGGGTCGTGTAAGGGGCGGCGGACAGGTAGACGCCATACTCCCCGAAATCATCGTATCCCCCCGCCAGAATTCTCCCGCTGTCGTTGAGATGAATGAACGCCAGGTCGGCAAACAGGGAGTTGCTCAAAATCGTGTACCGCCCGGCGGAATAGAGGAAGGCCTTCCCATTCCCCATGGCATCGAAGCCGATTCCCACCACCTGATTGGAGTTGTTGAGGCCGCACGCCTCGGCGTACGTCCACCCGGCTGGAAGCAGAGGGGTGTACGTGTAGCTCAGAATCTTCGTCAAGTATTGGGTCCCTGCATTGGCCGTCTGACCGCGCTCGATGTTCACCTGGATGGAGCGATCCAGGTAACCGGTTTTGGAAAACGTGAGGGTCTGGGGTCCGGGGTCAATGCCGTTCAGGGTGAAGGTCCCGCCCGTGGCCGTCGTGGTGCTCTTGGTTCCCCACTTAACGGTGGCGCCCGTCAGACCTGCTCCCGTCGGGGACCCGTCGAGGAGCTTACCGGTCACACCGCCCGTTTCGTCCAGGGTGATCGTGTCACTGGCAACGGCGCTTTCCCCGACTTCGGTCCGGACTTTGACATACACGGTCTTGGTGCCGTTGCCGGGGGTCGCGAGGATGAATTTCGGGGCGGGGTTGAAACTTTGCCAGGCGGCACCCAGGAACGCAGGCGATTCGCTGACCAGATAATCCACCGGCTCGCCGGTGGCGGACATGTTCAGGGTGACTTCCCTGAAACTTGTGGTCGCGGCCCCGTTGTTGATCTTGAGGGCCACCGTGGGGGCCGACACGGTGATGGTGTCACTCGCCCTGGCGCTTTCCCCGACATCGTTTCGCACCTTGACATGAACGGTCCGGGTGCCCGTCCCGGGCATCAGCTGGAAGCTGGGAGCAATCTGGAAGGCCTGCCATGCGGCCCCGACGAAATCGGGCGATTCGCTGGCCATATAATCCGTGGGGGATCCCGTGGCCGTCAGGTTCAGGGTGACCAGCAATCGACCGGTGGCTGCGTTCCCATTGTTGATCTTCACGGTGACCGACGGGGGCGTCACCGTAATGGCGTCGTTGGCCTTGGCGCTCTCCCCGACTGCGTTTCGGACCTTGACATAGACGGTCTTGCTCCCGGTGCCGGCACTCAGAACGAACGGAGCCGCCGGGCTGTAGTCCTGCCAAAGCGCACCGTCGAAATTGGGCGACTCGCTGGCCAGAAACTGAAAAGGGGCGCCCGTGGCGTTCATGTTGAGGATCACCCCGCGCTGCGGAGTCGAAGAAGCCCCGTTGTTGATCTTCAGGGTGACGGTGGGCAGCGCGAGATTGATGGTGTCGCTTGCACGAGGGCTCTCGCCGAGGGCGTTTCTGACTTTGACGTACACGGTCTTGACGGCGCCGCCGGTGCCGGGGGTGAGTTCAAATGGGGGTGCCGCGGCATAAGGTTTCCACTGGGCGTCGGAGAAGTCATCCCGTTCACTGGCCAAGTATTCGGTGGGTCCGCCGGTGACGGTCAGGTTGAGGGTGACCGCGAGCTGCCCGGTGGAGGCGGCGCCGTTGTTGATCTTGAGGGTCACCGTCGGGAGTTTGAACAGCGAATCGTTTCCCGCGTTCACGGTGGACCCTGCCGCGATGGCTATGGGTTCCGAATGGGTGGTGTAACCCGCCTTGGAGAGCTCCAGCGTGTAGTCGCCGGGGGAAACGCCCGTCAGCGTATAGGATCCGCCCGTGCGGCTCGACCCTTGTTTCACAGCTGAGCCTCCAGCGTTCAAAACCCTGACGGTCGCGCCGCTCAGCCCGGCTCCCGTGGTCCCGTCCAGGACCTTACCCGTGACGCCGCCCGTCGTCTGTGCGAGAGCCTCCGGAATCGCAACCACGGCCAGCGCCAGGACTCCAAAAGCGCAGACGAAAGCAACGGATCCCTTCAACAGCCTTCCCATGCCGGTCATCCCTTTCACCTTTCCACAAGTGTCCATGAAACCGCTCCTCAACGATTCAGCCAGGCGCGTCCCAACAAGTGTTCCCGATTTGGATGTCTCTTGTTTAAGAGACTGTTGCAAAGCCTTCAGATCGCGTCCCTCCGGTGCAGAGGGGGGCCCAGAAGTCGTGGAAAAACTGGACCGCCGACTTTGCGGGAATGACGGTGGTGAGCTACAGGCGAGGTTTGCCACAGGCATTTGGGTGGAAAAAGGAGCGTTTGTTGTCAGCGCAGGAGGAGACACCGAATCCGTCTCGCCGGTCAAGCCTGAAAAGCAGGGTCCGATCGGCACGGTTCCACGGCGAGGAATCCTGTCGTCCTTGGACGCTCCATGACTCCGCTCGGGTCCGTTGCGTCGTCGTCCCAAGGATTCGGCGAAGGCCTCACCATGATGTCCCAAAAGACATGCGGCGGAGCGGCCATGGTGAGGCCGCGCCGCCGCATTGGGTTTGGAGAGATCCTGGTCGATGGTCTGTAGCTCGGTACTGAAGGGCGGCCGCGCCGGCCTGGCCGATCGGAAAGCCCGTATGCGACGCGGCCGCCTCACTCGGCAAAGCGAGTGCAATCCTGGGCAGCCTATTGGCCGTTAAGGATCGGGAGCAAGGCGTAACCCGCCAGCCCCGTGGAACCCTTAACCTGGGCGCCCTGGACCGGATAAACGACGAAATCACAGGTCTCGACCGACTTGCTCGACAGCGTCTGCTTGCCGCTCAGGACGAACGGAATGGCCTGGAAAATATACGTGTGGTTGGTGACTCCCAGGCTGCCGTCATCCAGATCGTCGAACATATTCGCGTATTGCGTGTCGATCCTGATGGTGAGGACCTGGGGATAGGACACCAGGGGCCCGGTGGTCGGGAAGAAGCCGATGGGCGTCACGCCATCGAGGGGATCGAAAATGAAAGGATCGAACGTCGAGTAAACGGGGAACATGAAATCGTTGGGGACGTCCAGCAGCGGATCACGACCCGGAAGGCTGAGGAAACGCAGACCCGTGAGGGTGAGGATCAGACTATTCCGGGTCAGGTTGACGT
>CAZGQL010000166.1:7689-9557 GCA_964527905.1 uncultured Syntrophobacteraceae bacterium
CAACCTTACCGTTGGGATCGGTGTATTTGACGAATTCCGTTTTCTTCACCACGGTCTTGGGCGGCGTCAAATTGGTGCCGAGCGTGACATCCATGAAGGGTGCAAAAGTGGTATCAAGAAGCTCCGCCGTTCCGGTGACCGGGTCCACCAGGATGAATACGTCGTCAAAGAGGAGCTGGTTTGTATCAGGATCAACGTCAACTGGTTGGAGGGAGTTCCCATACACACGAATCCGAGCATTGGCGTTGAATTCGGCCCTGGGGTTAAACGGGAACAGCGCCAACCCAAAATCGATTTCCGTAAGCGCTATTTCTGCGAACAGGTCTAAGGGTATCGTAACGGTGTTGGAATACCTGTACAGATAAGGATAGCCTGTAGGAAATAGGTCATTCTCGTCGAGAACATTCCAACAGGTGAGGGGCCCGGTTTTTGTAGAAAACGATTCGCCGGCAACGACACGAGGTTGTTGGGCGGCCACCTCATTCGTTGTCCCGACGAGAAATACTGCTGCCAATACCAGACAAACCGCTAAAAGACTTTTTCTCATTTCCTTCCCCTTTTTTTTAATTGTGACCAGAGCCACCAACAACAGGAACGGGGACTCGCTTCGTTGAACTCACGCCGCATGAACCGCATCAGCCCCAATTGGATACGGTTCGCCCCGCCAGGGCCTGACTTCCCTTTCCGATCTCCCCTTCGAAATCCAGGCCCGGTCTCCAAAAACCCGGTAGAACTCGACCATCTTGCCAGATCCATGCCAGAGAACCGGAAGCATCCCTTCCACAATAGAGTTTGGAACCTCTGCATTCCTAATCCAAAAGCATCGATCTTTACCACGCTAAGCTCTTATCTTCTGAATCGGACCCCTAGTCAACAAAAAAATTGAGCTTCAAGAAGGGTTCTATATAGAATGCTGCGGGGTGAAATAATACTTGGAGGACCAATACTGAATCCGTCGTTCATGGCAAGAACCCTCCTCCACGGGACGCCGGCTTTTCGAACTCCCTACACTAAGTTCATGGCAAGGATCCATGTGAAGGGCATCACACTCGGCCCCGAATGAACCGCTTTGGGCAACCAGGCGCTCGGGGGGCTGTTGCAAGTCCTTCAGATGTCCTCACTCTCGCCAAGGCGTGGGCCTGGAAGTCGTCGAAAAAACTGAATTCACACCTGCGCGGGAATGACGGTTTCAGGCTCCATGCGAGTTCTGCACAAACCTTGCCTGCTCGCCAGGAATGCAATTGGCCGTGCACGGTGCTGGAGCGTCGATAACTTCATCCCCGTCCCCGCCCGGTCAATACTATTGAGTTAGCGCGCCAGCGTCATTCCAGCAAAGGCGGGGACCCCAGTTCTCATGAGGTCCTTTGGACCTCCGCCTTCGCGGGGCTGACGTTGACTCAACAACATTGCCTCGCCCGGTCCCGGGGGGCCCAACCCAGGAGCTTCTGCCGGAGCGGCTCCCCGTCATGGTCGCACGAGCTGATCAAGGTCCCAGTGCAGCGGGACGCGCAGGATCTTGCCTTGTTTGTTCCGATAGAGCAGATAGCCGTTTTGGCGAGCGTACTCGAAGAGGTCCCGGGTGATGACGACGTCCTTGCGGCAGTAGGCGATGAGGGACTCCCATTGACCCGTACGGAACCACTGCACGGCCTGGAGCCCGTCCCCCTCCTTTTGGGCTCCCAGGGTGTGCTCGGCCAAGTGATCGAGACTCAGGCGGAACCCGAGCTTCCGCCGGACCTCCTGGAGAAGGTCCAGGGTGGGCAGGGTGGAAAGATCGAACGGGGTGTACGCCTGGAGCACCTTGTAGTCGAACCCCGCGATGTTGAACCCCACCACGAGGTTCAACTCCCGCAGCCGCGCGAACAGCT
>CAZGQL010000167.1:0-6502 GCA_964527905.1 uncultured Syntrophobacteraceae bacterium
CCATGAACAGCGTTCGAAAGGCCGTTCCCAGGAGTGTTCCCCAGACCAGCGCGTGGATCCCGAGGGTGCTCCCCGCGAGCAGGGCGATAATGAGGGTGCCGTTGACCAGGATCGCGCCCACATGGAGATGGAAAAAATCCTTCCGGGCATGCAGCAGGCCCCGAAGCAGGATCCCGGCTCCGTCGAGGAAAAACAGAAAGACCAGCAGATGCCCCAGGCCCACGGCCAATTCGCGTTGACCGGCATCAAAACCGTATCCCAGGACCCCCAGGACGGCACACGATGTAGCCCAGGAGCGTTAAGGCGGCGAAAAAGAGCGCCAGGGCAAGGAAGAGCGCGCGCGCCCTGCGGTCGGCCTCGTCGACGGACGCCTGCTGGCCCCACTCGAGATAGAGCGGAACGATGGCGGAAACGAAAGCCGTCGTGAGGAACAGGATGATGACGCCGGGGAAGGCCAGGGCGATGTTGAAGGCGTCGAGGGCCTGCGACACCCCGAAGCGGTGGGCCGTCAGCATTTCCTTGACGACGGCGAGGACCTTGTCGACGAGGGTCAGTCCGACGATGATCCCGGTCGCCCGGCTGATCTGACGGTACGTGTCGTGAGCGTCGCCCATGCGCCGTCACATTCCGCAGCCGAACAAGACCGCCCGCACCGTCTTCACAAGGATCTTCAAATCCAGCCACAGGGACCAGTTGTCGATGTATTCCAGGTCCATTTCCATCCATTTCTTGAAAGGGATCCGGTTCCGGTTCGGCTGCAGCTGCCACAGGCAGGTGAGTCCCGGCTTCATGGACAGTCGACGCCGTTCCCAAAGCTGATACTGCTGAACCTCTTCGGCAAGCGGCGGGCGCGGCCCCCCCAAGCTCATCTCCCCCCGCAGCACGTTGAAAAGCTGCGGCAGCTCATCGAGCCCCGTCCGACGCAGGAAGTGCCCGACTCCAGGGATGATGCGCGGATCGTCCTGCACCTTGAATGCCGGCCCGTCGGCCACGTTGAGCGTCGAATTCATCGTGCATGGCCTCGGCCCGGGGCACTAGTCCCGAAGCTCCCCGGAAACCACAACGTGGCGGTCGGGAAAACGCGCCGAGCAAATCTCCCCCACGCGGATGATCCACGATGCCCAGCCGGGCCACTTTTTCCGCTTCCAATCGAGGCCCACGCAGGTAAAGACCACCCGAATCCGGGGCCGTAGCAGCTTCAAGAGGGGAATCAGCAGGCAAGGGCCCTGGGAATAGATGTGAACAATGCGCGGATTGGTTCCAACCACGTGGAGCAACGACAGCAGGGTGTGGACAATGGCTTCCGTGTACTTAGTCTGAATCGTCCCGATCCGCTGGATCCGAACCCCGCGGTACGTCCGAACCCCTGCCGGGACGTACCCGCTTCGGGCGTACACCGTGATGTCATGGCCCCTCGAGGCCAGGCGCGTGTAGAGCTCCTCGCACTGATGCTCCACGCCTCCCCAGGTGGCCGGAATGCCGCGAAACCCCGTGACGGCCACGCGTAGGGGCGATCCGGGGCTCTCATGGCGCCCCTCAGGACCAGAGCGCCTCGAGCTCATCGATGCTTTGGGGAATGTCATAGCGCTCCTGGGCGGTCCGTTTCGCTTGCTCCCCAAGCTCCCTCGCGCGCTCCGGGTCTTGCAGCAGCAATGTGATCGCTTGGGCCAATAGAAGATCATCCCCAGGCGGCACCAGAAGCCCCGTGACGCCGTGCTCGATCACGGCGGCATTGCCGGGAACCGATGTGGCCACGATGGGGAGCCCGCTCGCCATCGCTTCCAATAGAGCCAATGAGGTCGCCTCACTCAACGATGGAAGCACAAACGCATCAGCGACGGCAAGCACATCAGCCACGTCCGCGCGGTTTCCCAAAAAGATGACGTGATCCGTCAGACCCAGATCCCGACTCCTTTGCTCCAGTCTAAGCCGCTCCTCCCCATCGCCCACGAGTAACAGCTTCGCCCTTGTGCCGGCCCGCACCAGTCGCGATAAAGCGTCCAGCAACACCCGCTGTCCCTTGCACTCCACCAGCCGCGCGACGCAGACCACGAGTGCCTCGTCGGAGGCCACCCCGAGTCCGGTCCGAAACGGCCCCGAACGGCGCTGCCCTTGGAACGCAAGGACATCGATTCGATTGCGGATCACCTGGATCTTGCCCGGATCCAATGCAAAGAGGGCCTCCGCATTTTCAGCCGCATCGGCCGAAACGGCCACGATCCGGTCCACCCATTTTTTGTACAGTCGTTTCGTCAGGGCCACTCGAAGCCCATTGCGCACATCGCGCGGCGAACGGGAGGGGAGGAAAGCCGCGGTGTGCAGGGTCGTGATGACTCGTCGGACACCGCACCAGCGGCCCGCAAGAATGCCGAGAAACTCCGCGTCGGAGAGGTGGCAGTGGATCACGTCCACATTCTCACGCCGACAGATCCGACACAGATCCCGGACATTTCGAAGGACGTAACCCAAGAAATGGGGAAACCAAATGATGGACGGGCGTGTTCTATTGAAGCGGATCACCTTGGCCCCGGAAGCTTCCAAGGCGCCGACGCAGTCTTCCCCAGGCTGCAAGGCACACACGACCACCCGATAGCGGTCCGCCGGAGTCCAGGCGGCATACAAGACCAACAGTCTCTGGGCCCCCCCGATCTCGAGGGTATCGATGACATGCAGGATCGTCCTGCGAGCGAGTACCATGGGGGCCGTGCCTTCTTCATATGGTTCGATATAGCCTGGTAGGAACTGGATATTGACGATCATTGAGGACCATGCCGCTCACGGCGATCCCGTTTTCGGCCATCTTGTCGGCCACCAGCTTCAGGACCTCCCGCCTCGAGTAGGCATAACGCCCCACCAGGACCACCTGGTCGACCAATCTCGCGAATCCAAACACACTTGGGTACATGGTGGCCGGAAGCCCGTCGTAGACGACCAAATCGAAAATCTGGCCGAAAAAGCTGGACATCACCTCCAGGGATTCCTGATTCGCGATGATGCCACTCGCCCGCCCTCTGGCTTCCGAGCCACCGGCCGGAATCACAAAGAGATTCTCGTATTCGGTCTTGGTGATCAAGGACTCGACCGCCTGGTTTCCTAACAGGTAGGCCAGCAGACCCGGATGGCCCGACTGGTCGAAAAGGTCGCGGCCCTTCTGCGACTTCTCGACCCCCGTGTCCACGTAAAGCACTCTCATCCCATACTCGATCGACAAGAACAAGGACAGGTGAAAGGATACGAAGGTCACTCCCTCGCCGTGAGTCCCGCCACAAAAGAGCAGGCTTCTGGGCTTCGTCCCCTGGCAAAGGACGAGGTTTCCCCAAATCCCGTCAAGATGCTCTCGCATCGGCTTGAGAACGGAGGGAAAAGAGACGGCCGAATCCGCAGGGCCGCACGCGGGAGCTGCTTGCTGTCCATCCCGTGCTGCACTCGAGGTATCCTCCCCCTGGGATGCAGCACCGGGTGGATCCGGGGCCAATGCATCCTTTCTGTCCGGTGAAGCCCCCGAGGACTCCTGAAGGACCTGCTTCTTGGTCTTCTTAAACGCCTCTTCGAAAATGCTCATCTTCTTACCCCATGCGGAATCAACTGCCTTCACGCGCTCACCACTGCAGCGTGAAGAAGGACCCGACATCCAGGAAGGACGTGATCAGCATGGCCGCCAAGGAGAGGAGTATCAGCAAGATGAAGAATCTCAGCCCACGCCCCTGGCTCCTCGAAAACTTGGAAGGCTCGAGATCCAGCCTCGACACCTCCCGGGTGGACACCCGCGCCAAACGCTGCTCTCCGTTCGGCCACGCCACAGGCGGCTTCCATGCCGCAGCCCCATGGTCCCCGATCTTACCGATGCTTTTCGGCTTTCTTTCCATCGTCGCCCTGAATTCACCTTCCGGCGTCGACCCATCGAGACCCGAAAGGCATAGGGCCCTTCCCACCAGCGGAGCATCCAGCGTCTTCAAACCCTCCATGGCCCCGAGGATCAAACAGGCATCACAGAGGGTGTGAATGGTGCGCGGATTGCCATGACTGAAGGCGTGAATCTTCCAGACGCCCCCTACGGTGAAAACCGGCCCTTTTCCCGTGCTGACCTTGGACAGTCGAAACTGAATGTACTTAAGGGTTTCTTCAACGCTCAACGGTTGTAGCTGCGTCCGCCTGCGGATCCTCAACTTTAGAGGGAGCAGCTCGGGCCGCTGAAGAATTTGCAAGAATGAATCATGGGCGAACAAAATAAGCCGAAATGGATAAAAACCATTGTAATTAAAATCGACAAGAAAACGCAACTTACTTAATGTTGCAAGATCTAGTTCATTCGCATCATCAATAAATAAATAAAGTTTCTTGCAATTTTCTGGATTAAAAAAATATTCAAAAACTGATTCTTGAAGCTCTCGATCTGGATCTATCTCTATACTGTAATATGCCGATATCTTTTTTAAGATAGAATCATAATCATAACTAGGAGTTGAAAAATAAACGTAATCAATATTATTGTGTTTTTTAAAGCTCTTGATTAACTTTTTACAAAGAGTAGTCTTACCGTATCCATAATTTCCAGTCACCAGAAATACTGATTCATCGGATTTAAATCCATATTTAAAGTAATATATTACCTCAATAAAAGACCGAGAGTAATATATTTTGTCCATATTGGGCGGCATTGCGAATGGATCAGATTTTAGATGATAAAATGTCTGATACATATAACCAACCTCATGCAGCCCTCAGGCAATGCGCCCGATAGAGCCGGTCGACCAAGCCTCCCACCAGGAAAAACACCGCGTTTACGAACACAAAAAAGGCTGGTTCCACGAAAAAATTGGTGACAATGTAAAGAGTCAGGATCACGGCAAGAAAGAGCAACAGATTGACGCTGGGGTACCCCGTCTCACTGAGATGGAAGGTGAGGCGGTACAAGCGTCTGAACAGAGAGACGACGATTGCAAGATAGATTCCCAATCCAACGAGACCCAGCTCCACACCCATCCCGATGAGGTGGTTGTGCTGCGTCTGCTCCGTGTGGCTCCCTACGACCGAAACCCGACCTCGATAGCGCTTGATGGATTCGGGAATGAACTGGGCCAGGCCGACACCGAAAAACGGCTTTTCGGCGATCATGGCAAGCGACCGTTTGATCAGGGCCATCCGCACCTCGACTTCGTGGGTCTGGAGGACTCCCCCCGTTCGTCTTTCCGGGGACAGGATTTTCGGCGAAGCGAGGATGAGGGCGACCACCACCGTGGCGACCAGCCAGGCATAGCGCTTCCATTTGACCGTCGGGGTCTGGTAGAGGATCAGGATCGCTCCGAGCGCGATCACGAAGCCTAGATAAACCGAGCGGGTCTGCGTGAAAAACACCGCCGGCAGATAGGCGAGCAAAAGGACCAGATGAATCACGGTGGCGAAGCCCGATTTCCTGGTTAAGAGATAAACCCCGCAAGTGAAACCGATGTTCAATGCCAGTCCGTTGAAGGCCGAGTTCAGGAATGGCCCCCGAGCCCGGTCCAGGTGCAGCCAGATGTTGGGATCGTTGATATAACGGGGAAACACCAGCTGCCGCAGATCAAAAAACTCGAAAAACGCCATGACCGACAGGTAGACCCCGAAATAAAACAGGGCGGAAAAGATCATGGCGAGGTCCGTTTCCGTCTCCACAAAATGCTTCGCATAAACAAAGACAACGAAAGGCAGAAAGTATCCGTTCAGAAACACGTGCGTTGGCGAGGGGAACTGCGGCATGGCTTCCCGGAACCCGTGCTGCAACATGGATACGACGCACACCCCGGAGAAGAGGACCATCCACACTTCGATCGCCCCCGTCTCCCGCACATCGACTCTTCCTGAAACCACGCCGGTTGCCAGAATCATGAGCAGCACCAGGAATAGGAGGCGATCCACGGAGAGGTCCACGAAGCCGGGCAACCGGAAGGCATAATAGTAGGTTCCCCAGACGGCGGAAGCGATCAGCCACAGTCCGAGGAACACGACCGGAAGAGAAGGGACCTGTCCTTCGGGAGAGCCTCTGCGCAGGGACAAGTGGGCAACGATCGCAAGGGTTGCCGCTGAAACAAGAATGACCCCGAGCAGTATCGGAACCATGGCCTCACCCAACCTTGGGGACCGACCCAAGATAGCGCAGTTTGAGATACCGTTCGATGTCAGCCGGTTTCTTGATCGTATGGTCCAGGTAGTCCAGGGTGACGGCCGAAGCCACTCCCAGGACCAGCCCCGCCACCAGACCCAGGGCAAGAATGAGGACCCGGTTGGGCTTGAACGGCCGGGCGGGGAGCTGTGGAGGGTCCACGAGGGTCAGGAACTGTTTTTCCTGGTTCAGAGCGCTGGCCATGCGCGCCTGTTCGAGCTGCGCCCGCCCTTGAGCGTACGCGTCCTTCGCCAGCGTGTATTCCTGCTTGAGGTGCAGGTACTCGGATTTCTGCCGCGCCGTCGTCCGCACCTGCGCCTCCAGTTGCTCGGTCACCTTCTCCAGTTCGCGCATCCTCGCCTC
>CAZGQL010000167.1:6536-9416 GCA_964527905.1 uncultured Syntrophobacteraceae bacterium
CGGGACAGGCGTTCCATCTCGGCGCGCAGCGACTTGACGTTGAGCTGCAGCTCCTTTTCCACCCGCCGCATCGGATCAAAATCTTTGGTGAACTGCGGTCGCATCTCATTCAACTGAATTTGCAGCTGGGCCACCTTGTTCCGATAGGCCGTGATCGCCTTGCCGGGGGAGTCGATTTCCGCGGGAATCACGGGAATGGACTTGGACGCCAGCTCTTTGTCGATCGCGTCCATGATGTTCCGGACACTGGCCAACTCTTCCTGCATCTCGTAATACTTGCGAAGCGACTGGCTCAGCAGGGCGTTGGCGCCCACTTCGATGTTCGTCTTCCCCGATTCGAGGTTCAGGATTTCCACGAGGGCCAGGGCCTGGCTGGTCTCGTAGTCCCTGAGCTTCTTTTCCTTGTCCATCATGTCCTGGTAGAGCGCGTCCACCTGCTGCTTGAAGAATTCGTATGAATACTCCGCCTTGGACTTGGCCAGCTCCGTATACGCATCCAGATACGCGCTCGCAATCGCCGTCGTGATCTCGAGGGCCCGGTTGGGATCACTATCCTGAACACTGACATAGAACACGTTGGATCCCTCGAACGTTTCGCCCCCTGGCGGCGTCACCTCGACATGCTCCATCATTTTCTCGATGGCCTTGGGCAACTCTTCGGCGCTCACCTCGGGAGAGATCTTCGGAACCACCCTGCCCAAAACCCTCTGTGAGAGAATCAGTTCCTTCTGATCGAGCATATAGCGCGCCATCCGGTTCTTGTAGTCGTAGAAGGTCTCCCGCTGGAGGGGGTCGAGGGACTGCGGGATGGTCAGGGAGAAACTGGCCGAAGAACGGTACACCGGTGGCAGGAAAGCGGCAGCGAGTGCCGAGATTAAGAACACGCCCCCAACAACCCAAAACAGCACGGATGATCGGTCGAACAGGATGAAAATGAAATCCCTCAGAGCATTCTGCATCTGACGTTCGAGGTAACGATCTTCCTTTTCCATGATGCATTACCGCCGCTTGGATGGTTTCGATAATCCCCGCAACGGCGTCTTCCCGTTGCAACAGGGGACATGGCCCCCCGAGAGGAGGAACGTCACAGGTTGCCCGCAAACACGTCAATGTTGAACACGGTCTGGAACGGAAAAATCGCGTAAAGCCCCTTGGTAAACACCTTCGCCACAATGTCGTTGAACTTGTCGAGGGGACCCCTTGGAACATAAACAATGTCCGCCGGTCTCAAGACGAGGTTGGGATGAGTCAGCCCCTTTTCAAGCACAGCGTCCAGGTCCACCTTGAACGCGATGGGGCGTTCGAGACCATCGTTTCGAAACACGACCACTTCTTTCAAATGGGCGCTCTTCTTGTGACCGTTGGCCAGCGCGATGGCGTCGATGAGATGGATCCTCTGGGTCATTTCATAGGCGCCGGGCTTTTCGACTTCCCCTATCACATAGACTTTGGCGTTGTGGATCTCGAGCAGAATGAGGGTCGCATGGAGATTTCTGATGTAATCCATGTACTTCTGATTGACGACGGTTTCGAGCTGCGCCAGGGTGAGGCCTTCCGCTTGCAGGTTCCCGATGATCGGAAAGGCAATGCGTCCGTCGGGTGCGACGGGAGCGATCTTGCTTTGCCCGCGCGGCGCCGTCGTGATGGCTTTCTTCAATTCGTCGATCTTGGTGTTGAATTCCTCCAACGCCACGGTAATCGAGGGATTGTTGATGTAGGCGCTGTATTTTTGGTTCAACTCCCTCGCGAGCTCCCGGGGGGTTTTGGAAGCAGCCGCAACCTCACCGACAAGGGGAACCGTGATCTTGCCGTCGGTCCGAACCATCACCGTCGAGCTGAACTGGGGATGAAACGGGAACGTAATGCTGATCTTGTCCTGCACTTCAAGTCGGTACTCTTCGGCACTCTTTTCGTAGCGGATGTGATAGACGATTTCCAAAACATCTCCGGGTCCGATCCGGTAGGCCGGTACGTTCGGAACGGGGATGTTCTCCATCACACTATAATCGCTGTTCGAGCTAACCTTCTCCGGGGTTATTTTCAGGTCTGATTCCAGCGCCCGAAGCCTGGCTACGTCCTCGGCATCGCGCACCGTTAAATCGAAGCGCTGTTCGTGTTGCAGCGTGTATGTGCACGAGCCCATAAGAATGGTGCACAATATTAGCACAGCAGCCGGGTACGGAGGAAAGCTCTTTCCCATTGTCCAACTCATCCTTGGCGGTTGCTGGTCAAGACTTCCTGAGCAGGGCAAATCATCAATAGGGAGAAGACTCACACTCTTGCTTCTATATCATAGTCTTGTCAGGACTCAACCCTTTATCGAGCATGAGCTTTTTGAATGCAGCGGCCTTTACAGACCCTAATGGTGGATCACACCCATCTTAAGACAGGATGATGCAAGTCAATAATCAGGAGAAGCTTTTTCCAATGAGGTTTGCGTGAGGTCGGAGCACCACAAGGACTTGTCTTGAGCTTGACCAGAGTACTGCAGCCCTTTAGGCTCGGATGGTGTGCAGGGGGGTGGAAGGACCTGTTTCGGAGGAAGAATTGGGTTGGAGGCAGTCAGCCGCGCATTGTCGCCGTCCCTCCCCCCAGATAGGCGGCCTGCACCTCGGGATTGGCCATGAGGTCCGCCCCAGGCCCCTCCATGACGATGCGTCCGAGCTCCATGACATAGGCGCGGTGTGCGAGTTTCAGGGCGGCCCGGGCGTTCTGTTCCACAAGGAGCACGGTCACGCCGCTCGCGTTGATTTCCCGAATCGTCTGAAAAATCGCCTTGACCAGAAGGGGGGCCAGCCCAAGACTGGGTTCGTCCAACAGGAGGATTTTCGGCTGGCTCATGAGGGCATGCCCGATGGCCAGCATCTGCTGCTCGCCCCC
>CAZGQL010000168.1:0-2684 GCA_964527905.1 uncultured Syntrophobacteraceae bacterium
AAACGGGGGGAGCGTTCTGGCTTGCGGAATCGGCCGAAAAGCTCCACGAGATCTACAAGAAGATCGACCAGCTCGAGCGGACGGAAATCGAATCCATCCGATACATCGACTATGCCGAACGGTTTGCGCCGCTCGCCCTGGCCGCGCTGTTGCTGCTCGTCCTTGAGCAGGTCCTGGTGGGAACGATCATGAGGAAAATCCCGTGAGCCCGATTCGCTTCGAAGCGCCCGACATGCTGCATTGGCTCTGGCTTGTGCCGCTGCTCGCGGGTCTTGCCGCCTTCCGGTTTCACCAAAAGGATCGAGCGCTCCGGACTTTCGCCGAGGCGGCGCTTCTCGATCGCATCCACCCGTCGGCGAGCCGCCCGAGGGAATGGGGGAAGGTCCTGATGGTCCTCGCGGCCGTGTGCCTGATCGTCACGGCGCTGGCCCGACCCGCCTGGAACCCGAGGCCCGAGAAGGTCGAAACCAGGGGCCGGGACATCGTCTTCGTGCTCGATGTTTCGCGGAGCATGATGGCGGAGGACTTGAAGCCCAATCGGCTCGAGCGGGCCAAGCTGGCCATGCGGGACCTGGTGGAGCAGCTCGAGGGCGATCGCGTGGCCCTGGTGGCGTTTGCCGGCACGGCGGTCGCCAAATGCCCCCTGACCCAGGACTACGGATTCTTCCGGCTCATGCTGGACGACACCGGCCCGGACAGCGTGAGCCGCGGCGGAACCCTGATCGGGGACGCCCTGCGCAAGACCCTCGATGAGGTCTATGGGGACCCCTTGAAGCGTTACAAGGACATCGTACTCATCACCGACGGGGAAGACCAGGACAGCTTTCCCGTCGAAGCGGCCCGGGAGGTCGGGGAGCGGGGCATTCGGCTGATTGCCATCGGCCTCGGGGATGAGAAGGAAGGGCAGCGGATCCCCATCACGGGCGAAAAGGGCGAGCGCACCTTCCTGCGCCACGGTGGTCAGGAGGTCTGGACCCGCCTCGACGCCGACACGCTGCGAAAAATGGTGGACGTCACTCCCGGGGGGCGCTACCTGAACGTGGCAACGGGCGCCTTCGATCTCGGGGCCATCTATCGGGACCTCCTCGCCGACCAGGAGAAACGTGCCCTGGAATCCCTGAAGGTGACCCGCTACGAGGAGAAGTTCCAGATCTTTCTGGGGGCGGCGCTCTTGCTGCTTCTGCTGGAGATGGTCGTGGGAGAGGCTCGAGCGGGCGTGGATCGAAACGGTGCAAAGGACCGCGGATAGACCGGCATGAAGGCGGTGATGGGACCTCTTCTATTGACGGCATTGCTCCTGGCGCCTGTGGCCGCGGGGGCCGAGTCCGCCCGCGACCTGGTGGAGTCGGGCAACCGGAGCTATGCCGCCGGGGACTACGACAAGGCCCTGGAGGCCTATGGGAAGGCGCTGGGCCTGGAAAGCGACGCGGCGGAAATCCTCTTCAACCAGGGCAACGCCCTGTTCATGAAGGGAGACTACGACAAGGCGCGCGAGGCCTACCAGGCCGCGGCGCTGAAGACGAGGGACCTTGCCCTGGAGGCCGCGGCGCACTACAACTCGGGGAACACGGACTTCGCCGACGGCCGCAGGCAGCTGGAGACCGACCCTCGGAAAGCCCTCTCCCGCTGGGGCGAGAGCGTTCGCCAATACCAGGAAGCCCTGCGCAAGGACCCCAGTCTCAAGGAGGCCGCCCAAAACATCGAAATGGTCCGGCTTGCCATGAAGGATCTGGCCGACCGGATGAAACAGGCCGAGCAGCAGGCCCGGGAGCAGCAGGAACGACGGGAAGCGATCCAGCGGGAGATCGAGGAAGTCCTCGGGGAACAGCAGGCCCGAATGGAACAGAACCAGGCCCTCCGGCGCAAGGCGGAGCAGGAGCCGCCGGAATCGACGGAGCGGGAAGCCCGGAAGCTCGCCGAAGAACAGGAAAAGACGCGGGAGAAGACCGGCGAGGTCGCGGACAAGCTGAAGGCGCTCGAATCCGGGGACCACCCGGGATCCGATGATCCCGGGAAAGCCGGGCCGGACAAGACTCCCGCGCGGGAAAACCTCGAGAAGGCCATGGACGCCCAGCGGTCCGCGTCCGGGAAGCTCGAGAAGACCGAACTCGAGGAAGCTCAGGGGGATCAGCAGGAGGCCGTGCGTCGGCTCCAGGAAGCCCTTGAGGCTTTAAAATCCTCGAAGGGGGATGGCGAACGGCAGAAAGATTCCCAGGCGGGCGATTCGGATGAGAGGCAACCATCCGGCGCCGAGCGTGCATCCGAGGAATCGAAGGAAGACGCGCGACAGCATGCGGAGCGCTCTCAAGCCCCTGACCCGAAAGCCGGGGAATCTCCCAAGGAACAGGGGGACCGACGGGACGACGCGATCGAGGGCGCCCGGTTCAGCGAATCGCCCGAGAGCATCCTGCGGGAAGAAAAGGACAACCGCCTGCAGCTGCAGCGGACCCGCCAGGGCGGCATCAAGCCGGTGGAGAAGGATTGGTGATGGGATCCCGGAGTATGCCCTCAGACCACCGTCACCCAAATGGGTGTTCGAAGTCCTTCTCTCATCCCCGCGAAGGCAGGGATCCGCGTGGCGCCCGAAGAACCTGGACGGCCGTTTTCGCGGGAGTGACGCCGGGATCATGGGCGCTCTGTTTTGTGAAGCTGCGCTTGGGATGCCTTGCGACACGAAGCGACCG
>CAZGQL010000168.1:2731-9358 GCA_964527905.1 uncultured Syntrophobacteraceae bacterium
GGCCGTGGCCTGGAGTCTCGCCCTTGGCGGTGGATTCCTGGCCCCGGGCTGCGACCCGGCCTGGGCGGCCGCGCCCCGGGACGCGGCTTCCGTTCGGGCCCTCGTCGAAAAGACCACCGTGTCCGTCGGGGAGCCCTTCCTGCTGCAGATCCGGATTGAAGGAAGCGATATCGCCCCGGGCACCGAAGCGCCGGACCTTTCCGTCCTGCGGGATTTCACCGTGGAGGACCTGGGGGGACAGAGCAACAACAGCTCCTCGATCACCATCATCAACGGCCAGGTGAACAAGGTCGAATCCTTCGGGTATGTCTATTCGTTCCGACTCACGGCGGGAAAGGTGGGCACGTTCACGATCCCGGCGCTGGCCGTTCCGCTCGATCCTTCCAAGTCGAAGGTCCTCCGCACGGAGCCCATCCCCATCCGTGTGACCGAGCCTGAGGCCAGCGCCGATTTCCACCTCGAGCTCAAGATGTCCAAGACGCGCTTCTACGTGGGAGAGCCGGTGCTCCTCTCCGTCACCTGGTACATCGGGAAGGACATCGAAAACGCCGCCTTCAACATCCCGTTGCTGCAGGATGACAACTTCAACGTCGTCGATCCGAGGCGGGACCCCGACCCCAGGCGGCAGGTTTTCCAGATCCAGGCGGGAAGTTCTAAGATCGTCGCCGAGAAGGGAACCGGCGTCTTCAACGGAAGGCAGTACACCACCCTGTCCTTCAGCAAGGTCCTGTTTGCCCGGAAGCCCGGCACCCTTCAAGTCCCCGAGGCCACCGTGTCCTGCAGGGCCCTGGTGGGATACGGCCGTTCCCAGCAGCGCCGCACCCCGTTCGACCCGTTCTTCGACGACGATTTTTTCAGTTTGGGCAGAAAGGGCGTCTACAAGACCTTCGTGAGCCGCTCGGAGCCCGTGACCCTCACGGTGCTTCCGCTCCCGGAGGAGGGAAGACCGCCCGGCTTCACGGGGTGGGTGGGGCGTTTCCAGGTGGACGCGTCGGCCAGCCCGACGGAAGTCGGCATCGGGGACCCCATCACGCTCGAAATCACCGTGCGCGGCCCCGAAGTCCTGGATCACGTGGAGCTGCCTCCCCTGTCACGGGCCGTCGAGCTCGCGAGGGATTTCAAGGTCCCGGAAGAAATGGCTTCGGGGGTGATTCAAGGGGGCACCAAACGGTTCACACAGACGCTTAGGCCCACGAACGCCGACGTCAAGGCGATCCCACCCCTGGCGTTTTCGACCTTTGACCCCGAAACGGGGCGCTACGAGGTGGTGTCCACGAAGGCCATTCCGCTTGTCGTGAAACCCACGCGGGTGCTCACCTCGGCCGATGTGGAGGGTCGGCAGGACGGGTCCGGTGTCCGCAAAAGCGAGCTCGAAAGCTGGTCGGAAGGCATCGCGCACAACTACGAGGGTCCCGAGGTTCTGGAGCGTCGCGTCCACAGGATTTCGAGCGTCGTCCGGACTCCGTTGTGGCTCGCCGCGACCTTGCTGCCGTTTGGATCGTTCGTCGCGCTGGCGATCGTCACGACGGCGCGTCGACGACGCCTGGCCGATCCCCAGGGCTTGAGGGCCCGCAAGGCCCTGGCGAGGTTCCAGACGACGGTGCGGGCCTTGGAACGATCTGACCGAACCGGCGACGCCCCTTACGCGGAGCTCCTGGACGCCGTCAGGAGCTATTTCGGAGACAAGCTGAAGACCAACGGCGCGGCGATGACCCTGGCGGACATCGAGGCGCGGCTGGCAACGATCGGCATCGATGCCGCGCTGTGGGAACGGCTAAGGCACTTGTTTGATGCCTGCGAGCGGGGCGCCTACGCCGGCTCGACCCTGAGCCGGCCGTTTCCCGAATTGGTGCGGGAAGCCGCCGAGATCATCGCGTCGCTGGATCGGACGATCAAGGGAGGCTCATGAACCCCGTGAAGATCCTCATCCTTGTGTTTCTGGTGGGATGGTCCGCGGTCGCCGGCCCCATGGACGCAAGGGCCCTCGACGGCGCTGCCCTGTGGGACCGCTACCGGGAAGCCGAGTCGTCTTTCCGGCAGGCCAACGAGCTGCTGAGGGCGGACCCCGAGCGGGCGCGGGCCCTTCTCGAGAAAGCGGCCCTCTCGTTTGAGGCGATCCATCGGGACGGGGGCATCGAAAATGGGTGGCTTTTCTACAACCTGGGGAACATCTACGTCCGGCTTGGCGACATCGGAAGGGCTATCCTCAACTACCGAAGGGCCGAGCGGTTCATCCCAAACGACATCAATCTTCAGCACAACCTGGCGTACGCCCGAAGCCGCGCCGTCGACAAGATCGAGCCCAGGCCCGAAGCTCAGCTCCTGCGCACCCTCTTTTTCTGGCATTACGATCTGGGCGGCCCGACCCGTGCCTGGCTCTTCGCCGGCTGCTTCGGCCTGCTCTGGGTTTTCGCGTCCCTGTGCCTGTTGCTGGAAAAATCGTGGCTCCGCCATGTCACCGTCTCGCTGGCCGGCCTGAGCCTCCTGCTGGCGGGGTCCCTCGTGGTCGAGGCCCACGAGCAGTCGACCCAGCGCTTCGGAGTGATCCTGGAGCAGGAGATCGTCGGGAGAAAAGGGGACAGCACGACGTTCGAGCCCACATTCAAGGAACCGCTCCACGCGGGGGCCGAGTTTAGGCTGGTGGAGGAGCGAAAGGGGTGGCTGCACATCGAACTGGCGGACGGCCGCCGGTGCTGGATTCCCGAGGGGGCCGCGGGCCTCATCTGATGCGCCACGGGTTTGCATGATGGGGGAAGGGTCGCCGCCGGCGCAGCCCAGGAGGGACTAGAATCCCGCGACGTTTCATCATGGAAAACCCGAGGCCCGATGGCCGTCAAAGCATTCTCGGGGGGCTGTTGCAGAGCCCCACTGTCCCGTCACCTCCTCGGAGGCGAGGGCCCAGAAACCATCGACCGAACCGGATTCCAGGTTGCGCGGGCATGACGGTGGAAGGGGGCATGCAAACTCTGCGGCAGCCTGTGGGGCTGCCTTCGAGGTCGACCGGCTACGGGGCGAAGGGCGTCCCAGTTTCTCCGCGAACCTATCGGATATGGAGGGCGACCCGGGGATCGAACCCGGCACCTTTGGTTCCGGAGACCAACGCTCTTTCCACTGAGCTAGTCGCCCTTCGGGGGAGCAACGGGCGGCTTGCGCCCGAAAGCTGCGACTGGTTACCACAACCCCATGGCTTTGTCAACCATGCAAGTCCGAAGGCCGGAATAGGAGGTATTGGAAAATACAAGCAAATCAACCCGGTGAAGCAGCGACCGCGTCAAATGGGTCGGGATCCCCTCCCGGCACCGATCCATGGGGGAGCCTGAATATGCTCTTGCCCGTCCCGCTCCGCATCAATGGGGTGGAAGGGCGCAGGATGGCTTCATCTCCGACTTGGTAGCCTCGCGAACGTCCGTGATGAGGATGTCGAATTCAGCCGATGTACCGCACCGCGGGTCGTTGAAATCCGCCACGATGACGTCATCCCGAATCTCTTTGACCAAGAACTGGACCAGGGTTTTCTTCTTCATTTCCCGATACATTTTTCCGGGCTTCAACCTGGCTTGTTTGTAATCCTGGCGAGGCAGCTCCCGAACCAGGCTCTCGTCATAGTGGCCGAAAAGCTCTTCGGGCGGGATGTATACCTGAACGCGGTCCCCGGCCTTCTTATTGATGAGCGCCGATTCGACCGACGGATACTGGGCATGGACCCCATAGACGAACTGGCACGACTGCTTGGGAAGCTCCGAAACCTCCCCATCCCGTCCCTTGGTTCGAATGTGATATTCCATGCTCACCATCATGCACTCTTTCACCTGCTGCATCAATCGTTCTCCTCTGTTCGTGCTGCATCGAGACTGGCATGCGCTGCAAATCAACGCCAGACGTGCGAATTGCTCAACTATAAACCTCGAAACGGGCGGTGAAAAGGAGCACCGCTGCCAGGAATCTGGCCCAAAAGTAAGGCATACCCCGCGGTTGTCAATAAAGCTTGCCCACGGCCGGGAATGAGGATAAGCAGAAGACCGCGCGTGCTGCAACAGGATCTCTGTGGACCTCCCCGTATCGAGGCGCTTGTGGACCAACCGATGGCCATCACCTTTTCGCATTTGAGCTCCGTCCCGGGTCTCGTTCATGGGGCGTACACGCGGCATGGCGGCGTCAGCAGGGCGCCCTTCAACACACTCAACGCCGGCTTCAACTGCGGGGATGCGCCGGAGGCCGTCCGGGAAAACCTCCTGCGCATTCGGCGAGCGCTCCACGAACCCCTGTTGGTTTTTTCGAGGCAGGTCCACGGGGACACGGTCACCCTCGTGGATGAGGCCATGCTGGAAGCGTGCCCTCCCGACACCCCGTTTTTTCAGGCACCCCCTGGAGATGCGCTGGTGACACGCCTGCGCTCCGTGGCGCTGCTGGTGAAGGTGGCCGATTGCCAGGCGATCTTCCTGGTGGACCCGAATCGCGAGGTGATCGCCAACGTGCACTCAGGGTGGCGGGGAAGCGTGCTGGATCTGGCAGGCAAGACCGTGCGGGTCATGCAGGAGCGGTTCGGTTGCGATCCCAGGGACCTCCTGGCGGCGGTGAGCCCCTCGCTCGGCCCGTGCTGCGGTGAGTTTGTTCACTTCGAATCGGAGCTGCCCCGCGAGTTCTGGGCCTACCAGGTGCGCCCCGCTCATTTCGATTTCTGGGCCATCACCCGCGACCAGCTCCTGGCGGCGGGGCTCCTCCCAGAAAACATCGAAGTCGCCGGACGCTGCACCCGGTGCGGGACCGGGGATTTTTTTTCGTACCGCGCGGAAAAGGTCACGGGGCGCATGGCTGCGGTCCTGGCCTGGGACGGCTCGAGACCCGAGCCCTGACCCTGGGTTCGGACAACGCCAGGGATCTTCAGAAATCAACTGAATCGAGCTCGGGCGGAGATAACTTCCGCCCTACTGCAATGCTTTGGCCGACAACATTAACGGGATCAAAGGAGCCGACAGGATCCGATGGGAAAGCGCATCGAAACGGCGCCAATCGAAGGCCAATGGCCGGCGGCGTCCCTGACGCACCGGATACGCCTCAAAGCCCCCGGCATCGCGGCGCTCGCACGCCCGGGCCAGTTCGTCATGCTCCAGGTCCGGGATGGGAACGATCCGCTCCTCAGGCGCCCGTTCTCGTTTCACGGGATCGATCCAAACCGGGGGACGATCGAGCTCCTGTACCGGGTGGTCGGGCGCGGAACCTGGCTGCTGTCTCAACTGGGCCCCGGGGCGACCGTGAGCTTGGTGGGCCCCCTCGGGAATTCCTTTGAAGTGGATCCGACGGCTTCGGGCGATGTCGTCCTGGTGGCGGGGGGCATCGGCATCGCCCCGCTCCTGCCCCTCTTGGACCGTCTGCTGCCCGGCGGATCCACCGAGCCGGTGTGCACGCGGCGACCGGTGCACCTCTTCTACGGGGCCCGATCGGGATCAGAGTTGCTTTCCCCCGATACATTCCCACGGGAGGGTCTGCGGGTCCACTGGAGCACCGACGACGGCACCTTCGGCCGGCGGGGCTTCGTGACCCAGCTTCTGGCCGAGGTGGTCGAGCGGGAGGGGCTCGATCCGGCCGTTCTCTATGCCTGCGGGCCGCTCCCCATGCAGTTTCATGTGGCCCGCTGGGGCCTGGCGCGGTCCGTCCCGAGCCAGCTGTCCCTCGAATCGCTCATGGCCTGCGGGTTCGGCGCCTGTCTCGGCTGCGCCCTCCCCGCCGTGCATCCGGACGACCCCGCAGCCGACCATTACGTTCACGTTTGCAAGGATGGACCCATCTTTCCGGCAGGAATCATCCAATGGAACCGAATTCGACTGCATCCGGGATCGCCCCCGACTTATCCGTGCCTCTAGGGCCGCTCCGCCTCAAAAATCCCGTCATGGTAGCTTCGGGGACCTTCGGTTACGGGCAGGAATACGCTGATTTTCTCGACCTGGACCGGCTCGGGGCCATCGTCGTGAAGGGGATCTCGCTCCTGCCGCGGGCCGGCAATCCCCCGCCCCGCCTGGTGGAGACCCCGGCCGGCCTCATCAACGCCATCGGCCTGGAAAACGTCGGCCTCGAAGCTTTCATCGCCGAAAAGATGCCCTATCTGCGCACCCGGGACACCCTCGTCGTCGTGAACATCTTCGGGAACACCCTGGAGGAGTACTCCGAACTCGCCGCCCGCCTCGACGCCGTCCCGGGCATTGCGGCCCTCGAGATCAACATCAGCTGCCCCAACGTGAAACAGGGGGGCATGGTTTTCGGGACGGACCCGCGGATGGCCGCCCGGGTGGTCGAAACCGTCCGGCGCGCCACGCGCCTGCCCCTCATCACCAAGCTGACCCCCAACGTCACGCGCATCGCCGACATCGCCCGCGCCGCCGTGGACGCGGGAAGCGATATGCTCTCGTGCATCAACACGGTGGCCGCCATGGCCGTGGATGTTTTTTCGCGCCGGCCCAAGCTCGCCAACGTGGTCGGCGGACTGTCGGGACCGGCCGTCAAACCCATCGCGCTGCGGTGCGTGCATGAAGTCCTTCAGGCCGTGAACTGCCCGGTCATCGGCATCGGCGGGATTGCGAGCGCCACGGACGCCCTCGACCCACCTTGCCGCTCTGCTAACGGCTGGATGCT
>CAZGQL010000169.1:0-789 GCA_964527905.1 uncultured Syntrophobacteraceae bacterium
GGTGACCGGCCCAACCACTTTATCCAGGAGAGCCTTGTCCGCGAGCTCCAGGATGCCGGTCTTCATGGGGGTCTCCCGGCCAAATATCCTGCGGTCGTCTCGTATGCCCGCCAGAGAGGGCGTCAGGCCCCCCGGTTTGTAAGGCGTGGGGGGGAGAACTTCCTGAAAATCCGCGAACAGATCGATCCCGCCCTTGTAGCCGAGATCGGGGATCAGGGTGTCCATCTGCTCGATGAGTTTTTTCGCGGCAACGATCTTGACCATGTCCAGCTTGATGTAACGTTGGAACATGGACCCGGACTGGTCGACAAAGATGTAGAAGTTGTCCACCTTGGGCGCGCACTGCGCCGAGGCGTCGGCCGCACCCGTGAGCACCGTGAATGCAATGATGGGAACGATCATTCTCCACAGCCTGCTGTTTCTGCTCATTGCCCACTCCTTTTCTGCAGCGTTGGGAACCGGCGGTTTGAGTCGGCTGCACAGCCGCTCATCCTTGGACGCCTCGACCTGTCTCCTGGCGGCTCACACCTCCCTTCATTCCTTGGCGTTCAAACGTCCAGCGTCAGCTCGTCGAACGCCTCCTTGAGGATGGCCGCGCTGCGCCTCAGGGCATCGTCTTCCGCGTCGGAGAGGTCCGGGCAGAACTCCGCCAGGATGCCTCCGGCCCCGACCAGGCGGGGGAGGGAGAGACAGGTGCCTTTGAATTCATCCACATCGCCCGTCAGGCTCGACACGGTGAGGATCCGCCGCTCGTCGTCCCGAATGGTCTGAACGATGTGGGCCAGTCCC
>CAZGQL010000169.1:855-9234 GCA_964527905.1 uncultured Syntrophobacteraceae bacterium
GCTGATCGCGGCCTGGACCTCTTCGGTGAGATGCTCTCCCCTCTGACGGGCGAAATCCTCGATCGGCATCCCGCCCACCTGGACGCTCGACCAGAGCAGGACTTCGGAATCCCCGTGCTCGCCGAGGACGTAGGCGTGGATCGAGCTGGGGGAAACATCCAAATGATCGCCGAGCAGCGCCCGGAAGCGGGCCGTGTCCAGGATCGTGCCGCTCCCGATGACCTTTCCCGGCGGGAGCCCCGACAGGGCGATGGTCACGTGGGTCATGATGTCCACGGGGTTGGAGGCCACCAGCAGGAGCGGCTCCCCCGCGTACCGCAGCACCTCACCGACCACGGCCTTGAAGACTGCCGCGTTGCGTTCGAGGAGCTGCAGCCGGGTCTCCCCCGGGCGCTGGCCGACGCCGCAGCACAGGATGACCACGTCGGCCCCGTCGAGCAGCGCATAGTCCCCGGCGACGACCCGCACCGCCCGCGCGAAGGGGGTCGCATGGAGAATGTCCTCCGCGTGTGCCTGGGCCGCCCTGGCATTCAAATCGACCAGGACCAGCTCGGTCACCACGCCCTTGAGCACGAGCGAATAAGCGGTCGTGCTGCCCACGAATCCACATCCGACGATGCCGACTTTCATGATGCCTCACTCCAGCGTGACCGGGACCGGGACCGGTTTCAGCTTCTAGATGCCCCGGCAGCGCTCCCGGACCGCCCGGTCGGACGAAAGTTTACCCCTGCGCGCCACCTTGAGGATGGACATAGGGGGCCGGCGCTCCGGGTCGCGGTATGCGGAGTCCCCTTCGACCTACTTCGTCGCGCACAGACTGGTGCCGGTTGCCCGCAGAGCCACAACGGCCGCCTTGACCCGCTCGGCCATGGAGGCTTCGGCCAGGGCCAGGTAGGACCTGGGATCGTAGGTCTTCTTGTTGCCCACTTCCCCGTCCACCTTGAGCACGCCGTCGTAGTTGCGGAACATGTGGTCGGCAATGGCGCGCGTGAAGGCGTACTGGGTGTCCGTGTCGATGTTCATCTTGACGACGCCATAGTCGATGGCCTCGTGGATTTCCTCGAGAAGTGATCCTGACCCCCCGTGGAACACCAGGTCGAACCGGGCCTCCTTCCCGTACGCCTTCTCGACGGCATCCTGGCCATCCCGCAGAATGGTCGGTTTGAGCTTCACGTGCCCCGGTTTATAGACTCCGTGGACGTTGCCGAAGGTGGCGGCCAGGAGAAACCGCGCTCCCTTGACCGCCCCGAGACGCCGGGCGACTTCCAGCATGTCCTCGGGCGTGGTGTAGAGTTTTTCCGCCGGGGCCCCCTCGGCCTTGACCCCGTCCTCCTCGCCCCCGACCACCCCGGCCTCCACTTCCAGGATGAGCTCGCTTCGGTGACAGCGCTCGAGCAGCGGGACGGCGATGTCCAGATTCTCTTTGAGGGGCAGGGCGCTCCCGTCGAACATGTGGCTGTTGAACAGGTTGGGGAGCCCCGCCTTGCGGCGCCGCTCGGTTTCCGCCACCAGGGGGACGAGAAACGTGTCCAGGACCTGTGCCTGGCAATGGTCCGTGTGCAGGGCGACGATGACGTTGTAGCGGTCGGCCACCCGGTGCACGTGCTCGGCGAGGGAGATGGCGCCGAGGACCATGTCCTTGACGGACGTTCCGGAGGCGAACGCCGCGCCTCCGGTCGAGACCTGGATGATCCCGTCGCTTCCAGCGGCGGCGAGGCCCTTCAGGACGGCGTTGGCCGTGGTGAGGGAGCTCACGTTGATGGCTGGGTAGGCAAAACGGCCTTCCCGCGCCCGATCCAGCATCTTGCAGTACGTCTTGTAATCCGCGACAGGCATAGGGCCTCCTTGTGTCCGAGACAGATTTTCAACTCACATCACCGCCGGTTGGCCCGTTGACGCCAGGACGGTGCTCCACAGACGTCCTTCGGGGTCGATCTTCTTGCGCCGGGAGACGGCCAGTCGAATGGGAACGTGCGTGAATTCGCCGCCCCAGTCGGCGACCAGCATGTTGGTCCGGCCCGACATGCCCGCGTGCACCGCGTTGTGCCCGAGAAGGAGGCAGTAGGCGGAGTCGTGGGCGTTGGCCGGAACGCTCCGGATGGTGTAGCTGGGGTCGATGTACTTGAGATTGAGCTCTTTCTTCTGCCCCTTGAAATGGGCAATGATCCGGTCGCGGAGGAACAGGCCGATGTCCCCGAAGCGAACGTTTCCCGATGCGTCCCGCTCCTGCGTGTTCTGGAGCAGGTCCTGGCCCGCGCCCTCCCCCACGACGATGACGGCATGGCCCTTTCGGTCGAGCCGCTCCTCCAGGACTTTGAGGAAACCCTCGAGGGTGAAGGGGACTTCGGGCACCAGGCAGTAGTTCACATCGTTGTAGGCCAGGGCGGCGAAGGCGGCGATGAAGCCCGATTCCCGGCCCATGAGCTTCACCAGGCCGACGCCGTTTCGGGCCCCGGTCGCCTCGGTGTGGGCCGAGGTGATCGCCTGCCCCGCTTCCGTGACGGCCGTCTCGAAGCCGAAGGACCGCTGCACGTAGGAAATGTCGTTGTCGATGGTCTTCGGAATGCCGATGACGGCGATCTTGAGTCCCCGATTGCCGACCTCTTCGGCGATGGCCTGCGCCCCCCGCAGGGTCCCGTCTCCTCCGATGGTGAAGAGGATGCCCACGTTCATCCGCTCGAGGGTGTCGACCATCTCGATCACATCCTGGGGACCCCGGGAGGAGCCCAGGATCGTGCCCCCGTGCTGGTGGATCAGGGCCACGGACTTGGGGGTCAGCTCGAGGGGCACGTGACGATGGCGCGGGGAGAGGCCTTCATATCCGTAAGGAAATCCGAAAACGGTTTGGACCCCGTAGTGGTGGTGGAGACTCATCACGATGGAGCGAATGACGTCGTTCAACCCGGGACAGAGGCCGCCGCACGTCACGATGCCGCACTTGAGCTTGGAGGGGTCGAAGTAGATTTTTTCCCTCGGCCCCGCTTTTTCCAGAAAGGGGGGTGGGACTCCCGCCTTCAAATAGGGTTCGAGGGCCCGAAGACTGTTGTCGTAGAGCACGTGGTCCGTGTCGGAAACGACATGTCCGTTGCACATGGGGGAGGGGATGCGGCACTCACCCAGTCTGGGTATGGAAAAATCGAGCTCACGTGCCTCCATGGATGACCTCCTCTGGGCTTCGACCCTGCTCGTTGAGAAACGACGATTCAAAAGTCCCGCGAGCGGCTTCCGGTCAAGGTGCAGGGGCTCTCGCGTGTGGCATTCTCCCCAACCGGAATTTCAATGCCCGCTCCACCACCATGGGAAAGGCGGTAGGTTGACTCAGTTCTCGCGAAGTGCAAAGGGCGGGGACAGGCGCAACCATGGCTCCCCTATACCACGGTTTGATGAAAGAAGGGAGCATCGGCTCAGCATGGAGTTGATCCCCCGTCGACGAGGGGGCTCCAACCCAGCGAGCCGGCAACGGAGATTCAACTTGTGCCGGTGTTCGCCATTGTATACATTTCTCTCTCGTATCATGCCATCATAAGTGAAGATGGCAGGGCTTCGAGCGCAACGATCGCCTTCCCAGCGGAGTCCTCGGCGAGCCCTCTTGAGCGCCGAGACCTACGGGATGTTACAACCCGCCTGAAGAGGGGCGACACGGGGGCCACAGCCACAGCACCCCAATTCCGGTCGCCGCGGACGGTGGCTCCTGTTCGAGGGAAACGGGTCTTCACCGATGGAGATCAAATCGGAGCACGTCTTATGGGGCGGTTTGTCCTCACATGGCTGTTGTGTTTGACCGGATGCGTTGGAATCCCGGAGGGGGTGAAACCCGTCGGGTACTTCGACCTCGAAAGGTACCTCGGGGACTGGTACGAGATCGCCCGGTTGGATCATTCCTTCGAGCGCGGATTGAGTCGCGTCACGGCCAACTACAGTCTCAGGAGCGACGGGGGCGTGAGGGTGCTCAACCGTGGCTACTCCGAGAAGGAAGGCAAATGGAAGGAAGCCGAGGGGAAGGCCTACTTCGCTCGAGGTCGTGACGAGGGGTATTTGAAGGTCTCCTTCTTCGGGCCGTTTTATGGTTCCTACATCATCCTGGAGCTCGACCGGGACCGTTATCAATACGCCTTGGTCTGCGGGCCCAGCAGGTCCTATCTGTGGATTCTCGCGCGCAGTCCGCGCATCGATCGGGCGATTCTGGATGCCCTCGTCGCGAAGGCGGCACAGCTGGGCTTTGACACAAGCCAATTGATCTTTGTCGATCATCACTGAACAAGGATGGTGCGGAGTGGAGACGGTCGTCATCGAAGCGGGTCACGGTTCGTTCACGCTGGAGGTGGGGGAGAACAGCCGGGCGTTCCTGTGGCTCTTCCACCTGACGCAGAATGAGCTGGTGAAGTCGGAGATGAATGCCGCGGCCGTGGCGGACCGCCTGGTCAAACTTTCGGGATCGGACCCCGGGGCGGCGCGGGCCTTTGCCGCCGCCGTGGCCGAGATGGCGGAGGGGCGGGAGCCCGAGCGGGACTGGGGGCTTTGGGCCGGAGTCTACGCCAGGAAGTTTGCCGCGGAAAAGTGCAAGCGGGACATCCGGATGTACCTGCTGGTTTTTCTGGGTGGCTTGGCGGCTTCGGGATTCCTCTCCTGGTCGAGCACCAGAGGGCAGATGGAAGATCTGCTGGAAGTGCTCCTGCTCGTTCTTTCCCTTGTGACCGTTTTCGGCTTCTTCAAGGCCCTGATGCTGACGGTGGACTGGTTTTCACTCCGGGACAGCGTCTGGCCGGAGCGCAACGACAAGACCCCAGCGCCGTCCTCTTGATCGGCCCCGTTGACGTTCGGGCCACCATCACAAGATTTTCTCCAAAATGCACTTCGTGATCAGGTAGGTTGGTTTGATGCCCTCCTCGCCAAGGCTCCCCGACGCGAGGGTCTGGCCGCTCATGAGCGGATTGTCCGACGCATAGTAAGCATAACGGACCTTCACGTCCCGGGCGATGTGGCCCCGGATCATGGCCGCGTTGATGGCCCGGTGGTAATGACCGCCTTCCATCTCCAGGCCCACGGCCTTCCAGCTGGTGCTCTTGAAGGTCTCGAGCACGTCCCGGTTCTGCAGCGAGGTCCCCAGCACGGTGATGATCGGCCCCACAAAGACCTCCGAATAGCCCTCGAAATCCTCCGCCTTGAGATCGTTTTCCAGCATGTAGTTATGCGCCGAGCCCTCCAGCACGTGGGCGGTGGCGATCATGATGTCGCCCTTCTTGCCGCACAGCGTGCCGGCCTTGCCCATAACCGAAAAGGACCGAAGGTTCAGGTTCTTTTCCTTCCCTTCCCTGAACACGGGCTTCAACAAAGCGTCGATGAGCTCATAGGCCTGGGTCCCGAAGGCATAGTCCATGACGAGCAGGACCGGCTGCTCCTCCTTGACCGCATCGCGACGGAATCGCACGTCAGGGTGCAAGGCGTCGCAATCCAGTCGGGCCGTGTCGATGATCTGGCAGTCCACATGCGCACCGCTCGCGTCCGGAAGCTCATGGAACCCGTGCTTCTTCGCGTACTCAATCACCTCACCGGTCCGATGCCGCAGCTCCCGGGCCAAGGCGTACAGGTCCCCGGCCGGCTTCCTGTCGGTGCTTCCCCCGAGGGCCGCGTAACCGTAAAGAAGATTCACAACGCTGTGGGGATTGGAGCTGATGATGTGCAGCGGACGATCCTCCAACTGCAGCTCCAACAGTTTGTTCCTAATCTGGGCGGACCATCGTTTGCCGTAGATGTGATGGAGGATCACATGGCTTAGATCAGGGGTAAACTGGATTTCAATATCGCTTTGCTTGTCAGCGACGCGCTCGGCACCTTTTCCAAGATTATAGATGATCTGAAATAAACTATTGCAGCGATTGGTTTCTTTTCTGCAGGATTCAAAATATTCGTATGTTTCTTTTGTTTCATGAAAAGTTCTTCCCAAGATAATACTCAAGTTCCAGATAGCGCGATTTAGAAGCTCTGTGTCAGCCTTATCCTGAAGGTGTATAAATTTCTCCAATTCTTTCCATTCAGTTGTCACATTCCCTTCCTGGTCTTTCATTTTGCTGTGAATGTTACTTGCCTCGATGCACAAGAAGGTGAGATGAGTCAGAATGTCATAGATCTCACTGAAACCGCAGGTGATCACAAAGCACATTTCTTGATCGCTGATGCGGTAGGAAAGCCTTCTACGCTTGGCCGGCTGCAGCATGACGAATGGGGTGTCCCCGAAATCTTCCTCGGAAGTCATCACGAAGCGGCTGCATTCTTCGATCCCCTTCGGAAGCCGGTCCATGACGTATTCGAGCCCCTTGAGTTCAATGCTCCTGGGGTTGTTCATGGTGCCGTAAATTTCGGGGCTGAGGGTCTTGAGCGCATCCTGCAGGACCTGGCCGGACCGCCCGTTCATCTTGAAGCGCCCGAGCAGCAGCATGGCGTCGGCGGCGATTCTGAAGTTGCGGATGGCCAGCCGACCCGCGTGAGACCGTGAGGTTTCTTGCATGAGCAATCCTCCCTGGAATTCCAAATGCGAGCAGGATGTCGTCCCGTGTATGGGTACGAAACAAAGTGGACCATACGATGGATGGATCGAGAGTCTTCAGCGCCGGCCTGCGGCCGGAGTCGAGTGGTGCCCCCATCGTTGGGTTCGGTCAATCCTTGCGACGGAGGTGCCGCACCCCGTCCGTCCCCGCGATGATCAAATCTGTGGCGAGCCCAATGAACAAGCCGTGATCGACGATGCCCGCACGCGAATCCAGCGCGGCCGCCAGTTCGCGCGCGTTCGGGATGGGGCCGAAGCGGCAGTCCAGGATCATGTGGCCCGAATCCGTCACGAACGGCGTTCCGTCGCGGTTCCTGCGAATCGTGGTTTGAGCCCCCAGGGCTTCAAGGTAACGGGCCTGCGCCAGCCAGCCGAAAGGAATCACCTCGACGGGAACGGGGCTGCGCGTGCCCAAACGCGGCGACGGTTTGGTCTCATCCACCACGATGATCTCGCGACGGCTCGCCTGAGCGACGATCTTTTCGCGCAGGAGGGCGCCGCCTCCGCCCTTGATCACATTCAGCTCGGGGTCGACTTCGTCCGCGCCGTCGATGGTCACATCGAGGTCTTCAGGCAGGTCGTCGGGGAGCAGGGGAATGCCAAGTCTGCGGGCTTCTTCCGCCGTGGCCCTGGAGGTCGGGAACGCGACGATATCCCTCAGATCGCCCGTCCGCAGCAATGCCGCGATGCGTCGCGTGGCAAAGAGGGCCGTGCTGCCGGTGCCCAGCCCGACCTTCATCCCCGACCGGACGAACCGCACCGCATGGTTCGCCGCCGCTTCCTTGAAGGGGGCCTGGGGATCCGATGGGGTCGGGGTTGGATGCACCATGAGTCCTTTACAGTTCGGTCCTGCCGAGTCTTGCCGCGGCGGCCGCATCCAGCAGCCAAAGCAGGTCACCGCTCACGGGCTGAATCAACTGCGCGGGCCACACGTCGGGTTGATGCGGCCCCTCGATCACGCTGCGCAGGGTCTCGGCCTTGCCGCCGCCCTCCACGAGAAACGCCACGCACCGCGCCGCGTTGAGGAGGGGAACAGTGAACGTCACCCGCCAGGCGCTCATCCCCTCGACCCACTGCGCTGCCACCCAGCGGACCGTCTCCCGCAGGACGGGCGTTCTCGGAAACAGGGATGCCGTATGGCCGTCGCCGCCCATTCCCAGGAGGATCAGATCGAAGGCCGGAGGCCCGTCGGAGCCGACCACCCGGGCGATCTCCCGTTCATAGCGCTGCGCCTCGACGGCCGGGTCGTCCTCGCCGCGGATGCGGTGAATGTTTTGAGCGGGAATGGGCGCATGATCGAGCCATGCTTCCCGCACCATGCGGTAGTTGCTCCGTGGATCGTCCGGGGGCACACAGCGTTCGTCGCCAAAGAAAATGTGGACGTTCTCCCAATCCAACCGGTCCCGATAGTCCCCACCCGCCAGTCGCGCGTAAATGGGTTTCGGAGTGCTCCCCCCGGAGAGCGCGAGGACAAACCGGCCGCGCTCGGCGACGGCCCTGGCGCCGGCGCCGACGATGAGCTCCGCGGCGCCCGTGACGAAGCTCAGGTGATCGGGAAAGACCTTCCATGAGGTCATATGGGTTTCCTCTGCCGCGTGGCCGGGCTCAACCGTCTCTTCGATCGGGGAACCTGTCGGACTGCGTGGTGGCGCTGCGATTCCCCGCCGCTCACGTTCGGTTCCAGGTGATCACCGGGCTCGCCGGCCCCGCATGGTGCGGTACCGGCGGATCAGGGTGTTGGTGGAGCTGTCGTGCCTGAGGTCAGGCGCCTCTTCACTGGTGAGCTCGGGAACGATGCGGTTGGCCAGCACCTTGCCCAGCTCCACGCCCCATTG
>CAZGQL010000170.1:0-9079 GCA_964527905.1 uncultured Syntrophobacteraceae bacterium
TACACGACGCTCTTCCGATGATCGGAAGAGCGTCGTGTAGGGAAAGAGTGTAGAGCGAATAGCCGGAGAGCGCCCAGCGGTCATGGCGCGTCTGCACCATGCCAACCCGTGCAAGCAGCGCAAGGCTCATCGCCCAAGTGCCGGCGGCATCTCCCAGCGCACCGACCGCCCGCAGGTTGACGGCCCCTGCAACTCGGGTCATAACGATATCGAGCGGCCCCAATTCAAGCAGCGGCCGGGCCTGCAGTGCAGCAGAAGGGCGCGGTCTATAGTAGACGCGCGTCGCGGCTTCTATGTCTTCAACGATGGTATGAGTCGGCGGAGCAAAGAGCAGCGTCTCCTCGCCAAGCTCCCGGTCGAGCGCTTCCATAAGAAGGATCTGAATCCAGAATCCGTACAGGGGATGATCCGCAAGCAGTCGGAGCGCCTCATCGGCTGAGTCGGCCATGCTCGTCCGGCGTGAGCGCACGAGGTCTTCCAGGTGCTCTTTGCAGGGCAGACCCCGCCGGGCAGCCTCCTGGTCCGAAGGCCAGGCATCACGACTCATCGCACCGACAAAGGCTAATCCACCGCTCCCCGTTTCGGCGATTTCCCAAAAGGTCCCCCCGGCAATGCCGGAGTGCATGGGCAGGAGCCTTGAGCCTTCTCTCACGTGAAACGGCACCCCCCACGAGTGGACATGGGTTGAAACGCCTTCGGAAGCCCCTCTCGTTCGGCAGGGCGCACTCAAGGTTGCCTCGATCCAACCATCACCCATAGGCCGCCACCACAGGGGCACACCCTGTTGAAGAAGTTGGAGGAGCTCAGCCTCATTCCGGCCTGGAATCCGCACCGCTTCACCTGCAGAGGTCGCGTAAACGACGCTTCCGAGAAGAGAATCCGAAAACCCGATGAACACCGGTACGGAGGCAAAGGCCGGGTAGCGCGTGCGGAGCACCGGGAAGAGCTCCTCCGGCGGTCCAGACATCCCCCAGCATCGCACATCCAGATGCGACGCAGTGTCCATAGGGAGAGGATCGAGACGACGCCAGCAATCCCTTCCCAAACTCCCATCCTGGCGTCTCGCAAGGTCGATGAGAGCGGCTAGACGAGGTGCAAGGACCACCAGGTCACCAAAAAGAAGGTCTTCCAGGCGCGACCAGCGTCCCGACAAGCCCACCGCGGCGACAACCTCGGCCAATGAGAGGTCGACATGCAGCCTGTAAAGCGGGTCGCGCAGGAGAGTGCGGACCATCAGGTCGTCGGCGGAAGGTGATGGCAAGGAGCAAGCCAGCCAATCCTCGTCGGCCACAACCGCTTCCCTCTCTGCAGCCCGCGTGACACCAACCGCCTCCAACCAGGCTCGGACGGGTGGTCCCGGCCTGATAGTGCCGCCCAGGGCGATCTCGACCAGATCAGCCTGGAGAGCATCGAGGTTGGATGGGGGAGCAGGATTGGCCACGCGATGCGTCATTGCACTGCCTCGTCCTGGCCGGGTCCGGCCTTGTAGGCTTCGACGATGCGCACGAGGTCATTTTCTCCGGTGAGGACTTCCTTGTTTTGCTTCACGTCAAATCCAACGCTGTCGGCGACGGCCATGAACACCGGGCCCTGCTCGTCACCCGGACGTTTCTTCTGAAGATAGAGGAAACTGGTCTTGGCGCCGGCACCAGACAGTCGAAAAGTCACCGGAGGCAGGCTCACGACCGCTTTGACCACGGCCTTGCCGCCAATGAACTGCCCCGCGGCCTCGTCCTTCGTGCCCATGAGGTATTCGCGAACATAGCGGTCGCCACTATTGCAGAGGACCCCGTCGGGAAGAACAATGAGCAGGCGCCCACCGGGTTTGAGAAGCTGGAGACAACGGTCTATGAAAAGAACTGCCGGATCGACGCTCTTGACCGGTTTCCAGCGTCCCTTGGCGTCAGGCTTAGCGCCAAGTGCCAGCCCGGCTCCATCATGGGTCAGACGACCGTGCTCGTCGATGGCGGATTGATAGAACCTCAAAACGTCCCCATGATCCTTCTCCGTGATTCCACCCTTTTTGAACGGTGGATTGGTGAGGATGACATCGAAGGTCTCGGGTTCGAAAATGTCGGTTGTGAGAGAGTTGGACACGCGAAAGACGCGGGGATAGGTGTCACCGTGCAGCGCCATGTTGATGCGCGCCAGCAGGACCATGTTCGAGGCGTTGTCGGCACCCTCAAATCCATGGTGGAAGATCTCACGAAGGAGCTTCGCCCGTTGCGCCTCGGACATGCCCACCAGCTTGTTCACATGCTTGCGCACTTCCCGCATGCTGGTGATCAGGAAACCCGCCGAGCCACAGCATGGGTCGCAGATCCTGATTTCCGGCCGGCCGGTTTTGGGATTGACGCGGGTGAGCAGTCCGGGGTCTTCCGTGAGCAGATCATGGAAGACCATCTGAACCATGGCATCCCGCACCTGCTGGGGCGTCAGATACACACCCATCCCGCCTTTCCCCTCAAACTTGCCGCGCAGCATCACGTCGAAGGCGCGGCCCACCATATCGTCCTCGATACCGGAGGTCTCAGGCTGGGAGAGTCGGTGACGGGTCAAAAAGCGCGCGATAGCCGCGTAGGTTTCGGGACGGCGGAACTTGATGTAGTCGTCCCGGTCGAAAATCTCAAAACTGTTTCCGCGGTCGTCGACCACGTTGTACTCGGGCAAGCTGCGTGCGCTCACGAAGGCATTTTTGATCTGCTCTACCGCCTTCTGGCCATGCCTGGTGATGTACTCCTCCTGAAACACCTCCATGAGGAGCGGGGCATCGGCATTGGCGCGGAAGTCCGGGTGGCGTTCCATGTGCATCTTGAGGAAAATGCACTTGCAGAGCTGCGCCGTGAGGTCGTTGGAGCTGTCCACGGGCTCACGTGCTGCGTAGATCTGCTCGTGGAGCCGGTCGAACTCGGACTGGAGCTGCTTGAACCCAGCCGCATCCGCACGAGTCTTTCGGCCCTTCTCACCACCCGGGGCGGCTTTGGCGGCAGGCAGTTCACTCACCTGGCACTCTCGGTCTGGAAGCCAGGAGAAAATATATCCCTCATCTGCAGCGCCTGTGCTGGTAGCCCAGATATAGTCTGCGGGCCCGTTGTCGATGGAGGCGGCGAGCTCCTGTGCGTATTCCTGATCGGCAGGTTTGATCGGTCCTTCCTCCTCCGGTGCCCAGACCAGAATTACCGGCCGTTCGTCCACCATCGCGACGATACAGTCCTGGTCGGCGACGCGAATGGGGCCGACGTCCGCATAACCCAGCGTTTTGGTGAGGTGTACATGAGCCGCCTTAAGAACCTCACTGGAATTGTATCCTTTGTCCTTCTTTGCCATTACGATCCTCGCTTGATCATTCCGTTTGCAAGAAGCTTGAATTCATCGGTTCTGGAAAGCAGCTCCCGGAGCTCCTGCTCGGTCATCTGGTCCTCCGTGGGGAGGTGACCGAGGGCCGCAGTTCCGCGGAAGATACGCTTATCCGGGTGAGCCTCTGCGTAGGCTCGCAGGGCACCGAGGACGCGGCGCTCCCGCGTCTCGGCGGAAGCCACCCAGCCTTCGGACAATGGCGTCACCTCAGGTGAAAACTTGAGCAGCAAGTCCACCGCCGCAAGCAATTCCGCCGATCCGGCCAGGCCGATGGCCGATGCGGCTGCGACGGTGGTCACGGGTGTCCGGCTGGCCGAGATGTATTTAATGAGTAGCTCGCGCTTCATGCCTGACCCTTTGCCCACGGGAGGTAAACCTGCTCATGCCAGGGCAGGTACCAATCGAGCAGTTCGCGAACGATGCACTCGGCGGCCATTGCGGCAGCATGCCCTGAGCGTGCACGATCCATAGTGTCCCTGGGGATCTCCCACACGGTGTCGGGACCGCCTTCGTACGGCTGCTCACGCAGGTGCTCAAAAGTGTTTCGATACTGGTTGAGCAGATAAAGGTGCTGTACCGTAGCACCGCGCCACAAGAAAGCTCCCCAGCCTCCCGGGCTCTGTATTCTGCCGATGTTGATGTAACGTTTTCCATTAGAGTCCGGCGCAAAACGCGACTCGATGTGGTTTTTGATGAGGCCGTTGAGGTCGTCTGCGTAGTCGCTTGTCGCCCCAATCGCACCGATGTGATGGTCGACCTCGTTTCGCACCAGGCGCAGAGCCAGCGCTCGAGCCGCCTTGAGACGCTCACCGATCGGCTGCATAGCATCGATGACGCCCTCGTAATATTCCAGGACGTCATCGAGATTCATTCGACGGATGCGCTGAGCGAGTGGATCCTTCCGGAGACGCTTCAAGCTCGTCGAAAGCGTCTTCGAGAGCGCGGACTTCTGCGCGATACTCACGAGCGTCCCAGGCCACGCATCGTACATGTTCTTATCCGAAAAGCCGTCGAGCAGGTCCTCACCGGACACAACCACGACGCGGATACCAAGCCGTGGATTGTATGACCTGTGGATTGTCTCCAGGATCTTTCGTCCATGTCCCTTTTCGGGTCGAGAATCCTTTGCGTCTCGAGGCAGGTTCAAGTCCAGAAAGACAACATCGAGATCTTCTGCATGCTCCTCGAGGGCCTCGAGGGCTTCCTGAAGTGTCATCGGGCTGGCGAGCTGATTGTGTGGAGAAAAACCAGCGTCGGCAAGCTGGTTGAGCACTTCCTCTCGATCCCGAGCAACGTCCTCAATGACCATGAACTTGAAATCCTCAAACAAGATCGTCCTCCTCGGGGGTAAGTTTGATGTCGATGTCCGCCCAGAATGTCACGCCGGGGCGCCTCAGCCCGTCGGTTGTTGTGTTTTCAACGAGGCCGCAACGGTGCCCGTGCCGCAGGAATGTCTCCTTTACGATAGCAAGGCCCAATCCGCTTCCCTTCCCTTGCGCCCTATAGGTGCTGGCATCCTCAGCAAAAACATCCGGAAGCAGCTCAATGTTCGCGGGAAGCCCATTGTCCTCGATGGTGATTCGTACCCGGTTGCCTTGCTGCATGCCGACAAGAACCAGAGTCGGGTTGGCAACACCCCTTATTCGACACTCACGACACGCGTTGTTCACCACTTCGGCCAGCGCAGTGCGGATGAGCCCGCGGTCTGCCACCACGACAAGACCTTCGTCGCAGTCGACACGCACTTGCAGGTCGGCAAACAGTTCGCGGGCGTTGACAGCGAGTTCGTCGAGAAGCTCGCGAAGATCAAAAGGAGCCACTTGGATCTCGCCCTGGGCGTTCTTGTAGCGCCTGATGAGGTACTGGAGCCGGCGGATTTCCTCGACGGCCGCTTCGAGTTTCATGAGGCGTACACCCAGCGTATACTCCTCCAACGGCAGCTTGTTCATTTCCGCACGCATCCTGGCTCGATCGTCGTCGGGTAGTAGCGCGGCGGCTATTTTGGGGTTCACAGTGGCAAAGCCCATCAGCTCCTCAACGACATTTCCGATCCGCGTCAATGGACCCGCAAGCTGGTGCATCACCCACGAGAGCCGGCGCAAAGACTCACTGCGCGCCGCCTCCTGGGCAATTTGCGAGGGTTGGCGAAGGACTGCGATCAGGCGCTCGCCCAGAATCTCGAGATGAGCAGTGGCACCGCTCGGGTCTTCGAGCTGGTCGGCACCAAATAACAGATATGCGCCTGCTACCCGGTTATCCCGCAAAGTCCGAATGGCAAGGACCGGGCGAAACATGGATCGCAGCCAGCTGATCACATGCTCATTGGGAGGAGTCCCCGGATTCAGGCGTTCCCAGAGCCTCCCAATCTCACTCGCTCCACCACGAGGTCCCTCGCCTTGCTCAAGGAGAGCTTTAACGACGTCCAGTTCTGAGTCGACATCCCGGCTGGCCTCGACCGCTGCACGGAATTCGGCGAAACCCGGTGCCATGACCCTCCCTGGAACGGGGACCGGCAATGCCCGTGGATCAGCAATCGACCGAAGGAGGAGGTACGTTGGCAATTCCGGACCACCCGTAAGAGCGTTAAAAACCTGATAGTCGATGCCAGAGTCTGAATCCCAATACCATTGGCGCCAAGCTCTATTGGCATCCTCATCTTCCTCGGAGCGAAGCGTCGAGTCTAGTGGGCCCATTTGGGTGTCGATACCGATATCCACGATCGGCCGAATGACGAACAAGTCTGATTCACGATCATCGCGCGCTGCCTGCACAAAGAAACCCGTGCGTTGATCGGCAAGCTGGTCCTCGATGAGGAGTCGCTCGAATTGCTCCATACGCTCTTCAAAGGTTGCAGCCGTGAGCACGGGAGCTCCAGCGGCGAGTTCCCCTCCGCCATAGCCGCTGCGGCTCCTGGCAGCCGCAGAAAGTCGGAGCAGTTCGCTGCGTTTTGTCAGAGCCCGGCGCACCAGTTCCGAGGTGTCACGCTGCTTCTCAGGAGAGAGTCGAGGCAGTCTGACTTCGAGCAGGTCAGCCAAGTGAATTCGGGGCAGAAGACCGCCGATGGCCGTGCGCTCAAGTTGTGCCGTTACGAGTGGATCGAAAAGCACTGCCTCGATCCATGCCACGTCGCGGCGCCCTTTCGGAATAAGGACGTAGCTGTTCGGTGTGGTGGCTGCGTCACGACCGAATATACGGCTGGTCCAAAATGTGGCCGCGATTTTGCCATCGAAGACCATCGCATCGAGGACCACGCACTCGTCAGGCAAAGGAATCCACCAACGCTCCTTTTCAGTGAGCTTTTCAGAGCTTCCCAACTGCTCGATAGCCATGCTGCCCCCTCGTCGCCGAACGATATAGGTCGGAAGGTCACGCAGCTTTCTCGGCGCGTTCGTCACGCTGACCATTTCTGACAAGCTTACGAAGCTACCAGGGTCCGCCAACAGTGCCTCGTCAAGCTGATGAAAGCGCGGCGCGAAATACTCCGGAAGCCAGTTCCGCTCCAACCGTTCGGGTGTGACCCAGGTTATGTGGCCGATTGAGCTCATTTGCCTCCAAGAGTGACGGTTAGACCGGATTTTCCGCGACAGACGGTCGGGTTTATCAATTTCCATACCATCATGAACTTAGCCCATATTTCTTCAGCCAGTTGGTGAGGGTCTGGTAGTTCGATAGGCCGAGCATTTCTGCGGCTTTGCGCTTATTATTGTGTGCCTCCTTCATTGCGCGCTCAAGGTAATGGACGGCAACGGACTTCATGAGTGCCTGAAGGTTGAATCCCTCGTCCAGGGGCCTTTTGAGGATTCCTAGGTTGGTCGCAGTATCAGCCGGGAGCAAAGCATCGCGGATGTCTTCGGCGCCGATGGAAGCCCCCTCGGACCATATGGCCGCACGACGAAGGGTGTTCAGCAACTCCCGGACATTGCCGGGCCACCTGTGAGAAAGCAGAAGATTTTTTGCGGATGCAGAAATTATCTTGTTCTGGTACCCAGGTTCGCCCGCGCTCTCCTGGTTGATCTGAGCTAGTAGACCATCTATAAGCAAACTCAAATCACCCGGACGCTCACGGAGGGGCGGAATCTGGAGGATGGCAACGGCCAGGCGGTAAAAGAGATCAGCTCGAAACGCTCCGGTGGTGATTTCCTGGGTCAGGGTGCGGTTGGTGGCCGCGATAACGCGGACATTGATCTTGGTCGGTTTGGTCGCACCGACGGGAACCACTTCTCCCTCTTGAAGCGTGCGCAGCAACTTCACCTGAGCCTGCAGCGGCAGTTCCCCAACTTCGTCCAGAAAGAGCGTCCCCTGATGGGCAGTCGCGAAATATCCCTTGCGGGCCCGGTCGGCCCCCGTGAACGCGCCCTTGACGTGCCCAAAGAGCTCCGACTCGATCAATTCCGAAGGGATCGCACCACAGTTGACGGCGATAAAAGGCTTGTCGCGCCTTGGGCTGGCGTTGTGGATGGCCCTTGCCAGAAGCTCCTTTCCGGTCCCCGACTCGCCTTCAATGAGAATAGGGACCGAACGCGGGGCAACCTTTCTGGCTTTGGCGACCAACCGTTTCATGACAGCACTGCGGTGAATGATATGGGCGAATTCCGGGGCCTCCGGTGGCAAGCCGGCGCTGAGGCGCTCCAGTTCACGGTCAGGCTTGCGGAGAAGGTCGGGGATGAACTCCGCGGAAATATCGAAGGGCACCGAGGCGGTCCTGACGCCGTGCTCCTTGGAGGATTCGATGAGCTCCGCCGGGAACCTTGTCTTGGCCAGGATGATCCACACGGCCGCCATCGCCGGGGTTCCGGGACTCAGGTGGAAGGTGAGGTCGATTGAAGGCCCATGTCTCTTCAGTATTTCTGAAACGACATCGACAGCGCACTCATAAATCTGCCCAAAATCAGTTGGACCCGAAAGGGAGACTGAAAATAGGACTACTTTTGCCCGGGTCTTGGTCTGGAGCCATGTCAAATAATCGCTGAGGTGATCCTTGGGATAGTTGTTGAGAAGCACAATCTCATCAAAGAGCCGATCGGAAACAGCCTGGGCGACAGGTCCAAGCCCTATCTTTTCACGCTCCGTCTGAGCCCTGAGATCCGTGTGACCTATCCAGCTGACAAGCACTCTGCTCATGAGGTCCACTACACAATAAAATTTATGAGGAAGCAAGAAGACTTGTACTTTGGTACCAAAGTTTTGCGGGATAATTTACCGTTGGCTGAACCTATATCACAATCGCAAAAGTCCCCAAAAGACCAAAAAGAGCAAGTTGCATCAAGAACTGGCAACTCGGCATGGCATTTGCTTGGAGCTAAAAGTCGCAGGACAGCTCAAGAAGGATTTGAGACAAAACACTCTCATCTTGATCCACTGCTGTGGACAAGTTCACACTTGAATTCAACTTGATTGTACTTTTCCAGGAGGCACGCTATGCCGGTAACGGAGGGACTCCATGAATGCGACCTGTTCTTACTCTCAAGCCATCATTCCTACTATGCCAACAGATCACTCGGGAATTTTGCCAGGCTGGGAAGATCCAACATGGATGGTTGGGGCGTCGGGTACTATCTGAATGGAGGGGCCAATGTTCTGCGCTCCGCGGAACCGGCCTTCGAGGGGATGACCCTCTCTGGGTCATTGAGTCGAGAATTTACAATGACCATCAGAGCAGTATCAAGCCCCAGGGCGATCGCACGTCATAATGCTGGACCTTCAGAATGAAGTGTGCCAAGAT
>CAZGQL010000171.1:0-8903 GCA_964527905.1 uncultured Syntrophobacteraceae bacterium
GCCAGGGGGCGCGAAAAATACCCCTCGACCCGTCAATCGGGTGCGGAATGTAAGCTTTGAGGTTCGGCTGGATCATCGTAGCCATTCCCTCGCGCGGATTCGCGCATTTCACCGCACATCGTCTCCATCAGCTTCCACAATGTGTATAGAGCCGGCTCGAATGGCTGTTCATTTGCGTGGATCACAGGCGCTCGGGGATCGTTTGGGAACGACCCGGCGACGACCTACGTACGCGTTTCGCGGGTCGTCTTGGCCGCCGTTTCAGGGTCTTTCCCGCCGCAGCGCCTCCTCCATCTTGGCCTTCTGCTTGAGGAAATAGTCGCGGTTGGCGGGGTTCTGGGCGAGGGCCGCATCGATGGCCTGGAGAGCTTCATCATTGCGGCCGTTGACGTGGTAAGCTTCGGCCAGGGTGTCCAGGATGTAGGCCTCAGGCGCCTTCTCCGCAGCGGCACGCGCGAGCACCAGCGCGGCTTCCGGTTTGAAATGGGGGGGAGGCGAAGTCGCATAAAACCAGGCAAGGTTGTTCAAGATGACGGGGTCGTCCGGAAGCGCTTCATGGGCCTTCAAAAGCCACTTTTCCGCTTCTCCGTATCGTCCGAGATCGAGGAGCAGACCCCCGAGCGAGGCTTCGACGTGGGGGTTGTCCGGGGACGTCTGCAGGAGCAGTTCGGCCCGTTTGAGGCCGATCTGACGGGCCCATCCCTGGACCAGGTCGGATCGCTTCAGGTGCCATCCTCCCCAAACCAATAAGGTCAGGCAGAGCGCCACTAGGGAGGCAGCCCCGTAGAGCTTTCGGTTGTGCAGGCGGATCAGGCCGGGCCGCTCATAGGACGCCAGAAGAAATGCCACGCGCTCACGGATGCTGAAGTGATGCCAGTTGGGCAGATCGTGGGGTTGGCCGCTGTAGAGGGCGATCTTTTCCAGGGAGCTCACCAGTGTGAACGGGTGGCCAATGAGCTGAAGTGCGTACAGGTCCGCCTGACGTTCGCTGTTTCTGAGGAAAAAGCCGAAAACGAATCGAAAATAGAGAAGAAAGGCGAACAGGACCGGCAGGCTGTAGGCCAACGAAAACAGGCTGAGGTGATTCGCGTCCCCCCCCACGAACCAGTGCAGGAAGAGGTCCTGTTTGAGGAGAAACAGCAAGAGCAGGTCGTTGTAGGCGAAGGTCAGCGCGGTGTAACCCAGGAAGAAGGCCAGAAAAAAAGGCAAATGCAACCGTCTCGCATGCCCCATCTCGTGGGCGACGACGGCCTTGAGCTCTTCCGGGGTGAGCAGGGCGAGGAGTCCTCGGGTGATGAGGATGTAGCGAAACCGCGGCAGCACGCCGACAATCCCCGCGGTGAGGGTTTCGCCTCCGAACAGGGGCCAAATCTTGAAATCGCCGAGGGAGAACCGCTGTGCGGCGCAGAACCGCTCGAGCGTTGCTCTCGGCTCGCCCACCGGCAGGGGCTCACAGCGCCACAGACGCACCATGAGCCAGGGGGCGAACAGGATGAACAGCGCAAGACTGAGCGCAAACGAGAGGTATTCCCCGAGGACTGTCCTGAGAAACGCGATGTGATCCAGACGATCCAGCAGGTCCGAGAGGAGGGAGATGAGGAGCCAGGGAATCAGAAGCGCCCCGTTGAAGGACAGGTGGCCTCGAATGAAGGCGGCCCGATCCAGTTTCGACTGATGGAGGATGCGGTAGAGAGGATAACCCCAATACCAGTTGATGGTTTGGTGCAGCAGGTAGAGCAACAGCCCTGCCGCGCCGGGGAGGGTGAGGGACTGGGAGAACCCCGGGATCGCGTTGAGATAGAATTTGATGTTGAGGACAAAGACTTCGATTCCCACCATGCCGAGGGCCAGGAGGGAGAGCTGAAGCTGCAGTCGGTGGGTGCGCCGGCTGATCCAAGCGGTGGATTCGCCGCGAATCAGGGCGAGCTCCAGGCGCCGGTGGAGTCGGCCGGCCATCACGAAATGGACGAGCACGAGGCCGATCCAGAGTCCCAGGGTCGTCATGGGTCCCAGCGCGGCTTTGGGCCCGGGCTGCTGCAGGGTGAGGATGAGCAGGGCGGCCAGGTAGTAAAGCAGTTGGTTGTACATGCGTCGATGTGCTGTCGGTGAACCGGTCGCGGCCGGATGACGGGATCAGCGGGTGAACCGGATCTTGCCTTTGCCGAGCAGGTCGTGCAAGTGCAGGATCCCGACCAGGCTCCCGGAAGCGTTGTTGACAGGAAGGACCGTGATCTGGTGGCGTTCCATCACTTCCAGCGCCTCGGCCACCGACAGGTCCGCACCGATCGACCGGGGACGGGGCGTCATCACCTGACACACCTCCTTGTCGCGTACATCCAGGTGCCGGTTCAGGGCTCGGCGCAGGTCACCATCCGTAAAGATCCCCTGGACGGTGTCGTCTTCCCCCACCACGAGCGTCGCCCCCATTCCCTTGCGGCTCATTTCCTCGAGGGCCTCGGGGACCGGTGTTTCCGGACGCACACGGGGAATAGCACTTCCCTGTCGCATCACTTCGAAGAGTGGAACCAGGAGCCGTTCCCCCAACTGTCCTCCGGGATGATACCGTTTGAAGTCCCGGGCCTTAAAATCCCTCAGCTTGAGCAAGGCCACCGCCAGGGCATCGCCCATGGCCAGCATGGCGGTGGTGCTCGCCGTAGGCGCCAGCCCCAGGGGACAGGCCTCCCGGGGAACGCCCGTGTAAATCGACAGGTCGCTGTGCTGGGCCAGGGTGGACGCCACGTTGCCCGTGAAGGCGATGATCCGCGTTCCCAGGGACCGAAGACTCGGAAGGATGCAATTCAGCTCATCGGTCTCCCCACTGTTGGAGAGGGCCAGCACGATGTCCTCCCCCCGGACCATCCCGAGATCCCCGTGCATGGCTTCAACCGGATGCAGGAAAAACGACGGCGTGCCCGTGCTGCTGAGGGTCGCCACGATCTTGCGTCCCACGAGTCCAGACTTGCCGATGCCCGTCACGATGGCGCGGCCCGGCGACCCAAAAATCCATTGCACCGCCGTGGCGAAAGGCGTGCCGACATTCTCGGTCAAGTGCAGCAGCCCTTCCGCTTCCGTGCGCAGAACGTCCTGGGCGATTTCAATGATCTGCGAAGGACTGTAGCGCGACCTCGGGGACCCCTCCATGCTCACTCCTCCCCCTCGAAGCAGTGCTTCCGCACGGGCTCGCCGAATGGGACGGCGTACTCGCCGGTAAAGCACGCCAGGCAGAACGGATGTCCGTCGATCGCTTTGTCGGCGCCCTCCAGGAGCCCCTCCAGGCTGAGATAGTGGAGGGAATCCAGTCCAATGAAATCGCGGATTTCGTCCACCGTGTGCGAAGCGGCGATGAGCTCCCCCTTGGTGGAAAAGTCGATGCCGTAGGGACATGGAAAGCGATGGGGCGGGCAGCTGACCAGCATGTGGATCTCCCGGGCCCCCGCGTCGCGCAGGGTCTTGATGCGTGTGCGCGTCGTGGTGCCGCGAATGATGGAATCCTCCACCAACACGACCCGCTTGCCGGTGAGCAGCTCCCGGACGGGGTTGAGCTTGATGCGCACTCCGAAATCCCGCATAGCCTGGCTCGGCTGAATGAAGGTGCGCCCGACGTAGTGATTCCGGATGACGCCCATTTCGAGCGGGATCCGGGAGGCTTCGGCATAGCCGAGGGCGGCGTAGTTTCCCGAATCCGGGAAGGGCATGACCAGATCGGCTTCGATCGCGTTTTCACGGGCCAGGATGTGGCCCAGGCGCTTGCGGCACAAGTAGACATTCTGGCCGAAGATGCTGCTGTCCGGGCGCGCGAAATAGATGAACTCGAAAATGCACTGAGCCGGGCGCACTTGGGCGAAGGGATACATGGAACGCAGACCGTGCCGGTCGATGATGAGGATTTCACCAGGGGCGATGTCGCGGACGTAGGTCGCCTCGATGAGATCCAAGGCGCAGGTTTCGGACGCCAGCACGTAACTGCCGTTGAGCTCCCCCAGGCACAGGGGGCGGTACCCGCGCGGGTCCCGGATGCCGATGAGCTTGTCCTTGGTGCACAGGACGAACGAATAGGCCCCTTCGACCTGCCGAAGCGCCCGCACGAGGGCTTCCTCCAGTCCGTGCTTGAGCTCCCGAGCCATCAGGTGCAGCACGATTTCCGTGTCCATGGTGGTCTGGAAGATGGACCCCTGCGCTTCAAGCTCCCGCCGGAGCTTGAGGGCATTGACCAGATTGCCGTTGTGGCAGATGCCGTAGTGTTCGTTGTTGAGAAACACGACGAAAGGCTGCGCGTTGACCAGCAGGGAGGAGCCGGTGGTCGAGTAGCGCACGTGGCCGATGGCCAGATCGCCTCGAAGGGCCTTGAGCGTCTCTTCCTTGAAGACCTCGTACACCAGGCCCATGTGTTTGTATTCACGGACCTGGCATCCATCCGAGACGGCGATGCCTGCACTTTCCTGTCCCCGATGTTGGAGGGCGTAGAGACCAAAATAGGTCAGCTTGGCTGCGTCCGGATGACCGTAAACCCCAAAAATGCCGCACATGGACTAACTCTCGATGCTTTCTCGGTGGTATTCCTGAAGGGTTTTCACGTCCCAGTCGCCCCGCTGCAACGCCGCCACCGCTTCGGCCAGGGCCCGCGCCCCCGCCACGGTGGTCGTGTAAACGATGTTGTAGGCGAGGGTCGTGCGGCGGATTTCATAAGCATCCGACGAGGTCTTCTTGCCCAGGCTCGTGTTGATCACCAGCTGGATCTTGCCGTTCTTGATGTGGTCCACCACGTTCGGCCGGCCCTCGGACAGCTTGTGAACCGTTTCCACGGAGAGTCCGTGTTGACGCAGGTACTGAGCCGTCCCCGCCGTGGCGATCAAGTTAAATCCCAACTCCTGAAAACGCCTGGCGGCTGGAAGGACCCCCGGCTTGTCATGGTCCCGGACACTGATGAAAACCGTTCCAGACGTGGGGAGCTTAAAGCCGGATGCCATCTGACCCTTGGCGAACGCCATGCCGAAATCCGAGCTGATCCCCATCACTTCGCCGGTGGATTTCATTTCGGGGCCCAGCAGGATGTCCACCCCGGGAAATCGTGAGAAGGGGAAAACCGATTCCTTGACGGAAAGATGGCGCGGCTCGATTTCTTTCACAAACCCCAGTTCCCGCAAGGACTTTCCGAGCATAACCTTGGTCGCCAGTTTTGCCAAGGGCACCCCGATCGCCTTGCTCACGAACGGAATGGTCCGGGATGCCCTCGGATTGACCTCGAGGAGATAGATCTCGCCCTTTTGGATCGCGTACTGGATGTTCATGAGGCCGACCACGCCCAGCTCCGCGGCCAGGAGTCGCGTCTGGCTGCGGATCTCTTCCTGCGTCTCCTTCGAGACACTGATGGGGGGGAGTACGCACGCGCTGTCACCCGAATGGATGCCGGCCGCCTCGATGTGCTCCATGATCCCGCCCACCACGGTGATCGTCCCGTCGCTGATGGCATCGACATCCAGTTCGATGGCATCCTCGAGGAATTGGTCAATCAGGATCGGATGGCCCGGCGACACATGGACGGCCGTCTCCATGAACCGCCGCAGCATTGCGTCGTCGTAAACGATCTCCATGGCGCGGCCGCCCAGCACATACGACGGGCGGACCACGACCGGATAGCCGATAGTCCGGGCCGCCTCGATCGCCTCGTCCACCGTGAACGCTGTGGCGTTGCGGGGCTGCTTGAGACCGAGCTTTTGCAGGAGCTGCTGGAAGCGCTCGCGGTCTTCGGCCAGGTCGATAGCGTCCGGGGAGGTCCCTAGGATCTTCCCGCCGGCCTTCTCCAGCGGGACCGCCAGGTTGAGGGGCGTCTGGCCGCCGAACTGGACGATCATGCCCAGAGGTTTTTCCGTCTCGAGGATGTGCAGCACGTCCTCGCGGGTGAGCGGCTCGAAGTACAGCTTATCGGAGGTGTCGTAATCCGTGGAGACCGTTTCGGGGTTCGAGTTGACCATGATCGACTCGACCCCTTCCTCCCGCAGGGAAAAGGAGGCGTGCACGCAGCAGTAGTCGAATTCGATGCCCTGGCCGATGCGGTTGGGACCTCCGCCCAGGATCACCACTTTGTCCCTGTTCGAGGGGCGTGCTTCGTCCTCGGTTTCGTACGTGGAGTAGTAGTAGGGCGTGTAGGCCTCGAATTCGGCAGCGCAGGTGTCCACGAGCTTGTAAACGGGGCGGATGCCGTGCTGGATTCGCTTCTGTCGGACGGTCTCCTCGTCGGTGCCCGTGAGCTGGCCCAGGCGCACGTCCGAAAAGCCCCAGGACTTGGCCAGTCGAAGCTTTTCGGGGTCCTCCAGGATCGACTGTCCGGCCGGAAGATCGGTGATGGACCGCTCCATCAAGATGATCTCCCGCATGTGGTGCAGGAACCAGGGATCGATATAGGTCAGTCGGTGCACCTCGTCGATGGAAAAGCCGAGTTTGAAGGCCTCACCGATCTGAAACAACCGCCTGGAGTTGGGCTTCCGCAGACCCTGCCGGAGCGCCTCCAGGTATTCCGCTGAGGGCTCCGCGGGCGGGTCGACGTAGCCGAAGCGCCCGATTTCCAGGGAGCGCATGGCTTTTTGCAGCGCTTCCTTGAAAGTACGCCCGATGGCCATGGTCTCCCCGACGGATTTCATCGCGGTCGTCAGGATGTCCTCGGTCTTGGGGAACTTTTCGAAGGTGAACCGCGGGGCCTTCACCACGCAGTAGTCGATGGTGGGTTCAAAGGATGCCTTCGTCTCGCGCGTGATGTCGTTGGCGATTTCATCCAACGAATACCCCACGGCGAGCTTGGCTGCGATCTTGGCGATGGGAAACCCCGTGGCCTTGGAAGCCAGCGCCGAGGACCGGGAAACCCTCGGATTCATTTCGATCACCACCATCTCGCCGTCGGCCGGGTTGATGGCGAACTGGACATTGGAGCCCCCCGTTTCGACGCCGATTTCCCGCAGGATGGCGATGGCGGCGTCCCGCATGGCCTGGTACTCGCGGTCCGTGAGCGTCTGGGCGGGAGCCACGGTGATGGAATCGCCCGTGTGGACCCCCATGGCGTCGATGTTCTCGATGGAGCAGATGATGACGACGTTGTCCATCTTGTCGCGCATCACCTCGAGCTCGAATTCCTTCCAGCCCAGGACCGACTGCTCGAGCATCACCGTGTGGATCATGCTCGCATCGAGACCGCTTTGGGCGAGCTCGAGCAGCTCCTCCCGGTTGTAGGCGACCCCGCCTCCCGTTCCGCCCAGCGTGAAGGAAGGACGGACGATGATGGGGTAGCCGATCTCCGAGGCGATGGCCTCAACCTCGAACATGGAGCGCGCGATCCCGCTCGCGGGCACCTTGAGCCCGATGTCGCGCATGGCTTCCCGAAAGAGCTCTCGGTCTTCGGCCTTCTTGATGACGTCCACGTTGGCGCCGATCATTTCCACGCCGCATTCGGCCAAAACCCCCATTTCCGCCACCTTCACGGCCACGTTCAGCGCCGTCTGGCCCCCCAGCGTGGGCAGCAGGGCGTCGGGACGCTCGCGGCGGATGACCTTGGCGACCGCTTCGGGCGTGATGGGCTCGATGTAGGTTCGCGGAGCCGTTTCGGGGTCGGTCATGATGGTGGCCGGATTGCTGTTCACGAGGACGATTTCGTAGCCCTCCTCGCGCAGGGCCTTGCAAGCCTGGGTTCCCGAGTAGTCGAACTCGCACGCCTGGCTGATGATGATGGGGCCCGAGCCGATGATGAGGATCTTCCGAATGTCGGTGCGCTTGGGCATGAGCTCCTTCCTCTAGGGGGTGCGGAAGACCCGCCTCACCGGTTTTCCCGCATGAGCTGGATAAACCGGTCAAACAGATAGGACGCGTCGTGGGGACCCGGAGACGCCTCGGGGTGGTACTGAACGCTGAATGCGGGCACCTCGAGATGCTCCATCCCCTCCAACGTGTTGTCGTTCAAGTTGACGTGCGTGAGCCGCACGGGCATTCCCTGCATGGATTTCAGATCCACGCAGAACCCGTGGTTCTGGGAGGTGATCTCCACCTTCCCCGTGGTTAGATCCTTCACGGGCTGGTTGGCTCCCCGATGCCCGAACTTCAGCTTGAAGGTTTCTCCGCCCAGAGCCAGCCCCATCATCTGGTGGCCGAGACAAATGCCGAACATCGGGCGCTGTCCCAGCATGCGCCGGACGGTCTCGATCACATAATCCACGGCGGCCGGGTCGCCGGGGCCGTTGGACAGAAAGATCCCGTCGGGCTCGGTGGCCAGAAGGACGCCGGCCGGCGTGTGGGCCGGAAACACCAGGGTCTCACACCCGCTGCGCTCGAGGAGACGCAGGATGTTGTACTTGATGCCGCAGTCGAGAGCCGCCACGCGATACCGGTTCCCGCCGGGGGTCCAAGGGGATGCCAGGTCCACCTGGCATGGGCCGCCGCGCCAGAGGTACGGCTTGGCGCAGGTGACGTGCCGGACCATGTCCAGGCCGGTCAAGCCCGGAAAATCCCGCACTTCCCGGAGCAGGCGGCTGGTGTCGTCCGTGTCGGTGGCGATGATGCCGCGCATGGCCCCTGCGACCCGGAGGTGGCGGGTCAAGGCGCGGGTATCCACTCCGTCAATCCCGATCTTGTTGTATTCGTTCAGGAAGTCGGCGAGGCTGCGGTCGCTTCGCCAGTTGCTCGTAAAGTCCTGGTACTCCCGAACGATGAAGGCCTCGACCTGGATGGCCGCCGACTCCATGTCTTCGGGATTGATGCCGTAGGTCCCCGTGAGCGGGTACGTCATGGTGACGATCTGGCCCTTGTAAGAGGGATCCGTCAGCACTTCCTGGTAGCCGCTCATGCTGGTGTTGAACACGACCTCGCCGACCGCGGTCCCGGGCGCGCCGAACGATTCGCCCTCAAACACTGTTCCGTCTTCT
>CAZGQL010000172.1:0-8882 GCA_964527905.1 uncultured Syntrophobacteraceae bacterium
GGACCTGACGAGTCCTCCAGAATCAATCGGGTCAGCAGGGTCTGGGAGTCGACATCCGCCATCAGGAACTGCGCAGCAAACAGGATCACCACCAGGTAGCCGACCAGGGCGAAGCGCCACGCGATGCGCCCGGCGTACAGCCCGTTGGGCGCCGACGCGGTGGAGGAAGTTGCCACTTCAAGGATGCGCGCCATGACGTTCTGTTGAAAAAACGCTCCAGGCTCCGGGGCCGCAACACCGCGGTGGGCCTGAGCGAGGGCTCGCTCGATTTTCTGAACGTCCTCACGACGCCGATTCATCGCTCACCTCGTCTCGTGTGCGCTCACCTTCCAAAAGCTCCAGGAGGATCCCATGCAGCTTCCGGCGCGATCGGTGGGCCCGGACTTTCACGGCAACCAGGCTCCAACCCAGCATCGCGGCCGCCTCCCGCACTGAATGGCCAGGTGCACCAGGGTCACGACCATTCGGTCCTCCGGCGAAAGCCGCGCCAAGGCCTGCTCCAAGACCTCTTGCGCCTCCTCCGCCGCGGCTGCACGATCGAAGACTTCCCGGGACTGTGCGGCCAGCACCGCGTCCATCCAGTCCTGAGCCTCTTCCGACAGGTCGCTCACGGGCACCTCCCCTCGCCGGTGGTGCCGCCGCCAGAAATTATAGCAGCAACGGACCACGATCTTGGCCATCCAATGCGGAAAGGGTGCTTTCCCGGAAAAAGCGCCCAGGGACCGAAACCCCTCCACGAACGCATCCTGGGCCACTTCATCCACCCGTTCCCGGGGGACGTGCCGGGCGACGAGGCCCACAACCATCCGCGAATACCGGTGAACCAGGATCTCGAAGGCGTTGGGGTCGCCGCCCAGGACCCGCCCGATGACCTCGGAATCAGAGGGGGCGTCCATCGGCGGCCCCAAATGGTTGGGCACGCGTGCCGTCGCTTCAGCCACTCGCTGCGTCCGCACTTGAAGTCCATTATCCTGGGAACCAGGGAAGGAGGCGGACCTGCTGCGTTCCACCCGCCTCCTTCCGACCTCCCTCACGGGGGAGAATCTCAATCCAGGCGCTGCGTGTCAATCATTCCTCTAACGGGAGTGATTCGCGATCCATTCGTCCAGTTCCGCCAGGCGCGCCTCGAAAAACCCCTGCATGCGATCCGAGCGCCGGCTGCCGAAGTCCTTGAGCCGCTCCTTCTGATCCGCGCTGAGCAGCGGCTTCACTTCGCTCAAGACCTGAGCGGCGAGTACGGCGGCCTGTTCCTGCTGATCTCCCAGGGACTGGGCCGCCCGACGAACGGTGTCTTCCGAATAATCTTCCGCCGTCACGGCCTCACGGAGTTTGATTCGGGCATCCGCGATGCCCGTGACGACCTTGCCGATTTCCTCACGATGCTTACTCAGGATCGCTGCGATGTCGCGCTCCTGATCTGCATTCAAGCCGAGCCTATCCAGCATCCCTAGGAATCCGCGCCCCCCGTGGAAGCCCCCTTCACCTGCTCTCCCTCGACCCGGCCCTTTCATCCCGGCTTCGACGCTTCCGACCGCCACGCACGCGGCAACTGCCATCACCATCACCATGCTCAAGGCTCTCTTCATCTCACACTCCTTCAACGATTCAACGGATCTTCGCAGTTCACTTCGAGCACGAAGGCTCATCCCTCGAGGTCGTTGCAAAGCTTCCAGAACTCGTCCCCCCCGCGAAGGCGGGGGCCCAGAAGCCATCGAGAAAAACCGGATTCCCGCCGGTGTGGGCATGACGGTCCTGGGCTCCATGCGCGCTCTGCAACAACCTCCCTCGCTCTTAAAAATTCAGTCGCACTGGTGAGCCAAAAGGTTACAAGGAGCAAATGGAAATTTTGGATGCTCGCCCGCGGTCGAATCCTTTTCGAAAGGGTGACGATGGCCTGGACCCCTATCGGGCGAGCTGACGCGAGCGGAAATCGGAGCGGTCATAGGACTTCCAGATCCCGTCGCCCCCTCAAAGATCTTCCGTCTGACCGGTCAACCCTTTTCCTCAGCCCCGCAAAAGTGGGGGCCGGGAACGGCTCAACACTACGGTATTCCTGCACGCGCAGGAATGACGATGGTGGGCCGGATGCGAGGTTTGCAACGGCCTCGGTCCGGAAGCTGTTCTCCAGGCGGCCTGGAATGCTGGAAGGAAGGAAAGCCCAGTTGGGTGGCCTATGGCGAAGGACGGGGGGGCCATCGGAGCATCGACACCCATCATGAAGGCTCCATCTTCATGTTCCGGGAGCCCGAAGGGCTGTTCACGCGATGATCCCGGCGAGGCAGACCCTCCGTCCGGCCTCGCCTCGTTTAACGTGACGCGTTCTACCTCATGCCGCTCGATGCAGCATGACCCTCGATTCCTGAAAAACAGGGGTTCCCATCTCTTCGAACGTGAAATTGCCGAACACCCGATGCCCATTGTAGTCCAGGACCCTCAGGTCATCGGTTTCGTGAAGGTCGCCCATCACGACGGAAAAGTGAGTCCCATAACGCTCCTTGACCCGGTCCACCGGGACCTCGAACCCGATATACTCCGTGATTCCCTTGGCCGCCAGCTTGTTGACGAGATTGCGATCCGTCAGGGAGTCGTAGGATGTCAGAATCAGGATGGGGCCTGTACCGGTTACGATGATTCCTGCCTTCATGATTCGTCCTCCCAGTCTCTGGCCGGCCGAACTTCGGAACCACACGAGACGACCGGCGTTTTTCGCTTCATCCGCATTATAACCGGTGGAAATCCCCGCAACGACCCGCCGAGCCCCGTGCCCCGCAGGGGTCGGTGGATCCGACGGGTCGGTGGATCCGACGGGTCGGTGGCCCCGAGGGGAGGGATGGCGGACCCGTCAACCGGTGCTATGATTAGTCATGCGTTTGAGCCGTTCGGAAACGAACAGAAAGGTTGTGTGAGTCATGACGGAGACCAATCAGGACAGAGAGCTCTACGATGGGCTCATCGCCCTTGCCGAATCGCGCGGCATCCGGTGCGTTGAAGCCCATGGACTGGATACGCGGCGCGGGGTGCGGTTTTCGCGGGACGGGCAGGATTGGATCGTTTTCGACAAGGACCTCACCGCCCATGAGAAAGCCCGGGTCATCGGCTTCCTGCTGGAGCACCCACCGGAAGACGCCGCCATGGACGCCGGATTTTTCGGGAACCCCTCCGAGGCCCGTTCCCATGAGCTGGTGCAGACGCTTTGCTGCTAGGGCCCAAGCCCTGCGCCATGAAATGAATGGACCGTGCTTCGCAACTGTCATTCCCGCATGCCGCACGCCTGAACCTCGCGGGGACAAGCTTTGGCGCCGATCCAGGCCTTGGCGGCCCTGGGGATTCCCGCCAGGGACACGCGGGAATGACGATCCCTCCAAACTCCTTTGTCCGGTGGTATCCTCACGAAACCTGCCTCTTCAGGCGCCAAATCCCGAGGCTGAACAGAACGGAGCCGAACAGGCCGATGCACAGGACCGATTGCCAGAGGTCGCGCAGGGTCGCGCCCTTGAGAAAAATCCCGAAGCTCACGTCGATATAGTAGTGCAGGGGGGACAGCACCATGGTCCACTGCATGAATCGGGGCATGGCCTCGGGAGGCGTCCAGGCCCCCGATAGGAAAATCATGGGCGCGTAAGACACGATGGCCATCATGCTGGCCTGGCCGAGGTTGCGTGAGAGCGTCGCGATGAACAGCCCCAGCCCGGCCGTCGCGAACACGTAAAGCCCCGTGAGCGCCAGGAACAGGGTCACGCTCCCCCGCATGGGGACCTCGAAGCACCCCTTGAGGACGACGCCCACGCACAGGCCGGTTCCCGCCACGATGGCGATGGCCATGGCCACCACCTTCGGAAACATGATCTGAAACGGGGTGAGCGGCGAAACCAGGAGCTGCTCCACGGTGCCCCGCTCCTTTTCGCGGACCATGGCCGCCGCGGGGAGCATGATGGCAAAGAGTGTGATGATGTTGAGCATTTCGGCAATCGACATGAACCACGTGTCGTTCTGGTTCGGATTGAACCAGACGCGCTGGGCGTCCTCGATGCGGGGGATCCGCTCCAGCGCACGCGCATCCCACCCCAGGCGCTCCCGGCTCGTCTCGAAGCCGTAGTCGCCGACGATCCGCATGGCGTACATGCCGGCCAGTGTCCCCAGCACCGTGTTGGTGGCGTCGATCTGGAACTGCACGGAGGTGGGACGGCCCTCCTGGAGGCGCTCGTGAAAATCGGGCGGAATGCCGAGGATTGCCATGGCCCGCCCCTCGTCGAGCAGTTGGGTGCCCTCGGAACCATGGGCGAGCGTCCCCCGGGGCTCGAAGGAAGGCGGCATGAACTTACCGGCCAGGTCGCGCGAGGAGGGGCTGCCGTCTTCGTCGTGCACGTAGACCGCCGCCTGCTTGAGTTCGAACGAGGTGCCCGATCCCGAGAGGTAGATGTCGAGCGTGAACGCGTAGACCATGAACAGGATCAGCGCCGTGTCGCGGCTCAGCTGCAGAAGCTCCTTAACCGTCATCACGAACAGCCGGCGTCCCCACAGGTGAGCCAGCCGCCCGATCCCACTTTGCTGGATGCTCATGAGCGGGGCCTTTTCGTGAACCGGGAATACCCGATGGCGAACAACACGGCCGCATACGCGGCCAGGACCAGGATGTCGGGCCACAGGACCCGCCAGCCCACCCCCTTGAGGAAGCATCCAAGGATGACGTTGGTGTAGTACATGGCCGGGAGCAGGTGCGCCACCACCTGGGCGCTGTCGCTGAGCGACATGACCGGGACGAACACCCCCGAGTAGAGCACGGCCGGGACCACCGTGACGATGAAGGTGATCAGGGTCGCCGCCACCTGGGTGCTCACCAGCACGGACACGACGAGCCCGATTCCCGTGGTGCACACGACGTAGAGCAGGGAGACGGCGAAAAACAGGACGGCACTGCCCTTGAACGGCGTCTGGAAGAGGCTCAGGTTCAGGATCCACAGGGCGAGGACGTTCAGGCCCGACACCACGACGTATGGGGCGAGCTTTCCCGAAAGGTACTCGGCCCGGCTGATGGTCGAGGCGTAAATGTTGTAAACGGCCCCGGTTTCCTTCTCCCGCACGACCCCCAGGGAAGTGAGCAGCGGCGGGCAGACCATCAGGATCAGCATCATGAACTTGGGGGCCATGGACCAGTCGCTCTCCAGACCCTGGTTGTAGAGGTAGCGCACATCGAGCTTCACGGGCTCGACAAACGTTCGGACGGTTTCGAGGTCCGTCCCGAAGGTGCGGGCCAGGTGCTCTTCCATCAGGCGGCGACCGAAGGCCTGGTTGATCCCCGCGATGTAGCCCTTGGTCGTCTGGGCGCGGAAGGGAAACGTCCCGTCGAGGAGCGATTGCACCGTCGCCGGCCGACCCCGGAGCAGATCCCGCTCGAAGTGCTCGGGGATGACGACGACCACGCGGGCCTTGTTTTCGGTGAGCAGGGAAGGGATTTCCCGCTCATCCCGCACATGTCCCAAAAAGTGGAAATAGCGCGAGGCCCGGTACAGCTGCAGATAATCCCGGCTGAGAGCCGATTCGTCCCGATCCAGCACGGCGAAGGGGATGTCTTCCACGTCCAGGGAAAGCCCGTAGCCGAAAATGACCATCAAGGCGGCGGGAACGATGAACGCCAGCGAGAAAAAAAGCCGGTCTCGCAGCATCTCCTTGGTTTCACGCGTGGCGACGGCCAGGACGCGCCGCAGGTTCATGGGGCCTCCCCGTTTTCGCGCTCCAGCGCCAGGACTCGGGTCACGAACACGTCCTCCATGGTGAGGGGCTGGACGGCGATCCCCTGGAGCCGGGCGCCGGCCCCCTCCAGTGCGCCCTGGATGCGAGCCCTCACGTCGGGCGATTCGGGCGCCAGGAGGTGGATGGTGCGACCGTGAAGGGCGGCCCCGGAGAATCCGGCGCGCTGAAGCGCCTCGAGGGCCGCCAGGGGCTGGTCCGTGCGCACTTCGAGGACCCCGCCCACTTCGGCCGCCAGGTCCGCCTTCATGGCCTCGGGGGAGGCGTCCGCCACGATCCGGCCGGCGTACAGGAGCGCCAGATGGTCACAGTGCTCGGCTTCGCTCATGGCGTGCGTCGTGATGAGGATGCTCACCCGATCCTCCCGCGAAAGCCGAAACAGGAGATCCCAGAAGCGCCGGCGGCCCACCGGGTCCACCCCGGAGGTGGGCTCGTCGAGAAAGAGTACCCGCGGCCGGTGCACGAGGGCGCAGCCCAGGGCCAGGCGCTGTCGCAGTCCGACGGGGAGGGTCGACGTCCGCTGCCGCTCGACTCCCAAAAGATCCGCCATCTCGAGGATCCAGGCGGTCCGCTCCCGCGTCGCGCGTCGGTCGAGGCCGTAGATGCCCGCGTAGAGCTCGATGTTTTCGACTACCGTGAGGTCTCCATACAGCGAGAACACCTGGGACATGTACCCGATGTGCTCCTTGATCGACCGACCCGCGCGGGCCATGGGGCTCCCGGCGACGAAGCCCGTTCCCGACGTCGGGGGGAGCAGGCCGACCAGCATCTTGATCACGGTGGTCTTCCCCGCCCCGTTCGCCCCGAGCAACCCGAAAATCTCGCCCTGCTCGACCCGAAAGCTCACGTCCCGGACGGCCTTAAAACCCCCGAAGGCGCGGACCAGCCCCCGGGCTTCGATGGCGGGCGCCTCGTCGGGGGAGGGCCCCGCACGGCGGACCGTTAACGGGTCGCCGGTTGACCCCGGCTGCCGCGCCCCGGGGCCGGACGGTGGGGCATCGATCGCCGCGGGGCTCTTCCGGGGGCCGTCGCCGTCGCCGTCGCGGTTCTCCTCCCCGTCCGATCGCCGCAGTCGCGCGAAGAAGACGTCCTCCAGGTCCGGTCGTCCGGAGTAGACCTGCCGCACCTCGAGGGGCGCCACCAGCTCCCGCACGAGGGACACGGCCCGGTCTTCATCGGGCTCGTCCACGATGACGCGGATCCAGCGGCCGCGGGGATCGACCTGGGGAAACCGTCGGCGGAGTCGATCCAGCGCCGCCATCTGGTCCGGACACTCGAGCTGCACCATGGTGCCGGGCATGGAATCCAGGATCGCCTCGGTTTCGCCGCCGCCGATGATGCGGCCGTCGAAAAAGAGCGAGAGGCGCTGAAACCGGCTGGCCTCGTCCATGTAGGCGGTCGAAACCAGGGCCGTGATGGATTCCTCCCGAAGCAGGGTCGACAGGATGGCCCAGAAATCGCGGCGGGAGACGGGGTCAACCCCCGTGGTGGGCTCATCGAGGATGACGAGCTTCGGGGTGTGGACCAGCGTGCACACCAGGCCCAGTTTCTGTTTCATTCCACCCGAAAGATGCTTCATGGGGCGGTCTCGAAACGCCTCGAGGCGCGTCATGCGCAGGAGCGCCTCCTTGCGCTCCGCTAGGACGGATCGCGGGACCAGGCGGGAGTGGGCGAAAAAGTCCACATTCTCTTCGACGGAAAGCTCCGGGTAGAGGTTTTGGCCAAGCCCCTGGGGCATGAAGCCGATCCGGTCCTTAACCCGTTCGGCGGCGCGCTCCGAATCGATACGCACCCCGAACACCTCGACGGACCCTCCCTCGTAGCTCATGACCCCGGCGACGGCCTTCATGAGGCTGCTCTTCCCGGATCCGTCGGGACCGATGAGGCCGTAGATCTCCCCGGGGCGCACCTCGAGGTCCACGCCCCGGACCGCCTCCAAGGCCCCGTAGCGCTTGCGAAAGCCCGAGACGCGCACCACCGCTGGATCCATCCCAGGCTCTACCAGCGGGGTTTCTGCCACGGGACTCCCTCATCCCAACGGATCACGGCGTCGGCGGGCAAACCGGGGCTCAGGCGGTGATCGGGGTTTTGGTCGAGGTAGAGTTTGACCGCGAAGACCAGACGGGTGCGCTCATCGGGGGTTTGTACCTCCTTGGGGGTGAACTCGGCCCTCGAGGCGATGAAGCGAACCGTGGCGGGGAACGGGCGGTCGGGCGTCCGTGTGGATCTGGGCGGGCAGGCCGAGCCTCAGGCGGCCGATGAGGATCTCGGCTACGTAGACCTTGAGGTAGAGCCGGTCGAGATCCACGAGCTCCAGGAGCGGGGCCCCGGCGGACACGACCTCGCCCCGGTCCACGAACCGGGTGATCACGACGCCGTCCGAAGGCGCCACGATGTCAAGATCCGAAAGGGTGCTTTCGGCTTCCACGCGGGCCGCCCGAGCCTGCTCCTCCTGGGCCCGAACGGCGGCGAGCTCGCTTTCCCGGGCCCGAATCCGGTCCCAGCCGAGCCCCGCCTGAGCCCGCTGTTTCTCGGCCCGAATCAGGTCCGTCCGGGCCGAGGCCAGCTCGTTTCGAGCGACGGTCCAGGCCAGATCCATCTGTTCGCGCCGACGCGGTTCAGCCACTCCGGACGCGGCCAAATCCTGGAAGCGCCGGGCGTCCCGGCCCGCCTGCGCCTCCTGAGCCTCCGCCTTGGCGATGACGGACCGGCAATGGGCCACCTGGGCTTCGGCCGTTTCGATCTGGAGCGGCACCTCCCGGCGCAGGACCTCGAGCTCGGTCTCGATGGCCACGGCGCGCGCCGCAAGCGCCTCAACGGCCCTGGCCGCCTGGTCGACGCGGGCCCGCGTCTGAGCGTCTTCCAGGGAAACGAGCGCCTGTCCCGTCTTGACCGCGTCCCCTTCCCGGGCGTTGAGTCGCGCGATGCGCCCCGCGAACTTGCTCGAAACCGTGATCCGGTCGCCCTCGATCCGTCCGTTGGCTTGGATGAGCCCCTCCGGGAGCTGCGCGCGACGGTCCCACCAGTGGGCGGCCAAGAAACCCACTCCGCTCAACAGCAGCAGCCCGATGCCAACGAAGACAATCCTTGACCGAACCCCCATAGAGTCTCCAGAAGCGTATCGGAACCCCCCG
>CAZGQL010000173.1:0-2074 GCA_964527905.1 uncultured Syntrophobacteraceae bacterium
CGATGAGGAAGATGAAGAAAGCCAAACAGAGAGCTCCGTTCCCTCAACTCCTTTATCTCGTAACAGATCCGAAGACGTTCCCGTTCCGTGGCCTCGACGAGATCATAGCCAAGATGAACCGCTACTCCACGCTGGGCGCGGCAAAGCTCGAACCCGCGGAAGCCCTTCGGTATGAATAATGACCATCAGCCCATCGAAGTCCAGTCGCTTGGGTTGACGAAAGTCTTCGGGAGTGGCCCCCAAGCCATTGAAATCTTCAAGGACCTCGATTTGATCATCCGAAGAGGGGAGCGCATCGCGGTTGTTGGGGCCTCGGGGGCAGGAAAGACGACACTCCTCCACATCCTGGGCACCTTGGACAGACCCACTCGAGGAAAGGTGCTTTATCAAGGCCAGGATGTCTTTCTTTGGGACGAGAGGGAGCTAGCCCAGTTTCGAAATCGGCAGATTGGATTCGTTTTTCAGTTTCACTACCTGCTACCGGAGTTCGACGCGCTGGAAAACGTGCTCATGCCGGGTTTGATCGCGGGGTTGCCCGGAAAGGAAATCCAGGAGCAGGCGATCTACCTGCTGGAACGGCTTGGGCTCTCCGACCGTTTGCATCATCGGATTGGAGAGCTCTCGGGTGGCGAGCAGCAACGGGTTGCCGTCGCGAGGGCGCTGGTGCTGAGGCCTCGACTCTTCCTGGCCGACGAGCCGAGCGGCAATTTGGACAGCCGCACCGGCAGGCGGCTCCACGAATTGCTGGTGGCGCTCAATGAGGAGTTGGGCTTGACCATGGTGATCGTGACCCACAACATGGAGCTCGCCTCCATGATGCATAGGACCTTGCGGCTGGTGGATGGGCAGTTGCACGATGAAGGGGGCGCAGGAGACCATGAACGGTTGGGTCAACTCCTGTCCTCGGCGGATGGGTGAGGCGGTTGAACCGGGTTGGGGGGACCAAGGATGAGGCGGCACCGTAGGGACATAGGACCACTGCTGGGGGGGAAGTTCATGCGTAAGCTCATGTTCATTTGCTTTGCCCTGTGTGCTTCCGTCGCTTGGGCTCAGGATCAGTCTCCGAGAGTCGCGGTACTGCCCTTTGTGGTTCATACGCAGGACAAGATGCCGCAGGTCCAGCAATCCCTTCAGGACCTCCTCATCGGACAGCTCGGCGGAGAAGGGGTCAAGACCGCCGATCCTCAGGAAATCCGCAGGGTCTCCCGAACAGGAGAGGCGGTTCGGACCGAGGCACAGGCGCGTGCCATCGCGGGGCAGCTGCGGGCTCGGTACGTGGTGATGGGGAGCTTCAATCAGGTCGGCAACACGATCAGCGTTGATGCGAAACTCGTCGATGCAACCGGCGCCAAGAAGACCGAGACGCTTTACGCCGAGGAAAAAGGGGCGGAAAACCTGGCTGCCGTGACCAAGGCGATCGTGGCCCAGATCACGGGACGCGTGGAATCCAAGGGTGTCATTGCAGACGTGCAGATCAAGGGCAACGAGCGGATCGAGGCGGAGGCCGTGAAGCTCAACATCAAGAGTGCCAAGGGCGATTCCCTCCGCCAGGAGCTGGTGAGCGAGGACATCAAGGCCATCTACAAAATGGGATACTTCGAGAAGGTGGATGCCGAAGTCCAAGAAGGACCTGCGGGCAAGGTGCTGGTCTTCACCGTCCAAGAGAATCCGACCATCCAGGAAGTGCGGATTAAGGGAAACAAGAAAATCAAGGAGAAAGACATCTTCGCCGCCATTTCCACAAAGGCATTCGCGGTGCTGCAGCGAAACGTTGTCAACGATGATGTCCAGAAAATCCTTAAACTCTATCAGCAAAAAGGCTATTTTGCCGCCACAGTCGACGGGAAGATCGAGTTCCCCAAAGACCCCCGCAAGGCTTCCGTGACCTTCGTCATCGAAGAAAACAACAAGGTCTACATCCGAAAGATTCGTTTCACCGGAAACACCAAGATGTCGAGCCGCAAGTTGCGCGGAGTGATGCAGACCAAGGAAAAAAGCATCCTGTCGCTGGTGACCGAACGGGGAATCCTTCAGAAGGACATCCTCGATTCCGACGTGGACCGGCTGATCGAAG
>CAZGQL010000173.1:2084-2633 GCA_964527905.1 uncultured Syntrophobacteraceae bacterium
CGCCTGACGGTATTCTACCACGATCAGGGGTACATGGACGCCAAGGTGGGAACCCCGGTGGTCGAGCGCGAGAAGGACGGCTTCTACATCACGATTCCCATCGAGGAAGGGGATCGTTACAAGGTCAAGGAGGTCCGGATCGACGGCGACGTTTACGACGGCAAGGGGGATCCGGCCAAGAAACTGAAACTGAAAGAGAAGGAGTATTTCAGCCGCGAGATGCTGCGCAAGGACATGGATCGCATCTCCAAGGCCTACATGGATGAAGGCTATGCGCACACGGAAGTCACTCCCGACGTCAAGCGCAATCCGGAGACGGATACGGCCGAAGTGGTCTACCGGGTGAAAAAAGGCGATGTCGTCCACATTGGGAAGATCTACATCACGGGGAACACCAAGACTCGGGACAAGGTTATCCGACGTGAGCTCCAGTTGAGCGAAGGGGATCAGTTCAGTTCGACCAAACTCGAAGAGAGCATGCAGCGCCTCAAGAAGCTCGATTATTTCGAACAAGTGGAAATTGTGCCCACCGAGACCGAGCAGCGCGAC
>CAZGQL010000173.1:2643-3055 GCA_964527905.1 uncultured Syntrophobacteraceae bacterium
TCATGAACCTCCACGTGAAGGTCAAGGAGAAATTCACGGGCACGATCAGCATCGGCGGTGGGTATTCCTCGGACGAAGGATTCTTTGCGGCGGGGGAAATCACCCAACGGAACCTTTTTGGAAAGGGGCAGTACCTCGGGTTCAAGGGACACCTGGGCCAGGAGGCTTCCCGTTACATGATGAACTTCACGGAGCCCTGGCTGTTCGACATGCCCGTCAGCGCGGGATTTGACATCTACAACTGGAAGCGTGACTACACCGATTTCAACAAGGATTCGGTGGGGGGGCGAGTGCGTCTCGGACACCTGTTCGGTTCCTACAGCAAGATCACCGGCGCCTACAACTATGAGCTCGCCGAGGTGACAGATATCAAGAGCAACTCTTCCCCGTATCTCAGACAGCAGGTCGGGGA
>CAZGQL010000173.1:3131-8810 GCA_964527905.1 uncultured Syntrophobacteraceae bacterium
CGGGGGAGCTACCACAAGGTCTCGGCCGAGTACTCCACCGAGTACATCGGGAGCGACGGGGACTACCTGAAGACGGACTTCCAGACGGTTTGGTATTATCCCCTGTTTTGGAAGTTCGTGGGGGTCGCCAAGGGCCAGATCGGGAAAATCTGGGATGTCGGGCCTGAGGCCGAGCCCATCTACGAACGCTACTTTCTTGGCGGCATCAACAACCTCAGAGGATTCAAGTGGGGGGACGTCGGCCCGAAGGACAGCCGAGGCAACATCATCGGCGGTCAAAGCTACGTGGTCGGCACCGTTGAGATCGTTTTCCCGGTCCTTGAGCGATTCGGCATTCAAGGGGTCGTTTTTTATGATACCGGCAACGCATATCGGAAGCACATCATCTTCTCGGATCGCCGTGACGATGCGGGGGTGGGCATCCGATGGAATTCACCCATGGGACCGCTGCGGCTCGAGTGGGGGTACAACATCGATCCGGAGCCAGGAGAGGAAAACTTTCAGTGGCAGTTTTCAGCAGGAGCGTTTTTCTAAGGAGAGTGGAGATGATCAAAATGCGTAACGGTGGGGCAGCCCTGTGTGTACTGGCATTGTGTCTGGTGATGGGGGTGCCTTCCCTCGCCGCCGCCAAGATGGGTTTTTTCGATTTTCAGATGGTGCTCGACAAGTCCAAGACGGGGCAGGCCGCCCAGGAGGAGTACAAGCGGGAGACCGAGCGGTACCGCACCGAAATCGAGGACAAGGCGCGACAGTTCAAGGCCCTGAAGGAAGAGGGTGAAAAGAAGAAGGGTGGCCTTGACGAGGCGACCAAGAAGAAGATGGAGGGTCTGAAGGCGGACGTGGAAAAGTTGACCATGGAGGCGCAGGGCAAGACCGCCAAGCTGAACAACGACCTCATGAAACCCATCATCGATCGCGTCATGGATCTGGTGAAGAAGATCGGCCGGGACGACAAGTATGACTGCATCATCGAGATCAACAAGGGGGGCGCGGTCTACTTCAGTGAAAAGGACGATCTGACCAACCGCCTGGTGCAGGAACTGGACAAGTCCGGCAAGAAATAGCCAGGGCCCGTCCGGGAAAAGGCCTTGTGTAGCTGGAGTCGGTTGTACTTGAAGGGCGCATCGCCGAAAGGTGGTGCGCCTCACCTATGTCTTGGACCTGACTTCCCGCCTTCGGTGCCGGCGCACCGCAGCGGGGGGCGGGCACAACGCGTGGCTGCATCGATGTCTCCCCGCATGGGATGCCCGTTGACCCTCTTCGTCAAGCGAGGAGTCATGGGTGAGGCTCCGGGGGATGCGGGTGCGGCGGTGGTTGCGGGAAGCTATGAGAGAGCAGGAAACGACCGAATACTCCCTCGGGGTGATCGCCGAGAAGATCGGAGCCTCCATTCAGGGGGATCCAGGGATCCTCATCCGGGGGGTGGCGGGAGTCGAAAGTGCCGGCCCGGGACAGCTTTCCTACGTATCCGGGGCAAAATACAAGCGTTTGCTGCCAGGCTGCCGGGCTTCGGCGTTGATCGTGCCCCCCGAAATGGCGGATCTGGATTGCCCGCTGCTCATCGCCGACAACGTGACTCTGGCTTTTGCCCGCGCGGCGGGGCTCTTCGCGAGACTTCCCCGGCTGGCAGAGGGCATCCACGCGACGGCGCACGTTGAGCCCAGTGCGGTCTTGGGAGAGGGGGTGCGCGTCGGGGCTCTGGCCCACGTGGGAGAGCGGACCCGGTTGGGTGCACGGACACGGGTCTACGGCACCGCCTATGTCGGCCACGATGTGCTGATCGGCGAGGATTGCCTCATTTACCCCGGGGCCGTCATCCTGGATCGCTGCCGTATCGGAGATCGTGTGACCCTACACAGCGGAGCCGTCGTGGGCGGGGACGGGTTTGGGTATGTCCAGGACGAGCAGGGGCGGCATGTGAAGATCCCCCAGATGGGGATCGTCCAGATCGATGACGACGTGGAGATCGGCTCCAACAGTACTGTGGATCGTGCGGTGTTCGACCGTACTTGGATCCAGCGAGGGACCAAGATCGACAATCTCGTCATGGTGGCCCACAATGTCGTTGTCGGGGAGCATTGCATTCTCGTGGCCCAGGTCGGGGTTTCCGGAAGTGCCCGGCTGGGCCGTCACGTGATTCTCGCCGGTCAGGTCGGCGTGGTGGGGCATGTGGAGATCGGTGATGGCGTTCGGGTGGGGGCCCAGTCGGGGGTGCCCCATTCCATCAAGGCCGGTGAGAGCGTGTCCGGAAGCCCGGTGGTTCCGCACCGGACATGGCTCCAAAACCACGCCAACATCCAGAGGCTGGGTCGCATGAGAGAGGAGCTGCGTGAGCTCAGGGCGCGCGTCGCGAAGTTGGAGGAAGCCTCCCGGAAGGAGCAAGCATGACTTGCGATGTTCTGAAGATCCTTGACATCCTGCCGCACCGTTATCCCTTCCTGCTTTTGGACCGGATCCTAGAGATCGGACCGGATTCGGTGACAGGGCTTAAGAATGTGACCATCAACGAGCCGTTTTTCCAGGGTCATTTTCCGGGACATCCCATCATGCCCGGAGTTTTGATCGTGGAGGCGATGGCCCAGGCGGGGGGGCTCCTGGCCTATTCGTTCCTCCCGGAGAACCAGGGAAAGGCCGTTTACTTCATGGGCATGGACAAGGTGAAGTTTCGTCGGCCCGTGCGTCCTGGTGACCAGCTCATCCTCAAATTGAAGTTGCTGCGCCGCCGCGGCGCGGTTTTCAAGATGCAGGGGGAGGCCTTCGTGGACGAACAGCTCGTGGCCGAGGCGGAGCTCATGGCCACCATCGACCCGGGTAGCGCGGACACGGCGAGTTGAGAGCCGCCTGGAAGGAGTGCAGGATCTTGGCAGTGATACATCCCACGGCGATCGTGTCCGCGGAAGCTCAGCTGGCCGAGGACGTGACCGTTGAAGCGTATTCGATCATTGGACCTCACGTCACCATTGGGGCCGGATCCTTGATTGGGCCACATGCCGTGATCGACGGCTGGACCACGCTCGGGGAGCGCACCCGGGTGGGTTCCTTCTCATCCATCGGCGGCCCGCCGCAGGATTTCAGTTATGCGGGGGAGCCCACGCAGGTGATCATCGGCAATGATTGTGTGATTCGGGAAAACGTGGTCATCCACCGGGGCACCCAGAGGGGGGCCGGAGTCACCCGAATCGGTCACCATTGCTATTTCATGTCGACGTCTCACGTGGCGCACGATTGCCAGATAGGCGACCATGTCATTCTGGCCAGCGGCGCCGTTCTCGGCGGACATGTTCAGTTGGGCGATCACGCGTCCATCGGCGGCTTGGTGGCGCTCCATCAATTCGTGCGGATCGGGACCCACGGGTTCATTGGCGGCATGTCCGGGCTGCGGATGGACATGCCGCCTTACATGCTCGCCTTTGGGGCGCCTGCGCGGCTCTACGGACCCAATGTCGTGGGGCTGCGGCGTCATGGAATCCCCAGTCAGAATATCCAGGCCCTCAAGAGGAGTTACCGGATCCTCTTTCGGTCCGGACTCAGTCTCAAAGATGCCGTCGAGAAGGTGCGCTCCGAGGTCGATCTGGTGCCCGAAGTGGAGACGCTCTTGGCGTTCATGACCGCCCCCTCCAAACGGGGGGTCACGAGGGAATCAGTATGATGGAGTGCGAGACCCCGGATGGGGTGCCAGGCGGCCGGGTGGGGCTCATTGCCGGAGGAGGTCAGTTCCCGCTCCTCTTTGCGCACGCGGCGCGTCAAGCGGGTGTCGATGTGATCGCGGTGGGGTTCCAAGGGGAAACGGACCCGACGCTGGCCAAGTATGTCGGCGAATTCAGGATGCTCAAGCTCGGCCAGCTGAACGCGCTCATCCGGACCTTCAAAGATGCAGGCATCACGCGGGCCGCCATGGCGGGAACCATCAACAAGACCAAGCTCTATGCCCGCATCCGCCCCGATTGGCGGGCCGTCAAGTTCCTCAATAAGCTTCGCCACAAGAAGGACGACTTTCTCCTGCGTGCCTTGGCCGAGGAGCTCGAATCCGAAGGGATCTGTATCGAGCCTTCCACCCTGTTCCTCCCAGACCTGTTGGCCCCAGAGGGTGTGCTCACCCGTCGCAAGCCCAACCGCCGTGAATTGCTTGACCTTCAGTTCGGGTGGAAGACCGCCAAGGCCATGGGATATCTGGACGTGGGGCAGTGCCTCGTGGTCAAGAATCAGGCGGTGCTGGCCCTCGAAGGCATTGACGGAACCGACGCCACGATCCTCAGGGGCGGGAGGCTGTGCGGCGAGGGCGCCATCGTGGTCAAGGTCAGCAAGCCCAATCAGGATCTCAGATTCGACGTCCCGGCGGTGGGCTACGACACCATCGAGACCATGAAACGCGTGAAGGCTCGGGTTCTCCTGGTGGAAGCGGGTAAAACCCTGATGTTCGATCGGGATAAGATGATCGATGCCGCCAACGCGGCAAAGATCACGATCGTGACCCGCCGCGATACGGAAGCGCCGCTGTCCGACCTCTCCGATGTTCTCGAGATGCGAGCTTCGGATGAGACGGCCCTTCGCCGGATTCATCGCGTCGTTCAGACCCCCAGGGCACCTGTGTTCATCCGCCGGGCCTACCCGGACGCCGTGCGGGTGGGGGTGGTCGGAGTCGGCTATCTCGGGCGTTTTCACGCGCAAAAATATGCCCGACTTCCTGAAGCGAAACTGGTGGGCGTGGTGGATGTGAACATGGATCAAGCCCGTCGGATTGCCGAGGAGGTGAAAACCGAGGCTTTCACCGACTACCGGGCGCTGCTCGACCGCGTTGACGCGGTGAGTGTCGTCACGCCGACGCCTTCTCACTATGCGATCGCCAAAGAGTTTCTCGAAGCCGGGGTCCATGTGCTCCTCGAAAAGCCCATGACCCAGACCCTCAAGCAGGCCGACGAGCTCATCCGAATCGCCAGGGAGCGCAAGTGCGTGCTCCAGGTGGGGCACCTCGAGCGCTTCAATTCCGCATTTCGGGCGGTCTATCCCCGCCTCAGGAATCCCATGTTCATGGAGGCGGATCGTCTGGCGCTCTTCAACGAGCGAGGACTCGAGGTCGATGTCATTTTGGACCTGATGATTCATGACATCGATATCGCCCTGCACATCGTGGAAGCTCCCCTCGAACACATCCGCGCCACGGGGGTCTCCGTGCTGACGCCCCTTCCGGACATCGCCAGCGCCCGTCTCGAGTTCGCCAACGGGGCCATTGCCAACCTGAACGCCAGTCGGATCTCCATCAAGAATATGCGTAAGCTACGAATTTTTCAGGAAAATTGCTATGTTTCCGCAGACTACGGGAACAAGCGTGCTTACGCCGTCTTTCGGGAGGAGGAGGCCGACGAGGCGGGTTATCCGCAGATCTCCATCGAAGAGTTGGAAATTGAGGAGGTGGACGCCCTGGAGGAAGAAACCGCCTCCTTCATCCGCTGCGTGCGGACCGGCGAAAAGCCTTTCGTGGACGGGGTTCAGGGACGCCGGGCGCTCGCCGTGGCGCTCGATATCTCCCATCAGATCGAAGAGCAGCTGCGCACGGATCATCGAGGCAATCGCCCCTTTCCAGGCAACCATCGTGCAGTTCAGCGTTCCCGCCTGCGGGTCGCTGCCCTCGTTGGAGAAGATCAGCTTGTCGCCTTTTTTGGTGAGCACGAGCGAGTTGCG
>CAZGQL010000174.1:0-3080 GCA_964527905.1 uncultured Syntrophobacteraceae bacterium
GCCGTCGAAGGACGAGAGGGCCTTGTGGATGAGCAGGCGCTCCATCTCGCTGATGGACATGAGCTCTAAATCAGAGTTGCCGGACGCGCGCGGCTCCTCGATGCCCTCGTCCAGCAGGATGTGGTCTCGTCCAATGACTCGCTCCTGGGTCAAGAGGACTGCTCGCTGCATCACATTTTCCAATTCCCGGACGTTCCCGGGCCAGGAATGCGAGTGCAGAACCTTCTGGGCTTCCGCCGTCAGACCCTGCACCGAGCAGTTGTGTAGGGCGTTGTACTTCTCGATGAAGTGCTTCACCAGAAGGGGGATGTCCTCGATGCGCTCCCGCAGCGGGGGCAGCTTCATGGGGATCACGTTCAACCGGTAGTAGAGGTCTTTTCTGAATTTCCCTCCCCGAACCGCCTCCTCGACCTGAAGGTTGGTGGCGGCGATGACGCGCACGTCCACCGAAACCGGACGCTTGCCGCCGATCCGGTCGATTTCGCCCTCCTGGAGCACCCTCAGCAGCTTGGGCTGCAGGTGCAGGGGGAGCTCCGTGGTTTCATCGAGGAAAAGTGTCCCCGTGTGGGCGAGCTCGAACTTGCCCTCCTTGGTCTTGATGGCTCCCGTGAAAGCGCCTTTTTTGTTTTCGTACAGCTCGCTCTCGATCAGGGTTTCCGGAAGCGCCGCGCAGTTCAAGGCGATGAAGGGCTTGGCGCGCCGGTCACTGTTGGCGTGAATGAACCGGGCGAAAACCTCCTTGCCGGTTCCGCTTTCCCCCTGAAGAAAAACGGTGGCGCTGCTGGCCGCCACCCGTTTCGCCATGGCTTTGAGCTGCAGCATGCCGGGGTTTTGCGTGATGAGGATGGATTTGCTCCCTGGTTGGCTCTCGGTTTCCGAGCCTTTCGCCAGACGTGCTTCGACCCATTCGAGGCTTTTGATGAGTCGGTCCCGGGGAACCGGGGAAACCCAGAAGTCGTGGGCGCCCCGTTTCATCATGTCGACGGCGTCCTCCAGGCTGGGCTTGCGACTGACCACGATGACTTTCGGTGGGTCGACCTGGGATTGAATGGCATCGAAGAACGTAGCCCCTTGGGAGGACTGTCCGTTCAGCCCCAGGAGCACGGCGTCCGGAAACGGGGATTTCAAGGCTGGTAAGGCCGCCCGGACGCTCTCGAACGCCACGGCGGTGTGGCCGATTTCCCGCACGCAGGCCGCCAGCCGGTTCGTCTCTCCGGATTCCGTCCCCACCAACCAAACAATCATGATACAGCTCCAATCAACCGGAAATTAATTGGTCTTGACCTGCCCTTTGGCGCGCATCTCGAGGTAATCCAGCTGCTGCTGGGCTGCCGCCTTCCAAAGACTCTGGGAGGAGGCGGAGAGCTCCGCGAGCTTTGCCTTCGCCTTTTCGGGCTGCTTGTTCTCGAGGTAGAGCTCCGACAGCTGATAGTTCAACTGGTCCCGAAGAGTCTCCTGGGTGTTGAGACTCACGAGGTGCTCGAGGGTCGCGATCGCTTTTTCGGGTTGCTTCATGCCGAGGAAACACCGGCTCTGGAGCAGTCCCAGCTGCACCTGGCTGTGGGGCTCGCCCGCCCCGGGACAGTGGGTCGTCGCTTTGGTCAACAGATCGATGGCTTCGGCCGGCTTTCCCGTCCGCACGAGGCTCTCCGCATACGCGTACACGGTGTCGACATCCGCCTGCTCGAGATCGCTTTCCTTCCCGAGAATCTTGGCGAAGTGCTGGATGACCTCCTTGTACTGCTGCTTGGCGTAGGCGATCTGACCAAGGAGCAGGGCTTTCTGATTGCTCAGGCTTTCCGAGCGGATCGGCAGAAGCTGCTGGGCGGCGGCGTCTAGGTCGCCCATGAGGTACTGACTTCGGGCGATCTTGAGCATCAGGGTGTCATCCTTTCTCCCGTGGGCCTGAGCCTGTCTGTAAAGGTCCAGAGCGTTGGGGTACAGTTTCAGGGACAGGCAGGAGTCGCCCACCGCTTCGAGGAGGTCCGCGTGATCCGCATTCTGGACGAGGGAGGCATTGGCGTTGAACAAGGCGATCGCCTGTGCGTGATCCCGGTTGGCGATTGCCTGCCGGAGGCATTCGAGGACCACTTGAGTCCTGAGGGTCGAGAACTCCTGTTTGGACGTGGGGGACAGCATCCCGCCGAGAGCCCGGTCGATCAGTTCAAGGCTCTTGGCGTAGTTGGCATGCTCCCGCTCCCAGGTGGCAAGCTTGAACAAGACGTACTCAGCGAGGGGCCCCGTTAGACCTTTGTCGGCCAGTTCCTGGTAAATGAAGCGTGCCGCCTCCTTCGCGCTCCCCTGCTGCTTCTCCAGGTGCTCGGCCCGCCGGATCTTGCTGATCACGTTGCCTTCCGTCTCGGGGTGATGGCGTTCGATGAATGCATAAACCCGTTTGGCAAGCACCGGTTGCTTTTGGTACAGGAGACTCTCGGCCAGTTTGGCGAGCAGCATGTCGCGGTCGGCGACGGTTCCCCCAAGGTTGATGTACCATAGGAGCTGGGTTGTGGCCTTTTCGTACTGTTGGGTTGCGAAGTAGGCCTCCCCCGCAAGCCGCAGCAGTTCCGGCTTCGCCACATAAGCGTTCGGCTCGAGATCCAGACAGGTCTTGATCGTCTCGAGAACTTCGGCATGTGCGTTCATCTGACTCAGGGCCCGGCTCAAAGCGAAATAGGTCTCGATGAGGTCGGGCTTTTCGAGGGGAAAGGTCAGGGCGGTGCGGAGTGCCTGAACAGCTTCGAGCGGAGCTTTGCGCTGTTCGTGGGCCCGACCCAGGTGCATCCAGCACAGGGGAGTCAGGGGATGACGGGGGTAGGAAGCCAGGATCTTGCGGAAGCACTCCTCGCCGCGCTTGTAGTCGCCAACGGAAAAATAGGTCAAGCCCAGGCGGAAGAACCCCAAGGGAGCCTCGGCTGAGCTGGGTGCGGCCTTGAGGGCCCCTTTGTACTCCTCGATGATCTGGCCGGCGTGCTCCTGGAGGCTGGACTGGTAGGATTCGAACAAGCTGTGAGCCACCCGAAAGGCTTCATCCGACTGGGGCTGAGTCGTGGGGGTGCCTTCCGGCGGTGCCGGTGGGGCCT
>CAZGQL010000174.1:3094-4559 GCA_964527905.1 uncultured Syntrophobacteraceae bacterium
GCTGGGCCGGCGGTACCGCCTGCTCGCTCCTTTTGCGGTCCCGAGCCGTTTGTTTCTCCTTCTTTTTCGAACTGGAATCGGGAGCAGGGATGGGTGGAGGAGCCCTCTCCGCCGTTTCGACAGGCTCCGGCTGGCCCGGGTCGGGATAGAGGTCGATCACCAGGCGATAACGATCGCCCCGCTCCGACAGGAAGAAATGCTTTTCCCGGGTGGCCTTGTTCCGGAGAACGATCCGGATCGCAAAACCTTCCTCGTCGCCCTCAAAGGACACGTTGGCGATGTCGCGGGGCAATCGGGCGAGGAGAACGTCCGGCTTCACGGACGTTTTCACACCCACGGCAAAACGAATGAGGAGGAGATCCGTCTCGGGTGCGATGCCGACATGGGTCGGCCTCGCACCCTCCAGATCGAGGACGATTCGGCTGTATTGGTCGTGCTTGCCCGCACGCAGTGCGTGCAGGATCGACTCCGCTCCCGACGCACCCGGCGCTTGCCCCAAAAGAAGGCTCAGGCACAAGAGGATCAGGCGGACGGGACCTTGGGGGTTCTTCATGGCTTCCTGCTCGTTTTCCATCGGCTTTCCGGCCAAACCCGGCGTCCGATGAACGGATTTCCGTTGTCGCGTTCGTCGACGGCGCTTCGAAAAAGCAAGGCGTGTGCCAGTAATATTTTTCATTGCAATTACAATGGATTACGCTGTATGCAGCTCAAAGCCGACTGGGGTCTCCTCAGCCTGTAGGCATGGGACCTTGGGGATGCGGGCCCACTGGGAGCCAGAGTTCTGACGCCGTCGGTCTTTTGGACTGGGGAGCAAACGTCAGCTGGTTGACAGGCTTGGAGCAGGGGGCCGTGGAGGGAGCGGTAAGGTCTCGCCGGGAGAGCACCGGGGGCTAAGCGAAATCATGCGGCGCCGGGCGGAGGAATTTCCGCATTCGCAAGTGTTGGATGTCGTGGCCCCGGAGGGCCCGATTAAGCGGAAACACCCGGATAGACGAGTTTCTTTTTCTTCATCTTTTCGATCAAGGTCGTCCGGTTGAGTCCAAGGAGGGAGGCGGCCTTGTTCTTGACGCCGCCCGCCAGCTTGAGGGCTTCCAGGATCAACTGGTTTTCGAGGTCGTCGAGGGTCCGTTTGAGATCGATGCCCCCTTCCCGAAGCGCGATTTCCAGACTGGTGTTTTTGGGGGGCGATTCGTACTGGCGGATTCGGGGCGGCAGATCGTCCACGGTGATTTCATCGGCGTCCGTCAGGATGACCAGGCGTTCGATGAGGTTTTCAAGCTCACGGACGTTGCCCGGCCAACTATAACGATCCAATGTCTCGACCACGCCCTTGGACATCCGCTTGAGGGGGATTTCCTTTTCGAGGCAGTGACGTTTGAGGAAGTGATGGATCAGGAGTGGGATGTCGCCCTCGCGTTCGCGCAGGGCGGGGACATGGATCGGGATCACGTTCAGACGGTAGAAG
>CAZGQL010000174.1:4650-7318 GCA_964527905.1 uncultured Syntrophobacteraceae bacterium
CGATCCGCTCGAATTTCCGTTCCTGCAGGAAGCGCAGCAGCTTCACTTGGAGCTTTTGACTCATCTCCCCGATTTCATCGAGGAAAACCGTGCCCTGATGCGCCAGCTCAAACCGCCCTTTCCGGTCCTTGAGGGCTCCCGTGAAGGCGCCGCGCTCATGGCCGAACAGCTCGCTCTCCAGCAGTTCCTCCGGGATGGCTCCGCAATTGATGGGAACAAACGGTTTGTCCCTCCGATCGCTGTAGAAATGGATGGCGTTGGCGATGAGCTCCTTGCCCGTCCCGCTTTCCCCCAGGATGAGCACTGTGGCGTCACTCTTGGCGACCCGCTGGATGGTCCGGTAGAGCTTCTGCATGGGCGGGCTCTGGCCCACGATCTTGTCGTATCGTTGGCGCTCCTGGATCTGCGAGCGCAGGAGAGTGTTTTCCTCCTTGAGGGCGTTGAGCTCCTCTGCCCGCTTGAGAATGATCAGGATTTCATCCAGCTTGGCCGGCTTGGTGAGATAATCGAAGGCCCCTCGCTTGACCGCCTGAACGGCCGTTTCGATGGTTCCGTAGCCGGTGAGCACCACGACCAGGGTGTCGGGCTGGTTTTCGGTGAAATGGTCCAGTACCTCCATGCCGCTCATGCCGGGCATCATGAGATCCGTGATGACCACATCGTAGCTCGAGTCCTTGGCTTTGGCGATGGCTTCGGCGCCGCTGGACGCCATGTCGATCGCGTACCCCTCCTCCCCGAGTCCGTCCACAATGACTTCGAGGGTCAGGGGTTCATCGTCCACCACGAGGATTCTTGGCGAAGATCTCATAGGCGCTTTTCTGCTGAGGTCATCTATCAAACCGATTCCATGATGGCCCTGGATTCGCGAGATTGTCAAAAATCTATCACACCCTTCTTGGGGGATTCAAGGAAAGAGTGGGGAAAATGAAAATATATTGATGACCTAGGATCCGGGTCTTAGGGGGCGGCGGCGGACGCCCGGGACAGGTCTCCGCCAGAGCCCGGCCCGTTCTTTGACGCTCAGGAGCCCCGGGCTGCGATGGAAGTACAAGTGCGGGGAATCGACTCCCAGCTCGATGAGCTTTGCTTCCAAAATGTCGAACAGGACGGGACGATCGGGGAAAGTGAAGCGCTTTTCTTCCTCCTGAAATCGGTTCCATTGCGCCGCGCAGTCTGGCTGGGTTTCAAAGATCCGCTGCTTGAGCTGGCCGCAAAGGAACATGGCACAGGAGATGGGGCGAAGGCGCCACAAGCACCCATTCGGGCCCAGGTAAACGCAGTGGCTCCCCGTGTTGGGTCGTGTCAGGACCTCCACGAGGGCTTCGATCCGGGAGTTGTCCGAAACCAGGAGGTTGATGGCATGGTCGGTGGCGAAGGTGACGATGCTTTCGAAACCACAGCAGGCGCTGAGTCCGGTCTTGAAGCAGGCGTCTCGACAGGCGGCCAGGAAGAATTCATCGAAGAACCGGTCCACCGCCTCGCGAAAGGCAAGATAGGGCTCAATGGTCGCCCCGAGGGTCTCCCGCTCGGACTGCGGGAGCCCGTCGAGGGCCGTGCGCACCGCCTCCAGTGTTTTCAGCTGATCCTGGTTGTACTCACTCATGATTCCGCTCCACTCTCTCCTTTCCTCGCCCTTCATCCCGTGCATCGCTTTTTTTCTGTTGACAACGTCTTTTCAGAACAATATGTCTGACCTAATCAAAGAAAGGAAGCACGTGATCGACTTACGCCCCATCCATAAGCTGGACGGCAACCTCCCCAACGCCTTCCGTGCGTTCTTTAGCTGCTTTTTCGGCTGCTTTCAACCGATCCGCCAGGGAGGAGGAGGCTTCTAGAACCGGATGCGCTCATACCCCCGGGTGGATCGAGCAGGTCGCCCGGGGTCGCGAATGAAGACCCCGAGGAGGTTTCCTTGGGGTTTTTTGTTTTGGGGGAGTCGGCGTGCCCCTCCCCCTTCCCACCCAACTGCCGAAAGGAGACGAGAAGGTGATCCTGTTGCTCAAGAAAGGCGTGACGGAGGACGAGCTGGAGCATTTGAAGGAAGAGCTTCGCTCCGAGAATTGTCTGATCAAGGAAATCAAAGGGGTCGAGGAGACGATCCTCGGCGTGGTCGGGACCATCCAGCGGGACCTCCGCCATTTTGAGACGCTCCCCGGGGTCGCCAAGGTGATTCCCATCAGCAAGCCCTACAAGCTCGTGAGTCGCGAGCTTCACCCCGACTCGTCCGTCATCCGAGTGGGCGATGTCGCCATCGGGGGGGACCGACTGGTGGTCATCGCCGGCCCCTGCGCCGTCGAGGACCGCAAGAGGACCCTCGAAATCGCCCGCGAGGTACGCCGCTGCGGGGCGGTATTGTTCCGGGGAGGGGCCTTCAAGCCGCGCACCTCTCCCTATTCGTTCCAGGGACTCGGGGAAGAAGGGTTGAAGATCCTCGCGGAGGTCCGACAGGAAACCGGGATGGGAGTCGTGACGGAAATGACCTCCCCGAGCCAGGCGGATCTCATGATGAAGTATGTGGACGTCGTTCAAATCGGCGCCCGCAACATGCAAAACTTCGAGCTGCTCAAGTGTGTCGGGCGCATCGGAAAACCCGTGCTCCTCAAGCGGGGACTGTCCGCCACCATTGAGGAATGGCTCATGTCGGCCGGATACATCCTTTCGGGAGGGA
>CAZGQL010000174.1:7416-7851 GCA_964527905.1 uncultured Syntrophobacteraceae bacterium
CAAGAAGCTCACTCACCTGCCGATCATCATCGACCCGAGCCATGCCACGGGGCTTCGGGAAAAGGTGAGCCCCATGGCCCGAGCGGCCATCGCAGCCGGCGCGGACGGGCTTACCATCGAGGTCCATACCGAGCCCGACAAAGCCCTCTCGGACGGACCCCAGAGCCTCTACCCCGAGCAATTCAAACAGCTCATGCGGGACCTCTACGTGATCGCACCCGTCGTGGGCAAGCAGCTCGATTACGCCTACCTCGAAAAGGCGAAGGCGGTGCGCAGAGCGGCGGTTTCGGCGGATGAGCCCGCCCAGGTCGCTTTTCATGGGGTTCCCGGGTCCTTCAGCCACAAGGCCTGCATGCAGTTTTTCGGCCCGGACGTATCGCAGCGCAGCTGCCCGTCTTTCCGTGAGATTTTTGAGAGCATCCAGTCGGGGGTGAC
>CAZGQL010000174.1:7861-8768 GCA_964527905.1 uncultured Syntrophobacteraceae bacterium
ATCGTGCCGGTGGAAAACTCGCTCACCGGCAGTATCCATGAAAACTATGACCTCCTGCTCGAATATGACGTGCGCATCGTCGGAGAAGTGATCATCCGGGTCATGCACAACCTGATAGCCAGTGAGGGCGCCACGGAAAATACCATCAAGCGTGTCTACTCACACCCGCAAGTCTTTCAACAGTGCCGCGAGTTTCTCGGGAAACACCCCGACTGGGATTGTGTGGCCTGTACGGATACAGCGACGGCGGTGCAGCGCGTGCGGGAGAACGCAGATCCCGAGGAGGCCGCCATCGGCAGCAAGGAGGCGGCGGAGCTCTTTCACATGAGTGTCCTTCGGGAGGGGATCGAAACCAATCCGCGGAATTTCACGCGCTTTGTGGCGATTTCCCGTCGAGATCTTCTCGAGGGTCCCAAGAACAAATCGTCGATCATCTACTCGGTGAGCGACAAGCCGGGCAGCCTCCATGAGACGTTGAAGATCTTTGCGGAAAACAATGTGAATCTGGTAAAGCTGGAGTCGCGTCCCATCCACAGCAAGCCGTGGGAATACCTCTTTTACGCGGATGTGGAAATCGACATCATGGACGAGCGGTACGCGGCGCTGCTGCGGGCGCTCCAAAACAAGACGGAGTATCTGAAAATCCTGGGGAGCTACCGCAAGTCCTCGGACATGCCGGGCTGATAACGAGAGGACAGAACATGTACCAGCTGAAATACGAAGACGGCGACATTGTGATTCGATTCGACGAGGAGCTTGTGGATCCGCAGGCCCTTTCCCAGTTCCTGGGCCACATCAGCTTCCGGGGGGCCTTGAGGGGGAGTCCTTTCCCTGGAGTGGCCGAGCGGGCCAGACAGGAGGACCTGCTTTCCAGGCTCCCACGGGGTGTGGGCATGCTGAGGGATCC
>CAZGQL010000175.1:0-8755 GCA_964527905.1 uncultured Syntrophobacteraceae bacterium
GGCCGTCCTGGAAAACCACCTGACCACGGTGGAGGAGGTCACCAACTACACCAAGGCGGGCGGGGGGTGCGGCAACTGCCACGAGGCCATCCAGGAGATCATCCACAAGGCCCTTGGGCAGATGGTCCAGAAGCCCGTCACTCGACCGGCCCTCTCCAACATCAAGAAAATCCGCATGATCGAGGAGACCATCGATCGGGAAATCCGGCCGTCGCTCAAGCTGGACGGCGGCGATATCGAGCTCATCGACGTCGTGGGAAACCGGGTGCTCGTCGCCACCCGCGGGGCGTGCGCCTCCTGCCACGCCGCGAACCGCACCTTGAAGCATTTCGTCGAAGCCAAGCTCCGCGAGCTCGTGCTGCCCGAGCTGGTCGTGGAGGAGGTGACCCAGTGAGAACGATCTACCTCGACAACAACGCAACGACAATGGTGGCCCCCGAGGTCGTCGAAGTGATGCTCCCTTACTTCAGCGCGCTTTACGGCAACCCTTCCAGCATGCACTCCTTCGGCGGCCAGGTGGCCCGGGAGATCCGCAGGGCTCGGGAGCAGGTGGCGGAACTTCTTGGGGCAAGCCCGGAGGAGATCATCTTCACGAGCTGCGGGACCGAGAGCGACAACGCCGCCATTCGGGCGGCCCTGTTGGCGCAGCCCGACAAACGGCACATCGTGACGAGCCGCGTCGAGCACCCGGCCGTTCGGGCCCTGTGTGCGGATTTGAGGTCGCGGGGCTACCGCGTCACGGAGCTCCCCGTCGATGCCGAGGGCCGCCTCGACCTGGACCACTACAAGGAAAGCCTCACCCCGGACACGGCCATCGTCAGCCTCATGTGGGCCAACAACGAAACGGGCGTGCTGTTCCCCGTCGAAGAGGCGGCCGAGCTGGCCAAAGCGCGGGGAATCCTCTTCCACACGGACGCCGTACAGGCCGTCGGGAAGATCCCCATCAACATGCGCCATAATCACATCGACATGCTGGCCGTCTCGGGACACAAGCTCCACGCCCCCAAGGGAATCGGGGTCCTCTACGTGCGCAAGGGCACCAAGTTCTCGCCGTTTCTCATCGGGGGACACCAGGAAGGCGGACGTCGGGGCGGAACGGAAAACACCCCAAGCATCATCGGCTTGGGCAAAGCCTGTGAGCTGGCCGCCCAGAATATGGAAGCCGAAAACACGCGGGTGAAATTTCTCCGGGACAAACTTGAAAGAGAAATCCTGCGTCGGATCCCCAACAGCCGCATCAACGGCGATCCCGTGAACCGCCTGCCCAACACCACCAACATCAGCTTCGAATACGTCGAGGGGGAAGCCATCCTGCTCATGATGAACGAATACGGAATCTGTGCCTCCTCGGGGTCCGCGTGCACGTCGGGAAGCCTGCAGCCCTCCCACGTCCTGCGGGCCATGGGGGTCCCCTTCACGATGGCTCACGGCTCGATTCGCTTCAGCCTGAGCGTCTACAACACGGAAGACGAGATCGATTTCGTGATCGAGAAGCTCCCGCCGATCATCGAGAACCTGAGGGCGCTTTCGCCTTACTGGACCGAGGAGGTCAAGCGGGCGTGCGCGGCGGGTTAGACGCGGAGCCGCATCGAGCCGGGCCGCCGCCCGGGAGGGTGCCATGAAGGAAGCCGACCCGAAACTGGACGCATGCCGGGTGGATGAGGAGAGTACCCGGCGGTATCGCGAGGAGCTCCCCGCGGTGGTGGACCTGCTGGTGAAGACGTGCCAGGGGGACGCCTGCTTCGACCACGTGGGGCCGGAGCCCATTCCCTCGCGCGCCTCCATCATCGAACTGGTCCAGTCGGGGTTTCGCATCTTGTATCCCGGCTATTTCATCCGGTCTCGCCTCGACGAGGTGAACCTGGCCTACTACCTTGGCCAGGAAGTGACCGCCTTTTTCGAATCGCTGTCCGAACAGATCGCCCTGGCGCTTCGCCACGAGTGCCGCCGGCATCAGCTGCCTTGCGTCCGCTGTGAGGACCGGGGCCAGGAGGCGGCCCTCGCCTTCCTCAAGGATCTGCCGCGCCTACGCGCGGTCCTCGCGACGGATATCCGGGCCGCCTACGAAGGGGACCCGGCCGCGCGGGGCTACGACGAGATCATTTTCAGCTACCCGGGGCTCTTCGCCGTCACCGTCTACCGGATGGCCCACCAGCTCTTCGAACAGGGCATCGCCCTGATCCCAAGGATCATGACCGAATACGCCCACAGCAAGACGGGCATCGACATCCACCCGGGGGCCCACATCGGGGAGAGCTTTTTCATCGACCATGGAACCGGAGTGGTGATCGGGGAGACGACGGAAATCGGCAAACGGGTGCGGATCTACCAGGGCGTAACCCTCGGCGCCCTCTCGCTGCCCAAGGATGCCGGATCCCTCCTTCGGGACAAGAAGCGGCATCCAACCATCGAAGACGACGTGATCATTTATTCCGGGGCCACCATCCTCGGGGGACAGACGGTCATCGGCGCCCGTTCGGTCATCGGCGGCAACGTTTGGATCACGGAATCCGTGCCCCCGGATACCAAGGTGTTCCTCAAGAGACCCGAACTGGTCTTCAAAAACGCTTCCCACTGAGCCGCTCCACTCCGTCCAGGGAGCGCTGCAGGAGGCCGGACACATGAGCCGAATCCATTCCAATGCCATTTGGACCATCGGCCGAACACCCCTTGTCCGTTTGAACCGGATCGCAAAGGGGTTGGGGGCGACCCTCCTGGCCAAGCTCGAGCTCAACAACACTCTGGGGAGCGTCAAGGACCGGATCGGCGCGGCGATGATCGAGGACGCCGAGGCGCGCGGAGCCATTGATGCCGAGACACTCATTGTCGAGCCCACCAGCGGCAACACGGGGATCGCCCTGGCGTTCGTCTGCGCGGTGAAGGGGTACCGCCTCCTGCTCACCATGCCCGAGACCATGAGTCTGGAGCGGCGCAAGCTCCTCAAGCACCTGGGGGCCGAGCTGGTGCTGACGCCGGCCGCTGAGGGCATGAGGGGAGCTATCCGGGTGGCGAACGAAATCCTCGCCGAGACCCCCAACGCCTTCATGCCCGATCAGTTCGCCAACCCGGCCAACCCCGAAATCCACCGACGGACGACGGCCGAAGAGATCTGGCACGACACGGAAGGAGGAGTCGATGTGCTCGTGGCCGGCGTCGGAACGGGAGGCACGATCACGGGCGTGGGCGAGGTCCTCAAGGCCCGTAAGCCTTCATTTCGGGCCGTGGCGGTCGAGCCGGCGGATTCTCCCGTGCTGTCGGGAGGACCACCCGGTCCCCACAAGATCCAGGGCATCGGCGCGGGGTTCGTCCCCGCCGTCTTGAACACGGCCATCTTGGATGAAATCATCCCCGTCAGCAACGACGCCGCCTTCGAAACCGCCCGCGAGATGGCCCGCAAGGAGGGTATCCTCTGCGGGATCTCATCCGGGGCCGCCGTATGGGCGGCCCTCCAGGTTGCCTCGCGCCCCGAGCTTTCCGGCAGGCAGATCGTAGTGATCCTGCCAAGCACCGGGGAGCGCTATCTTTCGACCGATCTTTTCAGGGAATGACCCCAACGGGTCCCCCATCCCGCCCAACGCCAAGCCCGCACTGCCTGCCTCGACGAATCCCCTCCCGGAAGCCGGTCAACCCGACCGGAACGGAGGTATCCGGAATGTTGGTTCAACGCCTGAGCCGTCGACTTGCACCCTATTGGTCCTGATCTCCGTTGCCCCCGAGCGACTGCATCGCGATCAGGCGAGGTGGGGAAGTCGGCCCACGGGATCGCCACACGTAGATCTCGGGCCGGGGCATTCCTCTGATTCCCCTCAAGGGTCCCTTTCGTAAGGCCGGAATCGAGCTCCGCACGCCGCAGCGGGACATGCCCATCCGCAAACAATGGAGGTAGGGAGACCTTACGGTCAATTCCGCTCCAGGCGACTTCGTTTTCACAACGACCTTTCTGTAATTGGGTACAGCTCCCTCGCGATTGCTCCCACGTCTTCTCATAACTTGGCCTCTCAATCCATGGCGGCGCATGGTACCACACCAGCCGGAGCCGCCCGGCGTCAAAGGCATTCGCCTGAGATCGCCCGGCACAACTTGCCCGTATCTTTCCAGGAGACAGCGCATCGATGGACTTCTACAAAAAGAAACACGAATAAATACAGAGCGTCACAACCAATCAACGAGTAACTCCCGTCAAAGTATGAATCTTGCATTTGATCGCATCAACCAATCGGGCCCTGTAGGGCAAAAACATGAACATCAGGTGAGGAGCGTGAATGATGGATCAACACACGGCATCCATGAGCGGGCTCGGCAACGGCATTTCCAGGCGGAGTTTTCTCAAGTATTGCGGCACGGTGGCCGCGGCACTGGGGCTCGGTCCGTCCTATGCTGTCCGGATCGCCGAGGCGCTCACCAGCCCCGACCGGCCTCCGGTCCTATGGCTTCACTTTGCGGAATGCACCGGCTGCAGCGAGGCTTTCCTTCGGAGCACCCAGCCCTCCGTTGAACAGATCCTGCTCGACACCATTTCCCTGGACTACCATGAAACCGTGATGGTGGCTGCCGGGGCCCAGGCAGAGGTCAATCGCGAAAAGGTGCTCACGGAGAGCGCCGGGCAGTTCATCTGTGTTGTTGAGGGAGCCATCCCGACCGCCCAAAACGGCATTTACGGCACCATTGGCGGGCGCACCATGCTCGACATCGCGCAGACGGTCATTCCCAAAGCCAAGGCGGTGATCGCCTATGGCACCTGCTCGAGCTTCGGGGGGCTGGCCGCCGCCGCGCCGAACCCCACCGGGGCCAAGGGTGTCAAGGACGCATTGGGGGTTCCCACGATCAACATCAGTGGATGTCCCCCAAGCCCGTTGACGCTGGTTTCGGCCCTCTCGAGCTATCTGCTCAACAACAAGATCCCTCCTTTGGATGCGTTGGGAAGGCCTCTTTTCGCCTACGGCAGTCGGGTCCACGATCGGTGCCCCAAGCCCTATGGATGCCTTGAGGGACTGGGTTGCAAAGGGAAAAGGACGTACGGCAATTGCCCGACGGTCAAATTCAACGACGCCACCAGTTGGGACATTCAGGCCGGCCATCATTGCATCGGGTGCAGCGAACCTGCGTTCTGGGATCAGTTCGCCCCTCTATATTCCAAGGAATTCGCGACCAAGTTTTTCCAGGATTACGGCATCATCGGCAAAGGCAAGGCGGTCCCCAAGACCTGACCTCCGGCCGCCGCCCCCGGTCCCGTAATCTGGTAATGAAATCGAACTGTTTGTTAGGAGCGCAGCATGCCCATCAGCATTTTGACCAATGTCAACCGGTTAGAGGTCCCCGAAGGGGGTACAGGCTCTTTCACCGTGACCCTGTCCGAGCGCCCCGCCACACGCGTGACGGTCAAAGTCTCCCGTTCGAACGGGAGCGCCACGCTGGTCCCCAAGACTACCAGCCTCGCCTTTGACGCCAAGAACTGGTCGAAACCCAAGAGCGTGGTCATCGCGGCCCTGGCCGACCAGGACAGCACCCACGATACCGCCATCATCCTCCTGTCCGGGACCAATCTCCAATCGACGACCGTGACGGTCACGCAAAAGGACATCACGGCGCCGGCCCAGGCGACTCGGGTTGTCATTGACCCTATCACCCGCATCGAGGGACACCTGAAAATCGAAACCGAGGTGAAGGGCGGTGCAGTCACCAATGCCTGGTCCACGGCCACGCTGTTTCGGGGGATCGAGCTCATCCTGAACGGGCGGGATCCCAGGGACGCCCCGCTCATCACTCAACGTCTTTGCGGCGTATGCACTTACATACACCTACTGACCTCAAGTAAATGCATTGAGGATGCGTGCGGGGTGACGATTCCAGAAAACGCCCGCATCGTTCGCAATCTCCTCCTCGGGGCCCAGTTCGTCCATGACCACATTGTCCATTTCTATCACCTGCATGCGATGGACTGGGTGGACGTCGTCAGTGCCCTGGGCGCGGACCCAGGCGCCACACAGATCCTGGCCAAAACTCTGGCTCCGGATGCGGATCCCATCGATTTTTCGGCCGTCAGAACCCGTCTTCTGAACTTCGTGAACAGCGGCAAGCTGGGTCCGTTCGCCAATGCTTACTGGGGTCATTCGGCCTATCGCTTCAGCCCCGAGGCGAATCTTCTCATGGTGTCCCATTACCTCGAAGCCTTGAAGAAACAAGCTGAAATCGCGCGGCTTCATGCCATTCTTGGGGGCAAGAACCCGCATCTCCAGTCGGTGGTTGTGGGAGGCGTCACGTGCAGTGGCGAGTTGAGCAAGCAGAGCACGCTTGACCTGTTCAAACAGATCCTTACCTCGGCCAAACGATTCGTGGATACGGTCTATCTTCCTGACGTCATGTACCTGGCCCAGACCTATCAGGTGGACGACTGGGATGTCGTCGGCGGGTACGACAATTTGATGAGTTTCGGGGAGTTCCCACAGACTCCCGCCGACGCGGATCTCTTCCTCCCACGCGGCATCATATTGAACCGGGACCTGGGACGGGTGCACCCGGTTCAAATGGACCAGATCCTCGAGCACGTCGCCCATTCGTGGTATGAGGGCACATCGGCGCTGCACCCTTCTGTCGGCAGGACCGCGCCGGCCTACACCCAGATGAACACGGCCGATCGCTACAGCTGGCTGAAAGCCCCCCGCTATGCGCAGCAGCCCATGGAGGTGGGCCCCCTCGCCCGCGTGCTCGTGGCCTACGGCAGCGGTCAACCGGATGTGGTCAACGCAGTAGACGTCTTCCTCGGCCAGACCGGCATGACCCTACAGGGCATGTTTTCGACCCTTGGGCGAACAGCGGCCCGTGCCATCGAAACCGCCGTCATCGCCAAGGCCATGTTTCAATGGCTGAATGAGCTGCAGACCAACATCAAGCAGGGGGTCCGTCAGGTTTTTGAGCTCTACAGCCCCGCGACGAGCGCAAGCGGTGAAGGGCTCAACGAGGCCCCCCGTGGAGCCCTCGGGCACTGGATGACCGTCTCGAACGGGAAGATTGGGAACTACCAGATGGTAGTGCCCTCCACATGGAATTTCAGCCCGCGTTGTAGCCTCAACAAGCCGGGACCGGTCGAGCAGGCCCTCGTCGGCACCCCTGTGGCGGATCCTTCTCAGCCCCTGGAAATGCTTCGGGTTCTCCACTCCTTTGATCCGTGCATCGCTTGCGGCGTGCATGTGATCGACCTTCAGGCACAACGGACGTATGAGGTTCGCCTCCAGTAGGGGCTTCTCCAAGGACGAAAGGCAATTTTCAACCTGGGGCTGGGGCTGGGTTTATCCCTGTCCCAGCCATGGGGTCCCAGAAAACGTGCCCCAGGGGCGGGGTTGCTCTATACCCGATTTCCGATGCTTGTGTTTGGACGGTTCCTGAGGCACATGCTTGACTGCCGCGGGTGGGGAAGGATCCCACCCGTTGGCGCTTCCGATTCCCCCCGGCCTGCGGTGCACGCCGCGTACGGGGAAGACTTCTTGGCCCCGACTGTGATCCTGCTTCGAGTTCCAACCGGCGATCACTCCACCGCGATCGAACACGGGTGCTGTGTCAAAGCGATGGTGACGGTTCGACCTTCCTTGAGCCCGAACGAACTCAAGGGTATCCTGCGAATCAACCTTGATGGACTCTGAACACGGGTGCTCCCCATGTGAAGGGTTTTTCATGCAGGGGTGCAGGCGATTTCATCCATGCGAAACCTCCCGGGTATGGGCGTTCCTATTTCTAAGCGATTGAACTTTAATTGAATTCAGCTCAAAGCCATCCTGGTATGAGAGTTGCCTTCCGTAGGTGTTCATGCAGTTCGGCCGGGTCAGTCCGGTGCATTGGAACGTCTTGGGTGGCCACCCTGAAGGGGGAGTTTTGGGCCTAGGTTGTGGTGATCCACCTTTCGCGCTCACCTTGCGGTTGGCCGGTTTTGAATGTGGCCTGAGGAAGAGCACCCGTCCTGATCGCTCAGCGCTCGAGCGAAGCCTGCGGAGTCCTTTCAATGGCGCGACGATTCAACATCCTGTTAGTCGATGATGATCCGGATATCCTCGCATTGTTGAACACAGCGTTCAGAAGCCGGGATTACAGTGTGACAGTCGCATCCGACGGCGACACGGCTTTAAAAGCCTTGAGCCCAGGAAATTTCGACCTGGTTATCACCGATTTGCACCTCGGTTCCACCGACGGCTTTGTCATCCTCTCGAACGCAAAGCGACTCAATCCCGAGACGACCGTGTACGTGATGACAGGAGACACAAACGCAAACCTGGCGGCCGAATCGGTTCGTAAGGGCGCTGACGACTTCTTTTTGAAGCCCTTCAGTTTCGTGGCCCTCCTCAAGCAGGTTGCGTTGCTCGCAAGCCGTTCGAGACCCGCGCAGACCTTGGAAGAGGCCCTCCTGCAGACCTGCTGATCTTTCGCTCGCACCCCATCCAAGGACCTCCGGCCCCTATGAAATTCGCGATCTTCTCGCGGGGCCTTCACATGTATCCTGAGGGCAGCATTCGCCCTGGCGTGATATCGCTGGCCCGGCCTCCTGAAGGCATGCTGCTTGGGCTTTGCGATCCCAATGCGGGGCACCACGACCCCAAAATGCGCGGATCGCACTCGGGTTGGTTGGGCTGGCTGAACGACAAAGGGCCCAGCAGTATTCCTGCTGAGCCCTTGATTTTCTGGTAGTCCCAACGGGACTCGAACCCGTGTCTTCGGCGTGAGAGGCCGATATCCTAGACCGCTAGACGATGGGACCGCGGCATAACTG
>CAZGQL010000176.1:0-2593 GCA_964527905.1 uncultured Syntrophobacteraceae bacterium
GGCCTGCCCCGATCGTCCCGAACCCGACCAAGCTCTCCAGGGGCCGTCTCAGGATCGTGAAGGCGGCGATGGCCAAAACCCCCAGCAGAAAGGCGACGGGAACCGCCGGGTAACCCGGAACGCGGAGGGCTTTCCCCTCCCGCCCGCGCAATACCATGAGCGCGATCACCGTTGCGGCGGTGCTCAGGTTGAGCGTGAAGCCGATGTACGTGAGCAGAGCTTCGAACGAGTATGTCGACAGCATCAGGACGGCGAGCGCGCACTGAAAGGCGATGGCCGCCCGGGGAGGCCCATGCGTCACGGCGAGCCATCCCGGGAGGTAGCCGTCTTCTGCCATTTTGGCGTACACGCGGGGGCCGGCCATCACCAGGGACAAAACGCTCGTGACAAGGGCGAGCGAAATGAGCGCGGCCACGGCGTTTTCCAGGGCCACGCCCCCAATGCTCCTCGCCGCGATGCGTCCGACCTCCAACTGACCCGCCAGTTCACTCACGGGCGCCGAGTAAACGAAAACGGCGTTCAGCAATAGATAAAGAATTGTTACGATCCCCGTACCCAACAACATGGAGCGGGGCAAGTTCCGCTCGGGGTCCCGCACCTCTCCCCCGATGTAAACGGCCGCGTTCCATCCTGAATAACTGAACGAGATCCAAACCAGGGAAACCCCAAAGGTCGAAATCGAAAACTCCGCCTGGGACGCCCCGGCGGGCGGCTTCATCGTGGCGAACGCCAGGGCGATGAAGACCAGGATCATGGCGATCTTGACGAACACCACCCAGTCCTGGGCCTTCGCACCCCGTCGAACCCCGATCGAATGCACGACCGCGCCCGCCAGGATTAGAACGGCGCCGCTGAAAACAGGGTCGGCTCCTCCCAGCCACGGCTGCGCATACTTGCCGAAAGCGTACGCCGCGGCTGCCAGCGGGGCCGAAAAACCCACCAGGAGGGAAAGCCAGCCGGCAACATAGCCGACCGAAGGATGGAGGGTGCGCGTGAGGAAACAATACTCGCCTCCGGATTCAGGGATCCGCCTGGCGAGGGAGCCGTAACAGACGGCCCCCAGCATGGCCTGCACTCCTCCCACGATCCAGGCGGCAAGCACGAACACGGGGGATCCCAGGTCGGCTAAAAGGAATCCGCTGGTGGAGAAGATGCCCGAGCCGATCATGCTGGCCACGACGAGGGTCGTAGCACTGGTCAGACTCAGATTCATGGTGTGACTCGCATGGGATGGAGGGTTCGCAAACGGTGTTGATCAGATCAGGTCAGCTAGCACCCAACCGGGGTGGTGTCAAGGACAATCCCATACCGATTCCCGGGTGGGGGGGCCTTCATTCGTGCGTCAACCGTCGAGGCGTGGTGGTTGCGGGGCAGGACACTACGCCGTTCGTGTGTGTTTTCCTCCAGGGTTCGAGCCCACTGGATGGAGCGTCGTCCAATCAATGCGTTTTGGAGTGGCCTCGCTTTGTGATTTATGGCATTATATGAGTTGCCAACACGTGCCATCCGCAGCGCGATCCTTCTGCAGCTCGTCTCCCTCTCGCAAGACCCCGGCTGACTCGTTGAAAAGGTCCACCGCCCCTCGTGCCGGATTCGAAGCCAACAACCCATCGGCCGACGGCGGCGGCCCGGAAACCGCAACCATAACGGGCGAACAGCTCGAGAAATCACGATCCGGATCTCGCAAGCGTGGCCCTTAAGGCCTGACCTCTTCCACAGGGAACGGACCGATGCACCCATTGAGCCGGCTCAACTTCCAGACCAAGATCCTTTCCATCACCCTCGCCATGGTTGCACTGGTGGTCATCACGAGCGCATCGGCCATCAACAGGGTCGTTCTCCCCGCGATTGAAGCGGATGTCCACGAAAGGACCCTTCATATCGCCCGGAACGTAACGGAGCGGGTCAAGGCGATCGAAGACCCCGAGCGGGCCGACCGGCTGAAGGTCCTCCTCACGCCGCTATCCACAGTCGTTCCTGAACTGCGCTTCATCGAAGTGCTGGAGGGTCCCCATCAACAGGTGCTGTTTCGGATGGGCGAGGCTCCACCGCAGAACCCCGCCGAGAAGACCCGATTCGATCCCGAAAGCCGGTTCGAGCACGTGGAAGTACGACGCCCGACCCAGGAGCGCCCCATCTACGAGGTGGCTCTTCACGACCCGGGTGAGTCGCCCCCAGGGTCGGGTCTCACCGTACGCGTCGGGATCGACGCGGAGCCGCTCGAGCGCATCGGATCCGGGTTGTTCCGGGTGCTGTTCACCGTCACCCTCCTGGTCCTCGGCATCAGCTTCTTCATCACTCGGAGCTTCACGCGGATGATCACCCGCCCGGTGGACCGGCTCATGCGCATGACTTACTCCCTGGCCCGGGGTGAGCTGGAAGAGGTGGTCCGGGAAGTCGAGCAGGAACTCCCCTGCTGTCAAAAGCTCCAGGAGGATTTTCTCCTGAGGGACGGCAACGAATCCCCCGATTTCTGTCCTCTCCTGATCAGCGAAAGGGAAAAGAACACGGGGCCCGTCAAGGCGCCTCCTTACTCTTTTTGCCGTCGATGCGACGCGTTTCGGTACTCCTCGCGTGACGAGCTATCGAGTCT
>CAZGQL010000176.1:2603-3905 GCA_964527905.1 uncultured Syntrophobacteraceae bacterium
GGGCTTCGAATACATGGCGGCCAAGATTCGGGCTTATCAACGGCAGTTGCAGCAGCATTACGAGTTCGAGGAGCACTTGCTGGACGCCTGTCCGGATGGGATCATGGCCAATGACCGCAACGGCCGCATCATCATGTACAACAAGGGGGCCGAGCGCCTGCTCGGGTATACTCCGGAGGAAGTACTCCACAAGATGCCTGTCCAGCAATGCTATCCAGACGGAGAAGCCCAGGCCATCAAGAAGGCCCTGCTCAGCGAGGACTACGGACGTCCTGGAACGCTTCTGGACTACACCACCCGCATCGTGACTAAGGACGGGCGGACACTCCCCATTCGGCTTTCGGCCGCGCTCCTGTTCAAGGACGGGGAAGAGCTGGCCGTGGTCGGCTATTTCCATGATCTCACGGAATTGCACCGGCACATGAATGCCCTCGTTGAGACCAATCAGCGACTGAACGAGGCCAATGAGCGCTTCGCGCGCCTCAACCGTCGTTACCTGGAAATGCTCAGCTTCGTCACCCATGAACTCAAGTCTCCCATCGCCAACAGTTACATGAGCGCCAATGCGCTGCGCCAGGAAGTCTTCGGGCCTCTCGCCCGCGAGCAGAGCCTCATGGTGGAGGCGATCTGCCGCAACCTGGATCAGTCGATGGAAATGATCCGCCATTACCTGGACCTTTCCAGGATCGAAAAGGACGAGCTGCCTGTCCAGCCCCGGCCGACACGTCTCATGGAAGAGGTGATTTCCCCCGTGATCGAGGGGCTCGGCGGAATCATCCTCGAACGAAGGGTTTCCATCTGTCTGGACGTGCCTCCGGAGCTCGAGTGGACCCTCGATCCGGACTTGTTTCGCGGCGTGTTCAGCAACCTGGTGAGCAATGCCTTGAAATACGGAGACGAGTCGGGGAGGGTTCGCATCTCCATCGCGGATCTTGGCGACCGTTGCCGGATGGAGGTGTGGAACTCGGGTCCCGGGATCCGTGAGGAGGATTTTGATAGGATCTTCGAGAAGTTCCAGCGCCTCCACGCGGCCCGCCACCCCTCAACACGCGGGACGGGTCTGGGCCTTTTCATCACCAAGACCATCGTGGAACGCCACCAGGGGAAGATTTGGGTCGAGAGCCGGGAAGGCGAGGGAACCGTTTTCATCATTGAGATTCCGAGAGCAACGGAGGTGTGACGCATGAGCAAGCACAAGATCATGATCGTGGATGACGATCCCAGTTTTCTGGAGATCACGGCCGCCATCCTCAGGCGTTTTGGCTACGACGTCATCACCGCCAACAACACGGCCGGGGTTTT
>CAZGQL010000176.1:3915-5466 GCA_964527905.1 uncultured Syntrophobacteraceae bacterium
CCATGGAATCCGAAAAGCCGGACCTGCTGATCCTGGACATCATGATGACCACCATGGACGAGGGTCTCGAGTTTGCGGTGCAATTGCGGCAGAAAAAGGGCTTGGAGCGGTTCCCCATCATCATCGTTTCGGCCCAGCCCGACACCGAGAAGGGCTATGCCCGGTCGGTGGACGAGGACATGGACTGGATCGCGGCGGACATTTTCATGGAAAAGCCCGTGGACCCGCAGGCCCTCAACCACAACATCCAGCTCCTTCTGGAAAAACGGGCTGCGTAAGCCGAATTGCGCTTGCCCCATCACGACCACTGGTTTTTGGAACGGGCGGACACACTCTCGCAACGACACATCCAACCGTGAGCGAATTCCGAAAAGGCGGGGCACCCGGGCATCCGAGTGACCTTGACCAGCCGTTGGTGTGCCGTTGTACTCTCGGAGGGATTCATGCAGAGCACAGTCACCATTCGGATGGATGGCAGGACCCTGGCGGTCCCCGCTGGGAGTTCCCTTCTCGATGCCGCCAATCAGGCGGGCATCCCGATTCCCACCCTGTGCCACAGCCCGCTGCTGCACCCGCTCGAAAACTGCCGCCTGTGCGTCGTGCGCGTCGCGGGCGAGCAGAAGTTCAAGGCTGCATGCAGCACCATGGCCGTCGACGGGATGGACGTCATCACGGTGGATGAGGACCTTCGCAAGACCCGACGCTTGCTGCTCGATCTCCTCCTCGACACCCATTATGGGGACTGCGTCGCCCCGTGCACGGCGACGTGTCCGGCCGGCGTGGACATCCAGGGCTATCTCACCCTCATCGGGCACGGTGAAGTTCGCGAAGCCATGCGGCTCATCAAGGAGAAGATTCCCATGCCGGCCACCATCGGCCGGGTGTGCCCGCATCCCTGCGAGAGCGCCTGCAGGCGCCAATTGGTGGATGAGCCCGTCGCCATCAATTGGTGCAAACGCTTCGTGGCCGACTGGGAAATGAAATCCGGAGAGCGGGTGCTCCCGACCGTTCCCCGTCCCAGCGGCTTCCGTGTGGCGATCATCGGGGGAGGCCCCGCGGGGCTCAGCGCCGCGTACTATCTCAGGAGCCTGGGGCATGGGGCCGCCATTTTCGAGGCCCGGGAGGCGCTTGGGGGGATGCTCCGCTATGGGATCCCCGCCTACAGGCTTCCCAGGGAGGTCCTGGACTGGGAAATCGAGGGCATCCTGAGCCTCGGGGTCGACGTGAAGCTCGGCGTACAGTGGGGCCGCGACTTCACCTTGAGCGAGCTCAAGCGGGACGGATTCGACGCGGTCTTCGTGGCCATCGGCGCTTGGGCGACCCGCAAACTGGGAATCGAGGGGGAGGGGCTGAAGGGCGTCGAATGCGGGATCGACTTTCTCGAGAAAATGGCCCAACCCAAAGGCCGCCGCCCGAAGGTGGGCAAACGGGTGGCCGTGATCGGCGGGGGGAACGTCGCCATCGATGCCGCCCGCACGGCCCTCCGACTCGGTGCCGAGAGCGTCACCATCCTTTATCGCCGGTCCCGCACTGAAATGCCGGCGAGTCCCG
>CAZGQL010000176.1:5487-8670 GCA_964527905.1 uncultured Syntrophobacteraceae bacterium
AGGAAGGGGTCGACATCCAATTCCAGGTCGCCCCGACGCAGCTCGTGGGCCGGAAAGGGAGCCTGCGGGCGATCGAGTTCGTCCGCATGGAACTCGGAGCTCCCGACGCCGGCGGAAGGCGCCGCCCTGTGCCCATTGAAGGCTCCGAGGTGGTCATGGAGGTTGACCAGGTCATCAGCGCCATCGGGCAGTATCCCGAAATCCCTCTACACGATGCCGCCAGCGGTGATGGACAAGATCTGCCCATCACCCGGTGGAGCACCATCGGCGGCGATCCCGCGAGCATGCACACGGGGCGCGGGATGGTGTTCGTGGGAGGAGACGTCTTCCGGGGACCCTCCACTGTGGTGGCAGCTCTCGCCGACGGCCGAAAGGTTGCTTGGTCCCTCGACCGCTTCCATCGCACGGGGCGGGTGGAATCCGAACCCGTGGAATTCAACATCAGCAAGGGGGACCTCGCGACCATCGACCGGGAGCCCTTCGGAGTCTTGCGAACCATTTCGCGGGAGTCCATGCCGCATCTCGACCCATCCGAGCGGATCACGCATTTCAAACAGGTGGAGCTGGGGCTGAGCCCGGAGCAGGCCAGGCGGGAAGCCGTCCGCTGCCTTTCCTGCGGCTGTTCGGCCGCCTTCGATTGCCGGCTGCGGGATATCTTGAACGAATTCAAGGTGGACTGGAAAGATCAGCCCAAGAACAAAGTCCACCATCAGCGCGTGGCTGCCGTGGACATCCACCCCCTCATCGCGCTCGACCCGAACAAGTGCATCCGCTGCGAGCGATGCCACGCGGCCTGCGCGGCCTTCCAGGTCTCCGACGCCATCAACCTCAAGGAATGGCCCCGGTTCAACGAGCGCTGCGTTGATTGCGGTCTGTGTATCGACCTGTGCCCGACGGGAGCCCTCATGGAGCGGCGGGACGGGAAGGCGGTGGATCGGCTCGACTGGCGGACGGAAGCGACCCACTGTATCCACTGCGGGTTGGGCTGCACCCTCCAGCTGAAGCTCAAGGGCGAGAGGCTGGCCTGGATCTCCGACGGCGCCCCGGAGCCTCCCAGCTGGGCTTCGACCTGCCGCCGGGGGCGGTTCCGTGTTTTTGACGGCATCTGGTTCGGAGAGCGCCTTCTCACGCCCAAGGTGCGGGTCGATGGAACCCTTCGGGACGCCTCCTGGCAGGAAGCCATCGACACCACCCTGGCCGGTTTTCGGGCCATCCACGACCAGCGGGGTGGAACGGCCCTTGGCGCCCTGGGCTCGCCGCGCGCAACCAACGAATCCCTGTACCTCCTCCAGAAGTGGCTGCGGGCGGGATGGCAAAGCCACGGGCTCGACTTCCCCGGACGGGAGCCCTGGGAGACGCTCCGCACTCTGATGGCTCAAAAGGCGAACATCGCGGGCCTCAAGCCCAGCCTGGCAGGCCTGCAGCGCGCGGAAGCCTTCTTGTTGTGCGGCGACGGACTGGAGAGCCTCTCCCCCGTGGTGGCAACGGTCGTCCGTAGGGTTGCCCGAGCCCGCAACGTTCCCGTGTGGCAGATCTGCTCGCATCCTGATGAGCTCACCTCTTTTGCCAGCCTGGCCTTCTTTGCCGATCCGGGCGAGTGGGTCGGAATCCTGCGCGGGCTCCTCGATGCAGTCACTCCATCCCGCGGTGCGCGGGCCGGGGCGGGGCGGGGCCCCCTTGCCGCGGCGCGGGGGCCCCGAAAAGCGCTGCTCCACGACTGCCGCCGGGGCGAGGTCCCCAAGGAGAGCTGGGAAGCGCTCAAAGATGCGTTTGCGGCGAGCCCTTCTGTGGCCATCGTTTTCCCCGACACGCTGGCTGGTTCTTCGGAGACCCTTTCGGCGCTGGAAATTCTAATCCAGCTCGCAGCCGCGAAGGTTGCAACAGGTGGATCCGACGGACCGGCGATCTACGCTGTCACTGCCGAGATCAACACGTTTGGAGCCCTCCAGATGGGGATGTCCCCACGCAGCCTTCCCGGCGGGATCGCCGTCACGGACGAAGCCGCGTTGAGGCGGCTCGCCGAGGCATGGCACTCACCTTCCCCTCCGGCGGCCCATTGGGTCCCCCTGGAGGAATCCCTTGAGGCCGGCCTCACCAGAGCGCTTTTCGTCCAACAGGCGAGCTCCCTGTTGGAGAAAGACCCCGGCAAATGGAAGGCCCTGCTGAGCCAACTCGATTTTCTGGTCATTGCGGACTGTACGCCCGGGCCGGCGCTGGAGTTCGCGCACGTCATTCTGCCGCTCGCCGCCTTTGGCGAGCAGTCCGGCACGATCCTGAACCAGGAAGGAACGGAGTTGAGACTCGCCCAGGTGTTCCAGCCCCAGGGGGCCTCTCTCGCAGACTGGGAGATCCTCCGTCGAATCCTCGCCACCCAGGGTCTTCAAGTCCCGGACGGTCTAGAGGCCGTCCAGGAGGAAATCAAACGGTTGGTTCCGCCCGCTTGACCCTCGCGTTATAGAGAGTGGGACAGGGATTTGGAACATTCGGTACAGCGTGATCGGGTAGGCCGGATCATCATGGAGAATGAATCCGGTCTGAGATCAAACCGGTGAACGGCGGCCGGGACGGAGCCCGCCCCGACCACGATAGGACCAGGTCGGTAACGCGGCGCTTCGCCTCCGCCCGATCCCGCTCCTCCATGTCGGGCTGCCGTTGCGAGACAGACGCCGATCGGGACCAACAGCATGGCTCAAAACCGTTCCAACATCGTGCTCATCGGCATGCCGGGCTGCGGCAAGAGCGCCATCGGCACGCTTCTGGCTCAGGCGGCATCGATGAGCTACCTCGACACGGATCACCTCATCCAGGCCTCAACGGGTCGGACGCTCCAGGAAATCGTCGATCGGGACGGCCCCCTGGGTCTGCGCCGCATCGAGGAACAGGTTTTGTGCAGCCTCGACTGCCGGGATCACGTGATCGCCACGGGGGGGAGTGCCGTCTACAGCGAACCCGGCATGCAACATCTCAAGACGCTCGGAGCCATCGTTTTTCTGAAAGTCGACCTGGAAACCCTCCGGGCCAGGATCCAGGATTACGACACCCGCGGTCTGGTCAAGGCCCCGGGCCAGACTCTGGAAGACCTGTTCAACGAGCGGGCCGCCCTGTATAATCGATACGCTGAAGTGACCATCGAGAGTGCCGGGCTCACCGAGCGGGAAGCCTGCACGGTGATCCTGGAGACCT
>CAZGQL010000177.1:0-8655 GCA_964527905.1 uncultured Syntrophobacteraceae bacterium
GGCGCTTTCGGCCAAACGTGGCGGCGTGAGCCGGCGCGAGGTATGCTCCCGCGGGGTTCGTGTCTCCCTGGTCTTGCCGGGGATCGTGGTGAGCGAGTTTCAGAGCGTGGCGGGATACGACGAAGACAATTTCTACAAAGGCATCGGGCACTTCGGTCGTCTGCTCGACCCTCAGGCCATCGCCGATGGGATCTGCTGGCTGCTCGGTCTGCCTCCACACGTCAACGTCAACGAAATCATGATTCGCCCCACGGGACAAACATACCCGTGAAATCCCAGGGCATCGGATCACTCGACGGCGGTTTGTAAGGTCGGAAGTGCGAGGAGGCGAGGAAACGCACGGAGGGTCGGCGACGTGCTCGTTCGTGGAACACGTCGCAGGTGCCCGAAATAGATGCTGCCGAAGTCCGGGGGAGACTTCGGCAGCATGTGAGCAGCCCGATTATCGGTGGTGCGGCACGGTGTCTTTAGGTCTCCCTCAGTCGGGAGTCCACGGTCACCATGTGTTCAAGCATCGGGCCTACTCCAACAACCGTCTGCAACCGACGATCGGGGATCCGGCCAAGGGGGCCTGAGCTCTTCCCCATGCCGATGGGACCCCGAAGCGGCCTGAAATCAAGACATCGCCATCGGGACGGCTTTCGGGCCGAGGGCGTGTTGCACGCCCATCAGCAATTCATCCAACCGGAACGGTTTGGCCAAACAGGCGACCGCGCCGAGGTGAAGGGCCTTCTTTCTGAGCCCCGCGTTGGTCTCAGAGCTCATCAGGATAAAGGGTGTGTCGCACGATTGGGATCGAACGTACCGCAACAAGTCCAGCCCCGATTCCGAAGGCATGTTGAAATCGGAGATGGTCAACTGGAAACGGTCGCGGCTCAAATGACCGCGCGCCTTGGCGACGTTTTCGGCGGGCGTGCACTCATAACCCTGTTCCCGAAGGAAATCAGCCAGCGTGACACGCAGCAAGTCATCATCATCGACGATCAGGATCTTGGACATAAAGTCCTCCGCCCACCGCTGAAGCCAAAGAGGCGTCCCGCCATGAACCCGGGCGGACGGCCACTGGGACCGCCAGCACTCTAGCGAGACCGAATACCGACTCCCCCCCTGTGCCTCCACTGCTAAGGCAACTCTCGTACCAAACCGATTAAAATCGTATAATGCATTGATATCCAAGCGTTACGATTGAGATGCGTCTCGTTGACGCCCCGCGAAATGTATGATTCTGACTTCACCTTTGAAGGAAAAAACGTGCACTGCAGCCCAGGGAAGGTTCCCCTGCCCCGGGCTGAGGATGTGCGTTGCTTTCAGGTGGTCAACGGGGCTTCTTGTGGAGTTCCGGGAGGAAGGCCGCAAACATTCCCAGAAGCGGTAGGTACGCACACAGCCGATAAACCGTCTCGATTCCGTAGGCGTCGGCCAGTCGACCCAGGACGGCGGCGCCGATGCCCGCCATGCCGAAGGCCAGCCCGAAGAAAAGCCCGGAGACCATTCCGACTCGGCCCGGCATGAGCTCCTGCGCGAAGACCAGGATCGCCGAAAAGGCCGAGGCGAGAATGAGGCCGATCAGGAATGTCAGGGGGCCGGTCCAGGCGAGGCTTGCGTGCGGCAGGAGCAGCGTGAACGGGGCAACCCCGAGAATCGATGCCCAGATCACCCGCTTACGTCCGATGCGGTCTCCAATGGGCCCCCCGACAACCGTTCCCAGGGCGACCGCGAAGAGGAAAACAAACAGGTGGATCTGCGCGGCCTGAACCGAGAGTTGGAATCGGCTCATCAAGTAAAAGATGTAATAGGTGCCAAGGCTTGAGAGGTAGAAGAACTTGGAGAAGATGAGGAGGAGCAGAACCAGCATGGCCCCGGCTACGGTGCGCCTCGACAAGGTGCTCTGGCGGGGCTCGACCGACGAGACTGGTTTTTTTCGCTCCTCGATCCGGCACCGGTACCAGCCGCCCACCCACCAGAGAACCATCGTGCCGACGAGGGCCGCAAGGGAAAACCAGGTGAGACTGACCCGACCCAGGGGGATGATGATCCAGGCGGCCAGCAGAGGCCCCGATGCGCTCCCCGCATTGCCACCCACCTGGAAAATCGACTGGGCCAGACCGTAGCGGCCTCCCGACGCCATGCGCGCGACTCGGGACGATTCGGGATGAAAGACCGAGGAGCCCGTTCCGACCAGTGCGGCGGCAAGCAGGATCAGGCCGTAGCTGGGAGCCAGACCCAGGAGCACCAGTCCCGTCAAGGTGCAGCTCATGCCGAACGCGAGCGAATACGGTTTGGGGTGACGGTCCGTGTAGAGTCCCACCAGCGGCTGGAGAAGCGACGCCGTGAGCTGGTAGGTGAGGGTGATGAGGCCGATCTGGGTGAAGCTGAGGGAAAAGGAGCTTTTGAGCAAAGGGTAGATGGCGGGGATCAAAGACTGGAGCAGGTCGTTGAGAAAATGCGAAAAACTGATGGCTCCCAGCACCTTGAATACCGTGGCACTCGAGGGGGGCGGGGACGGAGCGATCGCTGCAAGCGATGGGCGCATCAATGAAGTCCTCCGGGCAGTTCTTCCCTACGGCCATGCTTGAGGCTTTTCATGAGTAGCGTCAGCGGGACCAGCGCGACAGTCATCCAGGCAAACAACCAGAACACGTCATTGAAGGCCAGCATGTTGGCCTGACGGATGACTTCGCGGTAAAGACCGGCGAGGAGAAGACGCACGTCCCCCGCCCCCTGGGTCCCGATGGCGCCCAGGATACGATCCGCCCAGTCCTGCACGGCCGGGTTGTAGGGCGTGACGTTTTCGACAAGGAAGTTCTGGTGGAATTGGGCCCGCTGGGCGAGCAACGTCGCGCTCACCGCGACACCGAAGCTGCCGCCGAGGTTGCGCAGCAGGTTGAAGATGCCCGAGGCATTGCCCATCTGCTCTTTCGGTATGTTGATGTAGGTGGAGGCGGCCAGCGGCACGAAAAAAAGCCCTATGCCGAAGCCCTGGACGAAGCGCGGTAGGGCGATGGACGCGAAGTCGGCCTGGAGATTGAGACCGGCCATGAGCCACAGGGAAGCCCCCAGGATGAACAAGCCGAATGCCAGAAGGATGCGGGCACTGACGCCCTTTTTCATCAACCCCCCCGCGATGGGCATGATCAAAAGGCTCGCCAGCCCACCCGGGCCCAGGACCAGACCGGCCCACACGGCCGTATAACCCATCAGGGTTTGTGCGTAGAGGGGCAACAGGACAAACCCCCCGAACAGGGAGAAAAACCCCATGAACATGACCAGGCAACCGATGGCGAAGGTCCGGTCCCGAAACACGCGCAGATTCACGACGGGGTGTTTGGCCCGAAGCTCCACGAACACGAACGCGATGAGCGAAACGACCGAAACCGTACTCAACGCCAGAATGAAGGTGGAATCGAACCAGTCTTCCCGCTCCCCTTTATCGAGCACGATCTGGAGGCTGGCCAGACCCACCATGATGAGTCCAAGCCCCCAGTAGTCGATGCTCATGCGGGTCCGACGAATGTAGGCCGGATCGTGGATCAAAAGTCCAGCCAAGATGACTGCCAGAATACCTACCGGCAAATTGATGTAGAACACCCAGCGCCAATTCCAGTTGTCCGTGATCCAGCCTCCGACGACGGGACCGAGAATGGGCGCGAATACGACCCCCATGCCGAACACCGCCATGGCCATGCCGTGCTCCGCGGCGGGAAAAGCCTCCAGAAGAATCGCCTGGGAAAGGGGTTGCAGACCGCCGCCTCCAAGCCCCTGGAGGATGCGCGCGATGACCAGGACCTCTAGGCTCGGGGCCGCTCCACACAGCAACGAGCTGGCCGTGAACAAGGTGATGGAAAAAATCAGGTAGCGCTTGCGCCCGAAGATGCTCGACAGCCATCCGGTGATGGGGATGATGACCGCATTGGCCACCAGGTACGACGTGAGGACCCAGGTGACCTCGTCGACTCCGGCGCTCAAGCTCCCCTGGATATGCGGGAGGGACACGTTGACCACGCTGGTGTCCATCACCTCAAGAAAGGTGGGCAATATGACCGTCAAGGCCACGATCCATTTGTTGGTTTGGCGTGTTTTGGCAGAGGGTTCCATTGCCTTGCTCTCGCAACCCAGCCGTCGTGCCGAATCAGCCGATCCTCGTGTCTTTCCACTCACGTCACCCCGGGACGGCCGCCTTCGGCGAAAGCCCCTGTGGTCCCCCTTTTCTCACATTTCACCGTTCCGTGCAGGAAAATCTTGGCCGCAGGCCCGTTTGGGGGCTTCAGGCCGATCGCGGCCGGTCCCGCGGGAGCCCAAAACTCGGTTGACAACGGTGGGACACTGTATCTATGTGATGGGGAACAAGCCCGGGTTACGGCCCGGCGGGCGGGTGCGGTGGAATCCGGCTCCTCGGAGGGGCACCAACAGACTGCGGACGAATCGAGCCAACGGAGGTGACAGCCCATGTGCGAAGCGAACGCCTACCTTCTCAAGAACGGACAGGAAGAGCTCATTTTGGAAGCCGTGGACATCTTGGAAAATGAGGGCGATCAGATCCGCATCGCGAATATTTTCGGCGAACAAAAGACGCTCAAGGCCAGGATTCGAAGCATGTCCCTGGTGGAACACAAGATCATCCTGGAGTGAAAATGGGGTCGTCAACCGCCGTCCCGCGGCGTGCGGTCCGACCCGTCATGCTCCAGCCCCTTGAGGCGCTGGTCGCAGTACCAGTCGATCTGCCGGCAGATGCCCCGAATGATCTTCACCTCCCGCGCTCTCAAGCCTACCCGGCTGAAGAATTTTCGTACGCCCATCATCCAGAAGTCCGGGTTTTGCGGATTGATGAAGTTGATCTTGGCCAACGTCACCTTCAGGTGATCGTACATGGCCTCCATCTCGATGCTGTTCGCCAGGCGGGGGACGAATGCCTTCGGCTCGTCCGTACTGGCCAGGAAAATCTCGTAAGCGAGGACCATGACCGCCTGGGCCAGGTTCAGGGATGCGAAATCCGCCGTTGGGATGGTGACGAGGACATCGCAGTATTGAAGCTCCCGGTTGGCGAGACCCCGGTCTTCCGGTCCGAATAGGAGGGCCACCTGGTTCTTCTGGCTGATGGGGATGAGCTCCAGGGCCAGTTTGCGGGGGCTTCGGACCGTTTGTCGGTGGGAGCCCGTCCGGGCCGTGGTGCCCACAATGTATTGGAAGGGAGCCAGAGCGTCGCGGAGGTCCTCGTGGACCTCCATATCGGCAATGAGATCCTCCGCGTTGTGGGTGGCCATCTTGAGGATCCGCGTGAGATCGCAGTCCACGGGATTCACGACGATGAGTCGGCCGATGCCCATGTTCTTGGCGGCACGGGCCGCGGCCCCGATGTTTTCGGGAAAGCGTGGCCTACAGAGCACAACAGCGACGTTCTCAATCCGGATCTTCATGGGACGCACTCATTTCCAGCGCCTTCGGGCCTCGAGGAGGAACCGATCGAGGCGGTCCTTGTCCCGTGCGTCCCTGAGCTCGTCCAGGACCCGATCCATCTCCTTTTCGATTCTCCCCGACATGAAGGACTCAGAAGGGATGAACCCGATGATGAGCCCGATGAAGGCGAGGGCCGCATAACCCTGGCTGGGACTGCTGAACACCTCGTCGAAGCGGACCAGCGCGTTGACCAAGCCGGTGAAGGCGTAGATGAGGGCCGCCGTCTCGACGGCCAGGGCCACATGCTTCTGGAAGGGCTTGCGAATCAGGCGGAAGGATCGCTTCCATCGGACCGGTTGGCTGAGCACTTCATCCACGTACGGAGCGAGGCCACCGGCTCTTTCTCTGGTTTTCAGCTCCTCGAGGAATCGAACCCGGAAGCGCTCCGCCCTGCGGGTTGCCAAGTAGGCCCCCCATACCCCCACGCCTGCCCCAATAATCGCCACGGCGGCCCTGAGCCAATCGTCACCGGTCATGGTTGAAGCCTGATCCTTCCGGTGTGCCCCTGGGGGCACGAGTCAATCATTGATGGGCATCCCCGCTGGATGCCTCGAGTGGTTTGCTGCCGCGGAGGCCCAAGCGCCGGGCCAAGCCACGATGCCCCCCCCGGATTCCGGCCGCCCCAGCCGAGCAGGCGCTACAGATATCACCTCGGGTGGGAAGGGATCAACGGGTTTTCCACCTCCATAAGAAGGTGGATTTTTTTGGGGTGCTTTGGCATCCTAACCGCGGACCAATGGACGGGAGCCATTTTGAAATTCACGGTTGACCGAAGAGAGGCAGAACATCATGGATCGGCATGGTAACGGATCCCATTCTTCGCAGAGGTTGGCACGCAAGGAAGTCGAAGACCAGCTCCGCGTCGTCTTCGATGAGATGCCCCACAAGGTCCCCATCTTTCTGTTTTCCGAAAGGGGGAAAAACGATGTTCTGACGCAGGCCTGCAGGGACTTGATTCGAGCGTTCCGCAACCTGACCGACAAGATCGAACTGCGGGAATACCCGCTGACCCATGAACTGGCCCTCAAATGGGACGTGACGGTCGCCCCCTGCATCCTTTTCGATCCGGAACGCTACAACATTCGCTACCTCGGAGCCCCCTACGGCGAGGAGACCCGCACCTTCATGGGAGCCCTGATCCTGGTCTCCCATCGGCAGAGCAACCTCAGTGACGAGTCGCGGAAGGTGGTGAGCAAGGTGGACTCGCCCCGCCGCCTCAAGGTTTTCGTGAGCCCGACCTGCCCCTATTGTCCCGAGCAGTCCATCCACGCCATCAAGGCCGTCATCGAAAAGCCCGACCTCATTTCGCTCGAAATGATCGACATCCAGGCCAACCCCGACCTCGCCAACCAGTATCAGGCCTTCAGCGTGCCGCAGACCTTCGCCAACGACATTCTGGTGGGCCAGGGGCTTCAACCCGAGGAATTGTTCGCCCTGTCGGTCCTGAAGCTGGAGCCCCAGACGGTTTTCATCCCCGAGAGCGACGCCGAGGTGGTCGAAACGGATCTGGTCATCATCGGCGGGGGGCCGGCGGGCCTGACGGCGGGGATCTACGCGGTCCGAAGCGGCTTGCGTACGGCCATCATCGAGCGGGGACCTCTGGGAGGGCAGGTGGCCACCACCCCGGTGGTGGAAAACTATCCCGGCTTCTCGCGCGTTCCGGGCAAGACCCTGGTGGACATCGTCGTGAGTCACGCCCTGGAGTATGTGCAGATTTTCCAGGGGGAGGAAGTGGTGGACGTGCAACCGGGAGAGCCCATCAGCGTCGTCACGACCCGCCGCAGGTTCTTGACCAAGACCGTGATCCTCGCAACGGGCGCCAACTATAAGCGGCTGAACGTGCCCGGGGAGGCGGAGCTGGGAGGACGAGGGGTGAGCTACTGCGCCACCTGCGATGGACCGTTGTTCGCAAAGAAGAAAGTGATCGTCGTGGGCGGGGGGAACAGCGCCCTGACGGAAGCTCTCTACCTACACCACATCGGCGTTTCGGTAACCATCGTGCACCGCCGGGACACGTTCCGCGGACAGGAGCACCTCGCCCGGGACGTCCGGGCCAATGAAATCCCCGTGCTGTGGAATACGGAGATCAGGGAAATCCGGGGGAAGGAGCGGGTGACGGAGGTGTTGCTCTACAACAACCGTACGGGTGAAACGAGCGTGTTCCAAACGGACGGCGTGTTCGTCGCCGTCGGATACGCTCCGACGACGGAGTTGGCGCGCAAGGTGGGCGTTGCGCTCACGGAAGATGGATTTATCCAGCGGGATGAACGCCACCGAACCAGCATCCCTGGCATCTACTCCGCAGGCGACGTCGAAGGCGGCTTCAAGCAGATCGTCACCGCCATGGGCCAGGGGGCGGAGGCCGCCCTTTCCGTTTTCGAAGACCTCATGCACTCGGGAAAGTAGCACGAGTCCGCGCTGGAGGCGATCTTGCGGGGCGGCCATCCCAGGGCAATCGCACGTAACAATGCTGGACATTTGTGATCGAGTATGGCAACCTACCTTGGACCATTTTGCAACCAAGAGGAGGATGTCATGCAACAACCTGTTAATGCGACGCTCATCGAACACTTCTCGTCTCTCAAGGATCCGAGGATCCAGGCGAAAACACGCCACAAGCTCATTGACATTATTATCATCACGATCTGTGCGTCGATCTGTGGGGCCGACGAGTGGACAGAAGTCGTTCATTACGCGAAAGCCAAGCAGGCTTGGCTCAAGACCTTCCTCGAATTGCCCGGTGGGATCCCATCCCATGATACCTTCGGACGAGTGTTTTCTTTGTTGCGTCCCGAGGAATTCGAGCGGCGCTTCGTCAGTTGGATTCACGCAGTTTTTAAGATCAGCGATGGACAGACCGTGGCCATCGACGGCAAGACCCTGCGGCGTTCCTATGAGCGTTCTTCCAACAAAGCCCCCCTCCACATGGTCGGTGCTTGGGCGGCTCAGAGTGGGTTGGCCTTGGGGCAAGTGAGGACTGATGCCAAATCCAACGAAATTACAGCAATCCCCGAGCTCCTCAAGCTCCTTGAAATTAAAGGCTGTATCGTTACCATCGATGCCATGGGATGCCAGAAAGAAATTGCCCGTCAGATTGTTGATCAGCAAGCAGACTATGTCCTGGCCCTCAAAGGCAACCAAGGGAGCCTCCGTGAAGATGTCGAACTGTTTTTCGAACACGCTCAGCAGTGCGGCTTCAAA
>CAZGQL010000178.1:0-399 GCA_964527905.1 uncultured Syntrophobacteraceae bacterium
CATTCCCCCTTTGTAAGCTCACATGCAATCGAGGCGCCCAAACGGATGGGATAACCTATCAAATTGAACGCCGCTGTCAAACGCTGATCCTTTTTTGTGGGCGTCGCTCCCGTGCAGGTGAATGGGGCGCAACTCCTCGTCGGCAATCCTTGGCACCCCGCCGCACAACTGGGTGTCCGAATGGATCGTCATTTCCGAGTGTTCCCCGCCTGGTACTTGCGGGGACAGACTTTGGCGGGAATCCAGAGGCGTCCAAATGCGTGGGTCCCCTCGATGGCCACGCGGGGATAACGCATGAGAAGGATGTTGACCTCATTGTATGGCGCAACAGTCAGCACCGCCTGGCGGTTTGGCGGGGCAACCGGGCCGCGCCAATGAGACTGCGGGTGAGGTCATGTC
>CAZGQL010000178.1:409-8614 GCA_964527905.1 uncultured Syntrophobacteraceae bacterium
GGAGGTCTGACGGAGGGGCATCCTCCACGATGACACCCTCCGCGAGGACCACGACCCTGTCCGCCACATAGCAGGCACCGGCCAGGTCGTGGATCGTGATCAGGAGGCTCATCCCCCCCCCGGCCAGGTCGCGGAACAGGTTCAGGATGCCGACTCCCGCCGAGGCATCGAGCATGGAGGTGGGCTCGTCGGCGAGCAGGAGATCCGGCTCCGTGATGAGGGCCCGCGCGATGGCGACCCGTTGCCGCTGCCCCCCCGAAAGCTGCCCGGGGTAACGCTCCAAGTAAAGCTCCGGGGGATCCAGCCGCACCAGGGAGAGCGCCTCGGCAATCCGGGCGTCGGAGACCGGCTTCCGAGACCGTATGGCAAGGGGCTCGGCCACGATCTCCCGCACGGACAGGTGGGCGGCGAGGGCGGCGTAGGGGTCCTGAAAGACGAGGGACATCCGGCCGCGTCCTCGGCAGGTTTCGACCAGCGGGAGCGGAACCCCTCGGAAGGTCGCCTCCCCGGAATCCGCTCCGACAAGGCCCGATAGGATCTGGAGCAGGGTGGTCTTGCCGGAGCCGGACGGCCCCACGAGGGCGACCACCTCGCCCCGGAAAAGGGTCAGGTCCACGCCTTGGAGAGCTCGAACGACCCTGCGGCGCGACCCAAACGTTCGGGTGATCGCCCTGACCTCGAGGACGGGCTCGACATCCCGCCCTGCCCCTGCCGGATGGCCCGGCGGCGGTCCATCCCCTCGATGCTCCCTCACCCTCCCCAGCCCCGGGTATAGGCTTCGGAACAATCCAGGCAAGCCATCTTGCCGTCCCGAACCCTGGCGCGCGGCTCCATCACGGCTTCCCCGCAGAAGGCGCAGGTGACCGATTTGAAGATACGCGCCTTCCCGGGAACCTCCGGCGAAACCTCCATCACATGAAAGAGCTTCTCCTGATCCGCCGCCAGCAGCTCGCTCGTTCGCTCCTTCTGAAAGGCCCGGAAGACGGCCATGTCCTCCTCCGACGCCGTGCCGCCCATGACCTTCCCGAACGCGGCTTCCTGTTCGGGTGTTCGGTCGAACAAGCCGGGCTTGGCCACCACGCGCACCGCTCGGCCTTTGTTCCGGCAGATGAGCGTGTAGGCCTGTTTGCCCTTGTCCTGGTAAATGAGGTTGCCCTTACCGAGGGTGCAGCCGAGCAGCACCTGAATGGCATCCACGCCACAGCCGTCGGTTTCGGCGATGGCAACCAGCTCCTCGTCCTCGGGCCGCTCCACCTCGAGGAACGCCTGAGCAGCCTTGGCCGCTCGATAGCCGATGGCCACACCGGGACACATGTGCCCGTGAAACCGAATCACTTCCTGGAGATCCTGTGGATATTCGTCTGTCATGCCATTTCTCCTTCTTCGTGCGCCCACTCAGACACGGCTGCAACGCACCCTGTGACGTCCCATCGCGACCAGAACAGGCCTTTCCTGTGCACAATCCCTTGCCGCCAGCGGGCAACGATTGGCGAAGCCGCAGCCTGCCGGCGGCCCCTGAAGCGGCGTCGCATGCCCCTGGATCGCGTGTCGGCTTCGAGGTGGGTCCCCGAGCCGGAGGGCGGAGCCCATAAGGCCCCGAGTATACGGGTGCAGCGGCTCCACGTCCTCCCCGCCCGGCAATTCCTCCACAATTTCACCCCGATACAGCACGACCATTCGCCCACCCCAGGAACGGGCCAAACCGATGTCGTGCGTGAACAAGAGCACGGCGGCGCCGTTCGCGTTACGCCACTGTTCGAGAAAGGCGATGAGCGCCGAGCGCGTGAGCTCATCCAGGGCGTGGGTGGGCTCATCGAGAACCAGCAGCCGCGGCCCGTTCAACAGGGCCAGGATGATCCCCATACGCTGCTTCTGTCCCCCGGAAAGCTGATGCGGCCATGCATCCCAGAGTGACGGCGACAGGTCCAGCCGCTCCCCGAGGGGGGCCACGGCAGCCAGGACCTCCTGTCGGCGACGCCGGACGGGCGTTTCCCGCTCGAGCACCTCCTGCGCCGATTGCCACAGCCTTCGGGTGGGGTGAAAGGCGTCCTGCACGTTCTGAGGGACCAGGGCCAGGCGCCGGTAGTACAACCGGGCCCGCGCCTCCGGAGACAGGGATGTCAGATCCCATTGCTCGAAGCGAACGCTTCCCCCCTCGATGCGCTGCCCCGGCAGGGGCCGGCCCAGCGCGGCCCAGGCCAGACTGGTCTTTCCCCCGCCGGATTCCCCTACGACGGCAACCCGCTCCCCTTCCCCGACTTCCAGATCCACCTCCCAAAGAGGATAAATCCCGCGCCCGGCCGCAAACAGGGTCAGACGCCGCACGCTCAGCATCACGGGGCCTCCCCCCGGCGCAACCCGTCCTCGAGGGCATGGCCCATCAGGGCGAACGACAGGACCGCGAGACTCACCAGGAGGGACGGCGGCAGCAGCCACCAGCTCCACGCCGGGGTCCACAGCAGCCCGGGGTAGTCCAGGGCGCTCCGGATCATCATACCCCAGCTCTTGAGGGTCGGGTCCCCGAGCCCGAGGAAGCTTAGACCCGCCTCGGCCACGATGGCGTGGCTCGCCGTGGCCGTTGCCTTGGCCATCAGCAGTGGCAAGAGCTCCCGCCACAGGTGACGGCGCAGCACATAGCAGAAGCCACCCCCCGAAAAGCGCACGAACCGGATGGCGTCCCGTTCCCGCAATGACAGGACTTGGGCGCGGATCGTGCGCGCCACGCCAGGCCACGAGAGGAAAATGAGCACGGCCAGGACGTTCCCCAGCCGGGGCCGAAGCAGGACGGCCAGCAGGATGATGAGCGGAAGCCGTGGGATGGCCATGAGCCCGTCCACCACGCGCATGAGCACCACGCCGAGCCGTCTGGGATAATACCCCGCCGCCGAGCCGATCACAAATCCAAGAACCGTGGCCGCAACCCCGACCGAAAGCCCCACGAGGATGGACACCCTGCACCCCGAGAGGAGCTGGCTCACAATGTCCTGGCCAAGCCCGTTCGTGCCGAGCAGGTGCGCTCGGGATGGGCGATCGAGACTCGGCCCCGCCATGGCTTCCGGCCGATACGGGGTCCACCAGAGGCTCAGAAGGGCTAGAACCGTCAGCAGGGCAAGCCCCACCATGCCGGCCCTGCCCATCGGCCGGTCCCACAGGGTGGAAGGCGGCAGCTGTTGCGGCACCACGCCTCAGACCTCCTTCACCCGGGGGTCGAGGCTCACGACCAGGCAGTCCGTCAGGAAGTTGATCAGCAGCACCCAGGCCGTGAACACCGTGAACGCTCCCTGGAGCAACGCGTAGTCGTGGGCCAGCACCGCCTCGTAGGTCAGCCGCCCGATCCCGGGATACGCGAATAAGACCTCCACCATGATGGCCCCACCGGCCGAATAGGCCAGCCGCAGCCCGAACAGGGTGGCCACGGGGAGCAGGGCCGTGCGCAGCACGTAGCGGGTCCGGATGGTCTGATCCGGCAATCCCTTCATCTCGGCCATGAGCACGTAGGCCTCGTTTCGTACCATCCGCATGGAGCTTCGCACCACCAGGTAGGCGGAAAAGAAACTGGAGGCGGCCAAGACCACGACGGGCAGCGCCGCATGGTGGACCACATCCAGGATCCACGGCCACCCCGTGAATTCGGAAAACGCCGTGTACGCGCCGCCCAACGGGAAAAGCCGTAGTTTCACCCCCAGGAGCACCAGCAGGAGGCTCCCCAGCACGAAAACCGGCACGCTCTCAAGAACCACGGCGGGCACCAGGACAGCCGTCTCCTGACGCTCCACCGCCGAGGCTCGCACGCCCAAGACAAGGGCCGCGGAAAAACTCACCAGGATGCCGCTCAGGGTGAGGCCGATCGTCCACGGAAAACGTTCGACCAACAACGGCCCCACCGCCCTCCGATAATGGATGGAGTGCCCCAGGTCACCCTGGAGGAGCCCCTTGAGAGTGCGCTCAAACTGGACCATCAGCGGCTGGTCCAACCCGTAATACCGTACCATGGCCATCCTGGCCTCGGAATCCAGGGCCACGGCGACATTGCCCACGCCGCTTGTCAACTCCTCGATGGGGTTTCCGGGAATGAGCCGCGGCAGGAAAAAGTTGAGCGACAGCGCCACGAGCAATACCGAGGTGTAGGCGCCGGCCCTCCTGAGCAGATAAGCCGTCAACGGTCAGTGCCCCCTGATGAAAACAAGCTTGTTGTGAGCGCTAGGGACCCCGATCCCGATGCCCCCCTCCGCCGTGTAAAACCACCCCTCGAGAACCTCGGGCCGGTAGGCGAACGTCGTCACGGGGTAGTAGAGGGGAAGGATGGGAAGCTCATCGGCGAACAGTTGTTGCATCACCCGACACAGCGACCGGCGCTCTGCAAGATCCCCCGCCGCCAGCAGCCGTTCAGCGGTCCGGCGGTATTCCGGGGAAGAGGGGGTCTGACCCGGCCAGCCGCCTTCCGCCACCGTCCCGAACCCCATGATGATGGACGGGTCCCCTCCCAGCCCTCCATGGCCGCTCAGGGCGAGCTCGTGCCGATGCTCACGGACCATGGCATCGACGGTTTTCATGTCCAATGACTTGATGTTCAGTTCGAAACCGATCTCCCGCAGCCAGATCTGCAGCAGCTCGGCTTCCCGAAGGTAAGGCGAGGTGGTGACGAGCGTGAAGCGCATCGGGCTTCCGTCGGGGCCCTCCGCGACCTGATCGCCGTTACGATCCTGGATCCCGACGGATTCGAGCAACGCGCGCGATCGGGCCGGATCGCACGGGAATCGGTTCTGGAGGGACGGGTCGAACCATTGGGAGTCGGGAGGGATGAAACCGGGGCTGCCGCGTTTGGCGCCTTCCCGGCCGCCGGGCACCGCGCGCTCGATCAGGGCCGTGCGGTCAACGGCGTGGGCGATGGCGTGACGCACCGTCTGCTCAGAGAAGGGAAACCGCTGCCGGTTCATCTGCACGGCCAGCACCCAGTAGGCAGGCCCGGATTTCAGCCTGAAGCGCGTCTGGGACCGAAAGCGATCCAGGAGCGTTGCCGGGATGGTTGCCTGATCGACCGTACCGGCCTCAAAGCCCGCCACGGGGTCCGGCGCCGGAACGAATCGGATTCTCGAAACCTTCGGGGGGCCGAGGAAAAAATCCCCGTAAGCCTCGTATTCATAGGCCCCCTGGGCCTTGTCGAACTGCACGAGCCGGTAGGGGCCGCTACCGAGGACGCGCTTCGGGTCCGAGGCGGCCCTGGGATCCTCGACATCCCTCCAGACATGCTCCGGAATGATGGGCACACAGCCCGCGAGGTGGCTCACAAACGGGGCATAAGGTGCGTTCAGGTGGAACCGCACCGACGAATCGTCCAGGATCTCGACGCTTTGGACTCGGGAGACTGGAAACCACTCCATAGGGTGTCGTCGGAGGTATTCGAACGTGAAGCGGACATCCCGTGCGGTCAAGGGATGACCGTCCTGAAATCGGACCCCCGGGCGCAGGTGAAAGCTCCACGCGAGTCCGTCCGACGACGATTCCCAGTGGTCGGCGAGCCAGGGGATCATCCCGTTTTCGTCCTTCCAGACGAGCGTATCGTAGACAAGACTGAGATGAACGTATCCCGGGCCACGCGGGTAGAAGGAAAAAGGCGTCGGAAGCCCCCAATCCCCTCCCGGCAGCCGTACTTCTTTGAACGAGGCACGAGGCCCACGCGCCTCCTCGGGAAGTCTCCCTCCCGTCGAATCGCCGCAGGCCACCAGCCCGACGATCACAAGCCCCAGTGCCCACACCCGGATCCATCTCGAAGCGAACCCTCGCCCACCCCCCCTCACAGCTCCATGAAATGATGCACGCATCGTGGAAATATTCCCGCAAACGCGAGACTTCCGGGACCCATGGGCGACTGGAGTCGTGCTTAAAATCTGCTGCGATGTCGATGCGGATTCGGACCCCCATTGGTGTGGCGGCCCAGTTCGTGATCCATGTTGCATGCATCCCTCCCAAAACAAAAAAACCCCGCTCCCCCCAGTAAGGGAGGACGGGGCCTTCATGACCGCCAATATGCCTTGATTGCGGCGCCTGGCGGGCGCCGTGTGCTTAGCCAGGACTTCCCAGCAGGCACATTCCTATGCCTCCTGGGCAAGTAGCGACTTCCTGCCGCCGGTTTCGGTCCCCTTATAGCACAACGCCCCGCCGGTTCACAACCCTGGCGCCCATGGGGGCGTCATGCAAACGGACTGATGGGTCTTTGGGTGATGAAACGGCCCGATTCCCAAGGATTCTTTTGCTCTGAAAGCCCGCTGGACGCCATGGGGGATTTACAGGGAACCACCACCCGCGACGTTCCGGCGGAATCGACCAATCATCTGATTCCACTTGCGGGACACTTGAGGTATATGTCCCCGTGTCGCAGGACGCATCTCGGTCAGTCTTCCGTAGGAAAAGGTCCCAGAACAAGCATGCGGACTCAGGCGAGGATCAACCCCGCCCCTACGGCATGATCGGCGTGCACAAGGTGGGGCTGGGGTTCATCCCTGCCCGAGTTGCGGGTTTTTAAATGCCTTTGGTTTTGGACGACTCCTGATCTCAACTTCTGACGGAGGGAAGGCATGTGGCATCGGTGGGTGGATGCGATCAGGCGGAGCCGATGGGGGTTTGAATGGCGCTACTGGCGTGGACAAACCCCGTGGGATACCCAGATCACCCCACCCGAGGTCATGGAGTTCATCGCCGCACAGCCTGCCGGGAGCGCGCTGGATCTCGGTTGCGGCACGGGCACCAACGCCATCACCCTCGCCCGGCACGGCTGGCGGGTCACTGGGGTCGACTACGCGCCGAAGGCCATCCAAACGGCGCGCCGCAAGGCGGCGGAAGCGGGGCTCCAGATCACGTTTCATGCGGCGGACGTGACCGATCTGAGCATGCTGACCGACCCCTACGACTACGTGCTCGACATCGGCTGCCTGTTCGTGCTGGGAACCGAGGGCCGGCTGCGGTACGCCAGGGAGCTCGCCCGGCTCACTCGATCCGGGAGCTGGTACATGCTCTATGCTTGGCTGCCTCGACCGTGGCGGGGCACCGTCTGGGGGATCGCACCCGATGAAGTGGAATCACTGATCGGGGAGCATTTCACCAAAGACCGCCAGGTGATCGGGGAGGAGAAGGGCCACGCGTCCGCCTGGTATTGGTTCATTCGAAAGGCTGACTCCATTGCGCCTCCGCTTGAACGGCCGGCCTGACAAGGGCTGGCATTGGATTCGGCAAGAGGCGATCGTGTTCCTTGTTATGGGAATAGAATCGGGAACAATGAAGTTACAAAAGGGATCAAGACATGCGCGCCTCAACTCTTTTTTTACTGTGTTTGACTCTCTTGACGGGCTCGTTCTTCCCGGGGGATTTGCTGGCCGGCGAAGTGGCTGCCACCACTCCGCTCTTCGAAACACGAGCGGTATTCGATGATGAAGCGGGAAACCGATCCAATGCCGACGATCCGGCCATTTGGGTGAACGCGGCCGATCCGGGACGGAGCCTGGTGGTCGGCACCCTGAAGCGGGGCGGCCTCGATGTGTATGACCTGAGGGGCTCTCTCGTGCAGCACATCGCCGGGGACGCCACGCCCGCCGGAATGCACCTCCGAGGGGCCCGCTACAACAATGTGGACATCCTCTATCGCTTCCCTCTAGGCCCTCGTGTCGTGGACCTGGCCGTCGTCACCGATCGGCACAATGATCTGCTTCGTTTTTTCGCGATCGACCCGAAAGCGCTGGCGGAGGGCAAACCGCCGTTGAGTGAGATCACGTCCCCCAACGTACCCCGCATCTTCACCCCCGATGTCGAGGGACTCAAGACCGGCTGGACCGCCTACGGGCTCGCGGTGGCGCAGGTCGAGCCGGGCAGGGAAACCGCTGAAGCCTTTGTGAGCCGCGCAGGACGAACGACGGTCGCCCGAGTGAGGATCTTCGGGGACCAAGGCCAGCCCTCCTACCGTGTGGTTTCCGAGCTGGACCTCCCGGAACGTTTCCCGCTTCCCGATGGCGGCTCCTGGACCCCTTGTCTGGATCATGACGGGGATGGGCCGCAGGTCGAAGGAATGGTCGTGGATGATTTTCAAAAGCTTCTGTACATGGCCCAGGAACGAGTGGGAATCTGGAAGATGGCCCTCGACCAGCCCTCGGCCCAGCCCACGCTGGTGGACCGAGTCCGGGCCTTCGGTGTCCCTTTCGAGAGAACGGTTGTGGC
>CAZGQL010000179.1:0-929 GCA_964527905.1 uncultured Syntrophobacteraceae bacterium
CATACTGTGTGGCGCAGCACCAAGGGGGGGATGCCCCACCGCGCGCGGAGCGCGGCGGGAGATCCCGGGGGGGGGATGCGCCGAGGCCGGGGAGCCGGGGCGCGATGCCGCGGCTACTTTTCCAGGGTCAGCTGGATGTAGTGGCACGGGCATTCCTTCACGCACAGGCCGCAGCCTTTGCAGAAGTCGTAGTCGAATTCGTACTTGCCGCCGCCCTGGGATACCTTCACGGCGTTGTCGGGGCAGTACATGAGGCAATTGCCGCAATCGAAGCACAGACCGCAACTGAAGCAGCGGTTGGCCTCCTGTAGGATTTCATCACGGTCGAAGGCGGGATAGATCTCGTTGAAGCTCTTGAGCCGCTCGTGGACCGGAATGGCCTCCTTTGCAAAGCGGGATTTCGGTTGATAATAATAGGTGTTGAGATCCCGGGAGAAAACCACGGGGGGCTGGGCGAGTCGCGCCTCGGTGTGACCGTCGATCATGTCCTCGATGGACATGGCGGCCCGAAACCCCTGACCGATGGCCGCGGAGACCGTTTCCAACCCCAGGACGGCATCACCGCCCGCGAAGACCTTGGGAAGGCTCGTGAGATACTGCTCGTCGGCGCTCACCCACTTGTTTTCGCGCTTGGCGAGATCGAAGCCTTCGTAATCCACTTCTTGGCCGGTGGCCATGATGACCGTATCGGCGGGGATCACGGATTCCGATCCGGCGATGGGGACGGGGCGTGCCCGGCCGCTTGCGTCGGCCTCGCGCAGTTCCATCTGGACGCACAACAAGCCCACCACCCGTCCGTCGTCCTGGATGATCTTGACGGGATTGGTGTGGTAGCGGAACATGATGCGCTCCTCGAGGGCCTCATCGATTTCGGCTGTGATGGCGGGCATTTCCGTGCGGGTGCGCCGGTAAACAACGCTCACGTTGGC
>CAZGQL010000179.1:939-8514 GCA_964527905.1 uncultured Syntrophobacteraceae bacterium
TCCCATCCGCTTGGCCACGCGGGCGCAGTCCATGGCGGTGTTGCCGCCGCCGACCACCACCACGTCTTTTCCCAGCTGCACTTTCCGGCCGCTGTGAATGTCCTTGAGGAAGCCCACCCCGGTGTACACCCCACGGGCGTCCTGGCCCTCGACGCCGATGGACACGCCGATCTGAGCGCCGATTCCCAGGAAGACGGCATCATAGTGCCCCGTCAGCTGGTCGACGGGAATGTTGACGCCCACCTTGGTGTTGCATCCGAGCTCGATGCCGAGTTTGAGGATGTTGTCGATCTCTCGCGCCAGCACGTCCTTGGGCAGCCGGTAGGCCGGGATGCCCCAGCGCATCATGCCGCCCGGCTCGCGCTCGGCCTCGTAGATCTTGACCTTGAAGCCGCGCTTGGCCAGGTGAAAGGCGCACGAGAGCCCCGCGGGCCCCGACCCCACGACGGCGATCTTTTCCTTGCGTTGGGTCAGCACGTCCTTTTTGTGTTCCAGGTGTTTTTCGAGCCCGTAGTCCCCCACGCAGCGCTCGGAGCTGTTGATGGCGAGCGGGGTGTCGAAATCGCGACGATTGCAGCCGTCCTCGCAGGGGTGTGGACACACCCGTCCACAGGTGGCCGGAAACGGATTGGTGCGGGTCAACACGCGCCAAGCCGCTTCGTAGTCTTGCTTTTCGGCCAGGGTGCGCAGAAACCCCCGGATGTCGTTTCCGATGGGGCATCCGTGGCTGCAGGGCGGCGTCTGCTTCATATAGAGCGGCTTCAAGGTCCGCCAGGAACCGGTCTTGTAGGGGACCACGTTCCTCAAGTCCAGGGCGAGTCCTAAGGGTAGTTTTTCCATTTCGGAATCAAACCTCTTTTTACAGGTTGAACTTCTCGATGTTCTGGTCGGCAATGGCCTGAATGGCGGCCACCTCCGGGGACGGGACGCCCTTCTTGAACAGGTGCCGGAACCGGTTTTGAAGCTTCAGATATTCCTCGACGGGCTTCTTGACGGGCACCTTCTGCACATTGGTGATCTTTCCGTCGATGATCTCAAAGATGGGAAAGAGGCACGTCTGCTTGGCGAGTCGGCACATGAGGACGGTCAGATCCCCCGTGTGGCCCCAGCCCAGGGGACAGGGGGCAAGGATATGGATGTATTTGGGGCCTTGGATCGCGAGGGCTTTTTTCACTTTCCGCTGCAGATCCCGAAAGTCGTCCACGGTGGCCGTGGCCACGTAGGGGATCCCGTGGTCGGCCGCAATGATGGGCAGGTTTTTCTTGCGGGTCTTGTTGCCCGTCGGGGTGGTGGTCGTGCGCGCCCCGAGCGGTGTGAAGCTCGAGCGCTGGACCCCCGTGTTCATGTACGCTTCGTTGTCGTAGCAAACGTAGAGCACGTTGTGACCGCGCTCGAACATGCCGCTGATGCACTGGAAGCCGATGTCGGCCGTGCTGCCGTCGCCGCCCTGGGCGATGATGTTGACCGGGCCTTTTTTCAGGGCCTTGTAGGCGGCTTCCACGCCCGAGGCGACCGCGGCCGAGTTCTCAAAAAGGCTGTGGAGAAACGGGATACGCCAGGACGGATCCGGGTACGGGGAGCTGAAAACCTCCAGGCAGCCGGTGGCCACGCAGGCGATGGTGTTCTCGCCCGCGGCGTCCGCAACGAGCCGCGCGGCCAATGCCTGACCGCACCCGCCGCACGCCCGGTGGCCGCTCGCAAACAAGTCCTTCTTTTCCACCCTGTTCAGGTCTTCTGGCTTCATTTCCATGGCTATAGGTCTTTCTCCGCTATGAGGTCCTTCTTGAGACCGAGGAATTCGAGCTCCACCGGCTCCTTCTCGACGCGCTCCACCATGGCCTGCAGATCGTCGATGGAGATGTTCCGCCCGCCGAGACCCGCCACGAAACAGCTGATGTTGCGGTCCCGCTTGTCGGAGCGGGGGAAGGACCAGCGCACGTCGCTCGCCAGCACCCCACCGCGTCCCAGGGAGACGCATTTTTCCAGGACCACGATGTTTTGCTTTTCCTTGAGCAGCCGGTAGACCTCCTGCTTGGGGAAAGGCCGATAGGAACAGATCTGTAACAAGCCGATCTTCTTCCCTTTCTCTTCCATCCGATCGATCATTTCCTTGACGCTGCCGGCCACGGAGCCCATGGTCACGATGACCAGATCCGCTCCGTCGAGCTTGTAGGGCCGAACCAACCCCCCGCTCGACCGCCCGAAGGTCTTGGCGAAGTCGGCGGCGACTTCCCGGATGGTTTCCTCGCTCTTTTCGAGGGCACGGTGCAGGATGTAGCGGGTTTCCATGTAGAAGCGCGGGTCCGCGTAGAGCCCGATGCCGCGGGGCCAGCGGGGATCGACAATGTAGCGCGGCTTGTAGGGCGGCAGGAATTCATCCACCTGTTTCTGGTCGGGAATGTCCACGGGCTCGAAGGCATGCGTCAGGATGAACCCGTCCATGCAGACCATGGTCGGCAGATTGCACCGCTCGGCGATTTTGAAGGCCTGCATGTGCAGGTCGGCTGCCTCCTGGTTGTCCTCGGCGTGGAGCTGAATCCAGCCGGCGTCCCGGACGGTCATGGAGTCTTGCTGGTCGTTCCAGATGTTGAGGGGCGCCGAAATGGCCCGGTTGGCGCACGTCATGACGATGGGAAGCCGCATCCCGGCGATGCAGTAAACGACCTCCGTCATGAGGAGAAGCCCCTGGGAGGTGGTCGCCGTGTAGGCGCGGGCCCCGGCGGCACTGGCTCCGAGCACGACGGAGGCGGCCGCGAACTCGCTCTCGACGTTCACGAATTCCGCATCCAGCTTCCCCTGTCCGACGATGTCCGCCAGTCCCTCGACGATGTGCGTCTGCGGGGTGATGGGGTAGGCCGAGATGACGTTGGGCCGGCACATCGCCACGACGTCGGCAACGGCATGGGATCCTTCGATCTGCTTAAGCATGGGCCTTCCTCTCCTGTATGATCTCGTGGGCCCGCTCGAGCGCTGCCACGTTGTTCTTGCCCACGGCGCCCGGGAATTTCTCCATGATCGCCTGCTGCACGGCCTCGAGGCTCACCAGCCCGGTGATGGAGCAAAAGGCGCCGATCATGATGGCGTTGGGAATGGGCCGCCCGATGATTTCCAAGGCGATTTCCGTCGCCGGAATGGTTTCGATGACGGCCGTGGATTTGATATGAAGCTCCTCCGGACGCACATTGGCGTTCACCAGCACGAGCCCTCCCTCCTTGAGGCCGTCCAGTACCGGGACCGTGTCCATCAAGTACTGATCTTGAACGATGAGGTAATCGGGGGTCCGCACGTCCTCCCGGACCCGGATCTTCTTGTCGTCAATGCGAACGAACGCTTGGACCGGAGCCCCCACGCGCTCGGCGCCGAAGGAGGGAAACGCCTGGGCGTATTTGCCGTCCTTGAAGGCCGCGATGGCCAGCAGTTCGGCGGCCGCCACGTTCCCCTGCCCGCCTCGACCGTGTATTCTGATTTCGATCATTCGATTGTCCTCATTTCTCGTTATTCGCTTTCCATCCTGGCGTCCATGAGGCGCCGGGAAGCCACCTCGTCCGTGGCGTAGTCCGGGAGCAGGATGGGCGCAACAATGGGGTTTTCCACGCCCGCCTCGGCAAGCTCCTTTTCGAACCGGACGACATGGTCCAGCGTGAGCTTCTTGAGCGTGACGCCGCTTTTCACGTATTCGGCGGCACTCATCCCGGCGCGGCGACCGAAGGTGATCACATCCTGAAGGCTGTTGCCCATGAGTCGGTTTTCACCGTGGACGCCGCCCACACACTCGCCGGCGCTGTAGAGTCCCGGAATGGTCGTTTCGCATTTGGCGTTAATGGCGATGCCGCCGTTTTGGTAGTGGAGTGTGGGGAAGACGAGCATGGGCTCCTTACTGATGTCGATCCCGTGGCGGTCGAACTGGATGAACTTGGCGGGCAGCTCCCTGCGGACGGTGCCCTCCCCGTGCAGGAGATCGATCATAGGGGAGTCGAGCCACAGGCCGTAGCGTCCCGTCGGGGTGATCACGGCCTTCTTGACTTCGACGGCTTCCTTGATGAGCTCGGCCGATTCCACGTCGCGTGGTTCGAGGGGGAAGCAGAACTGCTGCCCTTCGACGTTCAGCACATGGGCGCCGAGACCCCGGACCTTTTCCGTGATGAGCAGGCCGACGTTCTGTTCGGGGTAGGCCACCCCCGTCGGGTGGTACTGAGTCGAATGCAGGCACGTGGTCCCCACACCCGCCCGGTAGGCCATGACCACGCCGTCCATGGTGGCCCCGTAGTGGTTCGTGGTGGCAAAGCCCTTGATGTGCAACCTCCCGTTGCCCCCGGTGGCGATGATGACCGCCTTGGCCCGTGCGACGAAGAACTCCCGAGTCTCCATGTTGTAGAGGATGGCACCGCCGCACTTGCCGTCCTCATCGAGGATCAGCTCAACGGCCGGGCAGAATTCGAGCATCACGATCTTGTCGCGGCGGTTTCGGGCTTCGTCGCGCAGCACCCGCATGATCTCGGCCCCGGTCATGTCGCCGGCCGAGTGCATGCGCTTGCGGGAGGAGCCGCCGAAATGGCGGACACTCAGGCGCCCGTCGGGCAGCTTGTTGAACATCATGCCCAGGGACTCCAGCCAGGCGATGGACAGCGGGGCGTCGTGGGCGAGGGCCGCCACCAGATCGGGCTGGTTCGTGAAGTGGCCGCCGCCGATCGTGTCCAGGTAGTGGTAGAAGGGGGAATCGCATTCCTGAGTCGCCGCCTGGATGCCGCCCTCGGCCATCATGGTGTTGGCGTCCCCGTGACGCAGCTTGGTGGTCATGATGACACTCGCCCCGGCCTGGGAAGCCAGGAGGGCCGCCGAGGTTCCGGCGCCGCCCCCACCCAGGATGAGCACGTCGGTTTCGAAGTCGATCTTCGACAGGTCCACCCGTTCGGGGCGAAGCATGGACTTGGATTCCAGCTGCCGCGTGATCTCCTCCGGGAAGGCCTTCCCCTTGTCCGGTCCCACCCGGACCGCGCACCGCCCCTCCTTCTGGTAGTCAGGGTGAAATTTTTCCAGGACGACCGCCCGCTCCTCGAGGCTCAAGGCGGGAAAATGCTCGCCCCGCCGGGCCATCGCCACCCGCTCGGGCCGGGTTGCTTCCACTCGCTTGATCAATTCTCTCATTTCAGGGGTGTAGCTCATTGCGTGCTCCTCAAAAGGCTCTCACCGGTGAATCGGTGAGTCGGCGAACAGTTCAATCGAATCGGCGTCGTGTTCCGCGAGATCCGTCTCTCCGCCCTACAGGTACTGCGTATCCTGCGGGACCCAGGTGCCGGGAGGTGCCAGGTCGGGCTCGCGCTCGCGCTCCTTGTAGAGCTTTTCCAATTCCTCACGGGGCATGACCTGGAGCTTTTCCAACATGGCGTCGTACTTGCCGGACTCGATTTCCGCCACCCGCTTCTTGAGGTGCTCGGCACCGGCCTGGATGTACTTGCCGAAGATGCGCCGGGCCAGCTGGGCGATGTGGTACTGGGGCAGCTCTCCCATGCAGCGGCTGGCGCACAGGCCACACTGGATACAGTCGAAGGACAGATGGGCGGCCCGTTCGATGTCCCCCTGCTTGAGGGCCGAAATGTAATCCAGAACGTTGACGCCCATGGGGCAGGCCTTCGTGCAGTTGTTGCACGCCACGCAGCGGAAGATTTCCGGATAGAGGGCGTGAATGGTCTCCGCGACGGGGTTGATGGTGTCCAGGTCGTAGGGAGCCCGGTTGGCGGGGTAAAAGGGGATCTGGGCGAGGTACATGTTGGGCTCCACCACGGTCTGGCAAGCCAGGCCGAAATGCAGCTTGTAGTCCCCTTCCTTGCGATAGACGGTGGGGCATGCGCCGCAGATGCCCCCGCGGCAGCCGCAGCCGCGCAGGAACCGGAATCCCACGTATTCCATAGCTTTCATGATGGTCAGAGTTTCGGGGACTTCGTAACGCTTCCCCATGACAAAGATCGGAATGGTCCGTGCACCCTCGGGAAGGATGGCGCGATCCCCGGTGGCGACTTGTGCTTGTGCTCCGTTCGACATGGTTGGGTCTCCTCCGTCTTGACTTAAACCGCCGGGGACGGTGTCCCGGCGAGGCTCTTACATTTCAGGAATTCCAGGGCCGAAGGGGCATTGAGGTCGAATCGGCACGCGGCGTCCTCGATCCCCAGGGCCAGCGCCAGCAACTGGGTCAGGTAATAGACCGGAAGCTCCCGGCTGATTTTCTGCCTCGGCAGAAGCCGGATCTGGGTCTTGGCCAAGTTGAACTCGCACAGGGGGCAGCTCAGGACAAGCGCTTCCGCACCGGCCTGGAGGGCCCCTTCGAGGATGGTCGCCGACACATCCAGGGCCGCTTCCGGATTGGCCAGGATCTGGTACGAGCCGCAACAGAGGCTCTTGGCCGAAAATTCCACCGGCTCGGCCCCCAGCACTTGCAGGAATTCAGACAGGAGTGCTGCCTGGCCGGCCGGTTCGATGGCCACGTTCTTGGGCCGCAGCAACGTGCAACCGTAATACGGGGCGACCTTCATGCCCGCCAGAGGCCTTTGAATCTTGGCCCGAACCGCCTCCCAGCCGACCCGGTCGCGGAGGAAGTTGAGAAAGTGCAGCACTTCCACTTCCCCGTGGTAGTCCTTTTCCTCGTCCATGAAGGCGTTGATCGTGTTTCGCTTGACCTCGTCCTCACGCATGAGCAGGTTGGCCCGGGCGAGCGTGTTGTAGCACATGGAGCAAAGGGTCACGACCGTGTCGCTCCCCTGCTCCAGCACCCGAACCAGGTCGCGGACGGGCGCCACCTGGTGGATGAGGTCGTCGTCGGCCAGGGAGTGCACGGCCCCGCAGCAGTTCCAGCGGGGGAGTTCCTCGAACTCCACCCCCAGAACCGCCATCGACGCGACCGCGGCCTCCTCGAGGTTCCTTGCCTTGGTCTTCAGGGTACATCCTGGATAGTAACTGACTTTCATGGGTCTCCTCGTGAGCCTCAGGCCGTGAGCTTTCTAAAACAGCTCACCATCGCGATCTGGGGCAGTTCTCGCAGCACCTCTTCGTCGAGCTGGGACGGCTCAACGATGTTCACGTTCTTGCGAAGCGTCAGTTGCCGGATGGCTTCCATCACGCGGGCGAGATCGATCCCCCGTGGGCAGTTCACCGTGCAGGTGTGGCAGGAGGCGCAGGTCCAACAGGTCTTGGCCTCGCTCACCCACTCCTCCATCCCGAGCTGGGCCATGCGCATCACTTTACGCGGCAGGGCGTCCATGTGCCCCGACATGGGGCAAGCCCCGCCACAGGTGCCGCACTGGAAGCACTGGTAGATGTTCTGCCCGCTCAGCTTCGCCACCTTTTCGATGAATTCGTTCTTGACGGTCTTTTCAGAAATCTCGATCGGCATGGATTTCCTCTCGCTTCCCGTTATCCGATCACCACCAGCACATCCCCCTTCTGAACCGTCTCACCGTCCTTCTTGGTGATTTGCGTCACGGTTCCCGCGGTGGGGCTGGTGATGGAGTTTTCCATCTTCATGGCCTCGAGGATCAGCAGGACGTCGCCTTCCTTCACGCTCGCGCCTTCGCTCACTTCATA
>CAZGQL010000180.1:0-4223 GCA_964527905.1 uncultured Syntrophobacteraceae bacterium
ATCACATAGGGCTCTTCCGCCGGAGCACCGCCGCAGATGAACAGCGCGATCATGCCCATCAGAATGCCGATCAGGGTGATTTGCTCCAAGGGCATGGTCGTCCCCCCGAGTTCCGCTCAACGGGTGTGCGTTGACCAACGGCTTGAATGGGCGATTCGTCGGACCAGCTTATCGATTTCCACCACCACCACGACGGTGAAGGAGAGCAGGGCAATCCGCAGCCACTCCATGAGCGTCAGCGGCTCCATGCGAAAGACCCACTGCAGCGAGGGCAGATAAATCGCCGCGAGGTGGGCCAAGAAGGCGGCCATCGTCCCGAAGAAAAGGAACGGATTGCCCAGGGGGTTCATGCGCAGCAAAGATTGCACCTCGGATCGGCTGTTGAAGGCCTGGAAAAATTGGAAAAAGACCATGACGGTCACCGCGATGGTCCGAGCCTTGTCCAGAGTCATCCCCTCGTTCAGACTGTGCACGAATTCGTAGACCACCCCCGCGGAAATGACCAGACCGACGATGAGAGTCCGTTCCACCATGAGCCGATTGAAGATGCCTGATCGGGGGTCTCTCGGAGGCCGCTTCAAAACATCCTTTTCCCCGGGCTCGAAGGCCAGCGCGACATCCTGGAGGCCATTGGTGACGATGTTGATCCACAGGAGCTGCGCGGGCAGGTAGGGGAGGGGCACCCCTAGCATCACGGTGGCGAGAATGGTGATGATGGCGGCAATGCCGGTGGGGATCAGAAAAAAGGTCACCTTGCGGATGTTGTCGAAAACCACGCGCCCTAGTTCCACGGCGCGATAGATGCTGGCAAAATTATCATCGGCGATGACCATGTCTGAGGCTTCCTTGGCCACGTCGGTCCCGGTCCTGCCCATGGCCACGCCGATGTGCGCCGCCTTGAGGGCCGGTGCGTCGTTGACGCCATCACCGGTCATGGCCACAATCTCACCGTGCTTGAGCAGTTGCTGGGTGATGCGCAGCTTGTGCTGGGGGGAAACCCGGGCATAAACGGATACCTTTTGGACCAGATGATAGAGGTCGGCGTCGCTCATGGCTTCGATGTCTCTGCCCGTGAGCACGTTTCGGAACGCCCCCTCGGGTCCCGCCCGCTTCACGAGCGTGGCGAGAAGGCCTTTGACCAATTCCAAGAATTCCAGGTTGCTCATGCTTTGGACATGTCTTCCCGTGATGCTTTCGGGCTCACGCTGTACCAGTCCGGAGCGCACCGCCAGGGCCCCGACCACCTCCTGGAACAGCTCCAGGATCTCATCGTCCGTCAACGACTCCACGGGCTTGGCCGCGAGGTCCTCGATGCCATCTTCATCGGGGGCGATCCCGAGCTTCCTGGCGATTGCCAGAGCGGTCACGGCATGGTCGCCGGTGATCATCACCACCCGAATGCCCGCATCCTTACAGCCGGCCACGGCCTCGATCGCTTCGGGACGGGGCGGATCGATCATGCCCTGAAGGCCCGCGAACTGAAGACCGGTCTGGATGTCGGCCATGGTGATGTCGGTCTGTTCTGCCGGGAGTTCCTTGTAGGCCATGCCCAGAACCCGGAGTCCCTCCCGGGCGAATCGCTCGGCCACCCGGTGCACGTCCCGCCAGGCATCCAGCCGGCACTCCACGCAGATGTCCATCAGCTTCTCCGGTGCGCCCTTGACGAACACCAGGTTTCGATCGCCATCCCGGTGCAGCGTGGCCATGTAGCCCCGGTCCGACTCGAACGGGATGATGGCCAGCTGTGGGTAGCTTTCCATCTCTTTTGTGGGATTCAAGCCCACCTTGAGGGCCGATACGATGAGGGCGCCTTCCGTCGGATCCCCATCCACGTGATAAATCCCGCCTTCCTCGAAAACGTGCGACTCGTTGCACAGCAGCCCGATTCGAAACAGCATGGCAAGCTTTGGGTCCGCCGCGGCCTCGATCGCATGCCCCTCCTCCAGCATCTCACCCGTCGGATCGTAGCCACTGCCGGTGAGTTCGTAGACCTTTTCCCCGTCAAAGACTTGCTTCACGGTCATTTCGTTCTTGGTGAGGGTTCCGGTCTTGTCGGAGCAGATCACCGTGGTGCTCCCTAACGTCTCCACGGCGGGCAGCTTCCGCACGATGGCGTTGCGTTGGGCCATGCGCGCCACCCCGATGGCCAAGGCGATGGTCACCACAATCGGCAGCCCCTCGGGGATCGTGGCCACCGTGGCCGCCACCGCCGTCAGGAACATGTCCTTGACGCTTTCGCCCACCAGGACTCCCACCACGAAGAGCAGCGTCGCCGCCACGAGGACGATCACTCCGATCGTCTGGGCGAAACGGTCGATCTTCTCCTGAAGGGGCGACCGGGCCACACGGATTTCTTGAACGTCCTTGGCGATGTGCCCCAGAACCGTCCTGGGACCGGTGGCCACCACGATTCCCCGGGCCCGGCCGTTGACCACCACGGTGCCCATGAAAGCCATGTTGAGCTGATCCCCAGGGGTGAGGTTCTCCTCCGGCAACCGGTCTGCGGTCTTTTCTGACGGAAGGGATTCCCCCGTGAGCATGGACTCATCGGTCTTGAATTCGATGACTCTCATGAGCCGGACATCCGCGGGCACGCGTCCTCCGGAGGCCAAAAGGACGATGTCCCCGGGCACCACGTCCTCCCCGTTGATCTCGACCTCCTTGCCTTCCCGCAGAACCCTGGCCCGCGCCACCACCATCTTCTTGAGGGCTTGCACCTGTTTTTCGGCTTTCAACTCTTGAATAAAGCCGACCAAGGCATTCACGAAGAGCACGGCCGCGATGACCCCTGTGTCTTTGTATTCCTCCAAAAAGAAGGTCACCACTCCCGCGATCAGGAGAATGTAGATCAGGGGGCTCTTGAACTGGTGAAAGAGGATCTTGAAGAGGCTGATCTTTTCCGCTTCGGCGAGTTTGTTGGGTCCGAAGCGTGCCAGCCGGTCACGAGCCTCTGCTTCCGTCAGCCCCTGATCCGAGGTGCCCAGTTCGATGAGAACCTCTTTCACGTCTTGCCTGTACCAGTCCATGTGCCCTCCATAGCTCCATCGAAAACAGCAAAACCTCAGTACGAAACCCGCGGCGGCGGTATTCCAACAGCCCACCTCAAAAAAGTAACATACCCTGATCGCTCTCGGGGAATGAAAAGCGGGAAAGCAGGACCTCATTCCGGTGAGCCGGAAGGGGTGAACCGCTGGACAGGCATGGATGTCGCCCATGGAACCGGCGATTCCGGCCGGTCGAAGCGGACCCCTTACGGTCATCGAAGGAGGGTGGAGTCGGTGAGAGACATTGCAAACGGCCATCCCGCGGGTCGTCGCTGGTTGAGTCGGCACCGAGCGGTGTCCGTTGTATGTTGAATCGGGAACCGCGAGGTCGAAAAACAGGCTCGCCATCTGGATCTGTGGGCGGGATAGTTGGGTTGTTTACGGTCTCAAGTCAATTGAGGAGCTTCCAACAACCATGGTAAGACTTCCGTGGATGAAGCATCCCGTTGGGATGAAAGCCTCGCGCCTTCCGTCGGCGAGGTGGACAATCCGTTTTAGGAGCTGGGCGGGCAAGGCTTCGCTGTCTCCATACCGCTTCTCAAGGAGGACCTAATGGCCAACCTGATCCGTAATCCGTTTCAGACTCTCCTGGCGGGATTTCTGGCGCTGCTCCCCTTGGTGATGACCGTTGCGGCGGTCATATGGATGGGGAACCTCCTGCATCGATGGGTGGGTCCAGCCAGTTCGACGGGGCAGTTGCTGGTTTCCATCGGGCTCAAGTTCGCCACCGACGATGTCGCCGCTTATCTCCTGGGCTTTCTCATCGTCATTTTTTTCATCTTCGCTTTTGGTCTTCTCGTGCAGTCGGGCTTGAGGATCCGGCTTCAGGTGCTGGGAGACCGAGTTTTCCGGAAAGTCCCCCTGATCGGAAGCCTCTACCACATGACCAATCGGTTCATCGGAATCTTCGAGAATCAGTCGGGGAGTGAGCTCAAGAACATGAGTCCGGTGTGGTGCTTTCTGGGAGGGCGCGGGGGCACCGCAGTGCTGGCCCTGCTGCCCTCCCACGAACCCGTGGTGTTCCACGGACGCTCCTATCGAGCGGTTCTGATCCCAACAGCGCCAGTGCCTTTCGGGGGAGGCCTGCTGTTTGTGCCCGCCGAATGGGTTGAACCGGCGTCTTTCGGAGTGGAGGCGTTCACCAGCATTTACGTGTCGATGGGCGTAACCGCCCCACAT
>CAZGQL010000180.1:4233-8416 GCA_964527905.1 uncultured Syntrophobacteraceae bacterium
CGGAAACGCTGAAACGGAGCTCCCGGGGGAGACTCGATCCTGATCACAAAGGTCTGCCTCTGGAGAGCGCGCCTCAAACGACGACAGGGCAGTCCGAAACGACGCGAAAGCCGACCACTTGGACCCAGGGCGGCGAGGGGCCCGCGACGGCGTGCGCGCCGAGGATGTTCGCGTGCCGTTGCGGCGGTCGAGAGCCAGCCCGCAACCGGTCGCGAGGCGACTCGATCCGCTTGGGAGCCTATCGGTCCGTTCTAAGGTCCAAAGCTGTCGACCCCGTCGTGCGGCTTATGGCTCGACTTGATGGATCGCACTGAGCTGCCACCTCGTGGATCCGATTTCACGGCAGAAAGTCCAGTATTCCTGAAATTTTACTGGTTGGAGCTTATCACCGCCCACGACCTCACGAGTGGCCGCGTCCACCGTGTAATCCAGCAAGTTGGCCGTGAACAGGACCGTGATGAAGTCCTTTCCGGATTCTTGCCAGGCCTCGCTGATTTCGACCTTACGGATCGCGATGTTTTCCAGATGATTCACCACGCCCTTCGCCTTCATTGCCTCAAATTCCCTGCGGAAATGATCCGCCATCTCATGGGTGAGAATGCCTTCGATGCCATCGAGACTGCGGTTGGTCCATCCGGCCTGGATCCTGAAGAAAAGATCCTGAGCGGTTTCCTTGAACCCATCTTCATGAAAGGAAGGATCGAATTGTGCGATGTGATTGAGTCCTCGCTGAAGCTCGGCGAAGCCCGTCGAGGCCGGTTCCTCAGGCAGTGCGTTGCGCGTCGAATAACCCAGGTCGTGATCACGCAGGTCTTCGGCTTCCCGCGCTCCCGCCCCCTGTGCATAATACCCGGCTCCGGCGGTGGCCTGCATGCGGCGCTTCTTGAAAAAGCGGTAGGTCAAATAGAGCAGGAGCGCGATGAGCGCGATCTCGAAAAAGCCGATTCCCCCACCAGTCGCTCCGCCACCGGCCGCATGACCGGCCCCTCCGAAAAGAAGGCTACCGATCATTCCACCTGCCAGCCCACCAGCCAGCCCCGTCAGAAAGGGGCTGCGACTGAAGAACCCGCCGGAGGGCGAAGCGCCTCCAGGGGTTTGCGGATTCCGACCGGGTGTTCCGAAGCCTGGAGAGGTCTGAGACGGAGCCGATGGGGTCTGTGGCGCAGAGAAGCTTTTGCTTCCGCGACTGCCCATCGAGCGGCCCCCGCCGGCCCTGGCCCAGGCGGTCGACTCCATCATCGTAGCCGTCGCAAACAATAAAAGGGTGGAAAATATTAGAGCCAGTTTGATCTTGCTGTTCATCGGTCCCATTCCTTTTCCGGTCGGTCTCAAATTCACCGCGGCATCGTCGAGCGATCCCTGCGATTGCAGAGATCCATTTGCGTTCATGCCCCACATGCAGCGGCACGAATACGGCGCCCCTGGCCTGTCGAGCCCCGAGCTCCCGTTTCCGCGTCTCGATCAAATGATGCCGGCCCAAAACGATTGTAATCATCTATGACCCGGTGCACGGTTCCCTCGGAAAGCCCCAAGTGGCGAGCGATCTCGGTAACAGGCCTCGGGTCGATCAAGGCATTGTAGATCACCAGCCACTTCTGCATTCTCAAGAAAGCTCCGTTTCCTTCCATCCGAAGTTTGATTTCCCCAGCCGTTAAGTGCTTGGCGATCCTCACGGTCTCTCTCATCGTCACTCCTCATCAAAAAGATGGCTATGCACGGCTACCGGACTCAGTCGTCGGTGCTTCCGGGCCGAAAAGCGGGAAATGGGTTCTTCCCGTTCATGCCTTTCATCAGAGGCAACCGGCGTGCCAACCGGCGGGATCCCAGCACTACCCAGGATGGCATCATAATTGCCACATCAAATGGCGTAACAGGGCGGAACGCAACCCGTGCGCGCCCCCCCTGCGCGTCAACGGGGATCTTTCGCATTCGCCCGTTCCTCCTCTACGGGACTGCCCCGGTCGTGCCTCGACCTCTTCCCGCCGGGGCAGCCCCTTCAACAGAGCCGCTGCTTGCGATCGGATCTTCAGCGACCCATCCGAAGCCCCAGAGCTGCTTCCCCCAGTCCTCGTGATCTCGCGACGTTTGCCGCTTCGATTCTGCGATATGGAATCCCTCCGGAACCGCGGTTTTCAAAAAAAGCGCCGCGCACGGGTGAGCTGCTGATTGAAAAAAACGTTCCATCGAGGAATCATTCTTTTCAGTCATGGAACGATTCGTTCCGTGGGAGGTGATTGGGAGGAGTGAGTCTGAATGAGCTAACCGAATCAAACGTGGTCTTGAGGGGCCCCAAACAGAGGTCGCACACAACGCCGAAGGACACCCAATGGCGCGGTCTACTCAATCAAGAGGTTGAAGTCGCTGATTTTCCTGCGCAGCGTGGGACGGCTGATCCCCAGGATCCTGCAGGCCTCGCCGTAGTTCCCCCCCGTGTGCTTGAGAATCCTTAGGATATGGGCCCTCTCGACTTCCTCGAGGCTCATCAGATGCTCCGTACTTGAAGTCGTCGAGGCCGTCGGCGCGTCCACTGAGCCCGCCCGCACCACATCGCGCTTTTGGATCCAGTTCTGGTTGAGCTCGAGGATCTCTCCCTTGGAGAGGATCATGCTTCGGCGGAGCACGTTTTGAAGCTCCCGCACATTACCAGGCCAGTCATAGGCTTTCAGCGCCTCGAGGTGTGGGATCGGGATGCGGCTCACCTTCTTGCCCATTTCTTGGTTCAACTGATACACGAAATATTCGGTGAGAGGGACGATGTCCTCGATGCGCTCTCGCAAGGGAGGAATTCGGATCACAAAGACTTTGAGGCGAAAGTAGAGATCCTCCCGGAAAGCTCCCTGGTCGATCATGGCCTGCAGGTCCCGGTTGGTGGCCGCAATGATGCGCGCATGCATCGGGAGGGTCTTGAGACCGCCAAGTCGCTGGAACTCGCGCTCCTGGAGGGCACGGAGAAGCTTGGCCTGAAGCTCCAGCGGAAATTCCCCGATTTCGTCCAGAAAGAGGGTCCCTTTTCCGGCGATCTCGAGCTTTCCGACCTTTCTATGGGTCGCACCGGTGAAGGCTCCCTTCTCATGCCCGAAGAGCTCGCTTTCCAGAAGGGTCTCCACGATGGCTGCGCAGTTGATGGCCACAAAAGGCTCCTCGGGCCTCGACTCCTGATGGATCGCCTGGGCGATCAGTTCCTTTCCTGTGCCCGTCTCGCCTTCGAGGAGTACGCTGGCGGGTGTTTGGGCCACCTGGGCGACGGCTTTGATCACTTCGAGCATGGAGGCGCTTCGGCCGATGATTTGATCGGGTTTGAAGGACTTGGAGAGCACGTGGCTCAGCTTGGCCAATTTGACCCGCTCGGCTTTCTGGAAAAGGATCTTCTCGAGGAGGAGATCGAGGGCGTCGAGATCGATCGGTTTGTAAAGGTAGTCGGCGGCACCCAGGCGGATGGCCTTCAGAGTTGCCTCCGTGTCATGGAACGCGGTGATCATCACGACCTCGCCCTCGAGCTCCTCTCGTTTGGCGTTTTCCAACACTTCCGGACCATCCATGTCGGGAAGCTGCACATCGAGGAGGATCAAGTCGGGCTCGTGCAGGCGCCAATGCTCAAACGCCTCGCGCCCCGTTCTGAAAACGGTGACCTCGTAGTCCTTGCCCCTGAAATAGAGCTCGAGGGTTCGGGTGAGGGACGGGTCGTCATCGACGATCATGATCTGTTTCATTCGGAACCTCGCACAAGAGGGAAGTCCAAACGCACCGACGTCCCCATTCCCGGCTCGCTGTCCACCGAAATGGATGCGCCATGGGCCTCCAGGATCTTCTTGACGATGGGGAGCCCCAAGCCCGTTCCTTTCTGTTTCGTCGTGAAAAAGGGCTTGAAAATGATCTTCAGATTCCGCGCCGAGATGCCCACGCCGTGATCCGTCACCGTGATCCTCACGAGACCGCCCGCGCCGCCCCATTCTGTGTCGGCCTGAACCTGAATCGATGCGTGCGTGCCCGAGGCTTCCAGTGCGTTTTTGATGACATTGATCAACACCTGCTCGAGCTTGTCCGGGTCCCCGATGATGGGGGGCAGGTCGGGAGCCAGGCGCGTTTCAACGGAGATGTTTCTGGCGGACAGTTCCCCTTCGAGCTCCTGAAGCGATCGATCGATCAGGTTCTCGACCGAGATGGCCTTCTTTTGAATTTCTAT
>CAZGQL010000181.1:0-1506 GCA_964527905.1 uncultured Syntrophobacteraceae bacterium
GCTCGGAGGCGTGGGACTGAGCAGTGGGCGCAGAAGCATGCGGGAGCTTCGGGCCGGCGATGCGGTGGACTTCTGGCGGGTCCTACTCGCCGAGGAGAACCGCCGCCTCATCCTGCTGGCCGAAATGAAGGTCCCGGGTGAGGCGGTGCTCCAGTTCAGCGTGAACCCGCATGGATCGGGCTGCGAACTCATTCAGATCGCGCGCTTCCGACCCATGGGGTTGCGGGACGGCTTTACTGGCATGCGATGGCTCCCTTTCACGATTATCTGTTCAAGGGGATGCTGTCGGCTATCGCCCGCCAGGGAGGTTGTGCGATTCTCGACCCCCCCATGCCCTTCGAGGGCGGTGAGCAGGTTTGCCGACTGCCTGAGGACTGGGGAAGGATCGATTGAATTGCGCGGCTGTCCGGTCTGCATCCACGGGGTGTATCGGTCCCACCGTCGCCCGCGTCGCAGCCACGTTGTCATGGGCCCCATCGGGCCACGGACCTCATGTTCATGAGATGCGGCGCAGCAGGCGCGTAACACGTGCTTTCCCATCATCCCGATTTCTGCTACGCTGAAAGCACCAGTGAACAAACACGACAATGACCGACGAAGCCGCGCGAGACGCAAATCCTAGGGTCGCGGGTTGGAGGACCAAACCTCTTGTGGCGCCGGGACGGCTGACGTGCAGGGTCGATTCCAAACGAGAAGTCGACACGGGAGAGCGACAGGGGAAGGCTCGGAAACTCATCGTCAAACGAAATGGGAGGTAGGAAGCAAAACGGCATGAACGATGTCGAGATTCAAAAAGAGCTGCGCAAGATGGTCCTCCTGGCCTGGGCCATGGGCGCGAGCATCATCGTATACCTGCTCATCGCCCAAATCATCCGGATGCAGCACCAGCCATTCCAGGGGTTTGCTCCCGGTTCCTCGCCCTCGAAGGAGGTCTTCTTGGTTGGATCGCTCATTGCTTTCATCGGCATCCGCATGGTCCGAAACGCGATCCTAAAGGGGGCGGGAAGCGATCCCGGAGCCCGGTTGAACCGGCTGCGCATGGCGACCGTCGCCAGTCTGGCGATGGCCGAAATTCCGGCGATTCTGGGCCTGGTGCTGTTTCTTCTGACGGGCAACACCGAGGATTTTTACGTACTGGTGGCCTTGAGTCTCATCGCGGTCGCCCTGTACTACCCAAAGCTCCATCACTGGCAGGTCTTGCTTCGCAAGCGCACCTCATGAAGCGCAGGTGCTCTAACGGGCCGCCAATGCCGGTTGGGGGACGGCACCGGCAGCCCGGCTCTGGGACAAGAGCTACTGTTTCTTGGGCTGTTCGTGCTGGTGATGCTGATGCGGATCCGTGGAGGACGGAGAGCCGGCCCGCTTGGCTTTCCGCTTCTCGCGAATCATCCGGGTGTCGGAGTACATGTCCTCGTAGGTTGCCTGCATGGCCCGATCGAACGCGACGATTTCACCACCGTTTTCCTTCACGAAGGCTTCGGCGTCCTGCTTGTTTCCAAAGGCCCA
>CAZGQL010000181.1:1612-8294 GCA_964527905.1 uncultured Syntrophobacteraceae bacterium
CATGGATTTGGGCATCTTATCGATGTTCATCGCAAGATCGACTGCGGCGCAGTGGATGCTGCAAGCGGCGAACTGGGTTCCGTCGTCGTAGACAATGAGGAAGCGGCTGTGAGCGAATTGATCGCGATCCATGCCGCAGTACTTGCACGTAGGATGCTGTTGGATGTCCGGATCCTTTTGAGCATATGCCGACGGGACCAAGCTCAGGGAAAGTACCAGAAGCCATAACGCCCAATGCCGTGATGTCATCATCGATTTCTCCTTGCCTTCAGAGGGAATTTTGACCTGAGACCAGGCCACCAAGTCCGTTCGGCTTGTGGGGACAACCAGGCTGCGACCCCGCGTCGCTCCCCAGCGGGAGCACCACGTGACGTGCCCGATCCGTCATCCCGCTTCATGAGCCTGGTATAGAGGCTACCAGGAAGTACACGCCACGACTATCGGGAAATGGCTAATTTTTTTGTCCATATTGGATGGGATCGACCTACGAAATGGATGATGGATGGATACGCGATTTTGAGATCCAATGGAGAGGCACGGAACTGAATGTGGGAGAGCCATGGGAACCAGAATTCTGTTGGCCGACGATCATAAGATCATGCGGGATGGGCTGAAATCCCTGCTCCAGAAGCTCCCGGGCATCACCGTCGTGGGGGAGGCCGAGAACGGTCGAATGACGGTGGCGATGGTGCAGGACCGGGAGGTTGACCTAGTCATCATGGACGTCGCCATGCCGGACCTCAACGGCATCGATGCCACACGCCAGGTTCGCTCCATCGCTCCGAGGGTGAAGGTCCTTGCCCTGTCCATGCATTCAGACAAGCGCTACGTGGGAGAAATGTTCCGTGCCGGTGCCTCGGCGTATCTGCTGAAGGATTGCGCGTTTGAGGAGCTCGCCCAGGCTATCGAGGTGGTTTTGGCGGGACGCTCTTACATCAGCCCACAAATCGCAGGATCCATCGTCCGGGAATTCGTGAGCCATCCAGCAGCCGATGAACGGTCGCCCTACGAGGTTCTCACTCCAAGGGAACGCGAGGTGTTACAGCTCCTTGCCGAGGGGAAGTCGGTCAAACAGATTGCCTCATCCTTGAACATCAGCGGCAAGACCGTGGAAACGCACCGCCATCAAATCATGAGCAAATTGAACGTCGCCAGTCTCGCGGAATTGGTCAAGTACGCGGTCCGGGAAGGTCTCACGTCCCTCGACCCCTGAGGAAGGGACGCTTCCAACCGCCACCGTTTCCTATTGGGGGCTCATCTTTCGAATTTGCCGTCTGGCGCGGATCATACGGGTGTCCCAATACATGTCCTCGTAGGCCGCCTGGATGGCCTCATCGAAAGAGCCGATGCGCCCCCCGTACTCACCCGTGAATCGCTTGGCCGCCGTCGGACTTTCGAAGGCCCACTTGGCTCGCTTGGTCATCACGCCGGCCTTCGATCCTCCGATGACCCAAGTGGCGGTTTCGGCGGGGATGAGGCGTTTGGATTCATAGTCGGCTACCCAAATGGCCTCGAGCTCTCTTCCCAGCTGGATGACGAGGTTCAACGCGGCGCAGTGCAGGCTGCAGGCGCCGAATCGAGTCCCGTCCGCATAGACGAGGAGCATCCGGCTGTGGGCGAAGGTCTCCCGGTGCATGCCGCAGTATTCGCAAGAGGGGATGTCGACGACATCCCGGGGCACTCCCTCCAGAGCCCATGGGGCATCGGGTACGAGTTGCGAGGCTACGCACAGGCACCCCATAAGAAGGGCGATCCACGGTCTCTTGGCCCCTGGCATGAGGCGGTCTCCTGGTTGGACGAGATATCGCATCGTGAGCTTCCTCCCCGGTCGACCGGCGGTCCGGGGGCGCGACCCGCAGCGAGACGGAAACAGCCGTCGGAAATCGTGAGCCCATGACCCTCGACGCGTTTCGAAGCCTCAGAATCCGACTGGCAGGTCTCATCCTGGTCACCATGCTCCTGGTGACGGGTCTGCTGACCGTCTCCTACCTGCAGGAGCGGGCTGCTATTCTAGCCCATATGGGAGAAGACATCACTCGCCTTGTGACCCTCATCGCCGAAGAGCACGAACAGGTCATCACCCACACGCGCCAGTTTTTGATGACCCTGTCGAGAGCTCCCGAAATCGAGCACTTCCAACCGACTCGTTGTGCGGACCTTCTGGACCGTTTGCTCGATGAATCCTCTCATTACCGCAACTTGGGAGTGTTGGACGCGGGCGGCAACCTGCTCTGCAGGGCGGGACAGGGACCACTCGAGGCCGACTTCGCCCATGAGCCCTGGTTCCTGCACGCGGTGCGCTCTCACGGTTTCGCTTTGGGAGCCGTCGAATGGGGCACGGGCGGGACGAGCGGTCTTGCCGTCAGTTACGCTTTCACGGGGGATCAGAATCAGATCGGAGGCATCCTGTTCGCCACCGTCGATCTGGCCCGGCTGGAAGGGCTTGTCACTCGCTTGCAGCCCCTACGCCCGTTGACGTTCATGATGTTCAGTCGAAGCGGGACTCTCCTGACTTGTCTGCCCAGCGGGGAGCATTGCGGGGCGAGTCGGCGGACGATCGAGGCGCTGGTTCAGGAGACGACCCATAAGGGGTCGGGGACTCTCGAGCTTCATGCGACCGACCAGCAAGAGCCGGTGTTGTGCGCCTTCACGCCACTTTCGCCCACCGTGGAGACCGGCTTATTCCTGGCCATGTCTGTACCCGTTTCCTCCCTTTATGCCCGGGCAGGCCGCGTCCTGGCTTACCAGTTCGCGGGAGTCTGGATCCTTGCCGCGCTGTCGCTCACCTTGGTTTGGGCGGGAAGCAGCGCGTTGATCATCGCTCCGTTGAACGTGATGGCACGGACCGCACGGCGCCTCTCCGAAGGCGACCTGAGCGCTCGCACGGGTCTTTCCCATCAGCGAGGTGAGCTTGGTTTCCTTGCCCGAGCCTTGGACGAGATGGCCGAAGCGCTCGAAACCCATCATCGACAGGTCCAAGAATACGAGCGCGGGCTGCGCTCCATGGCATCCCGGCTGACGCGCGCTGAGGAACGGGAGCGGCGGCGCATCGCGGAGGGTCTGCACGATCGGATCGGCCAGCTCCTGGGCCTGTCCAAGATCAAGCTTGGGATCCTGCTTCAAAGCGGTCTCCGGCACGACGCCGCCGAGCTCGGGGAGGAGATCCGGGACCTGGTGGCTCAGGCCCTGCAGGAAACCCGGTCCCTGACTTTCGAGATCAGCCCGCCGCTGCTTTACGAAATCGGCCTCGAAGCGGCCCTGGAATACTTGGCCGAGCGTTTTCGGGAGCGCCATGGCCTGAACGTCGTTTATTCCGACGACGGGCTGCCGAAGGCTCTCGACGAAGACACCCGGGTGCTGCTTTATCGGGCGGCGCACGAGCTGCTCACCAACGTCCTCAAACACGCCAACGCCAAATCCGTTCGACTCGAAACCGAATCCCGGCTGGACCGAGTCATCCTCAGGGTGGAAGACGATGGGGAAGGTTTCGAGCCGGAGGTTGCAGCCGCTCCAGGCAAGGCTCGGGATGGCTATGGGCTGTTCAGTCTCCGGGAGCGAATCCACCATGCCGGGGGCAGCTTCACCCTCGACTCGTCTCCCGGCAAAGGGTGCCGCGTCGTGCTCTCCCTCCCGGTTAACGAACAGTCCCAGAGCTCCGCCTGAGCGCTCGGATCGTCCCTCGAAAGCCTCTGAACCGAGCCGGGAACCGTCCAATCCGGCCCTGGGGGAGCGGCTCGTCGGCGCGTCTCATCGCACGCCGAAGCGAAATGGCCTAAACCATTTCGGCTGGTTAGGCTTACTTTTGCGGCCCATGCTCCACCCCGACGTCCAAGTCTGAAATCCTTGCACCCGTTTCCTCACGATATGTTATAGTCCCGCTCCGCAAAGTCTTTGTAGTTGGGTCTTAACAGGCAGGCAGCTCGCAAAACACCATGCTCGAACCGGACAGCAGTCGATTCGTCTTTCTGGATGCGGCGGGAAAACGTTGGCCTAGGCTAAGGTTACTCCTGGTCTTGCTCTCGTTACTGGCCTTCGGCGGCGCCGTGTGGTTCATCAAGTCCCTGTTCGTTTCCCCCCAGCTGCGCCTCTCCTCCTCCATCGCGCAACTGCAGGCCCGACTCCATGAACTGCAGAAGCAGGACAGCGACGAAGTAAACCGACCGCCGAAGCCCGTCTGGCGCGACTTTGCCAGGAGCGCGAGCCTTGATGGCAAGACGGCACGAGACCTTTCTCGGCCGGCGGGCGCCTCGGCCGCAAGAGAAATTGTCGCCGGCCGCTATGTGAGCTGGGACGAGGACAGCTATGACTCGCTGCGGGCCAATGGGGCTCACTTGACCCACGTCATCTCGCAGTGGTTCACGGTCGCCGATGGGCTTGGCACGATCGTCTCGCATCCGGATGTCAAGGTCCGGGATTATGCGATGGCTCAGGGGATCGTCTTCCTCCCCGTGCTGGACAATCTGATCGAGGACTCTTGGCAGCCGGAGGCGGTCGAGGGACTGGCCAACGGCCCCCTCACCCGCCAAGACTCGTTCATTGCCGAGCTCGTTAAGGAGCTCAAGGACATCCGCGCCGGCGGCCTGGTGATCGACTGGGGAGTGTTGGATCCCACTTACGCGGATGCGGTCACGGCCCTGTTGCGGCGGATCGCCGACGGACTCCACCGAGAGGCGATGGAAATCTGGATTGACGTGCCCGTGGGACTCGAGCTCAGAAGCTTCGATCTCGAAGCGCTGGCACCTGCCGTGGATCATTTCATCGCAACCCTGCATGACGAGAACTCCGAAAACGACGCTCCCGGCCCCATTGCTTCTCAGCCGTGGTTCGAAGGCTGGCTCGAAACCCTGCTCGACTATGTGGACCCACACCAGTGGGTCGTGGAGATCGGTTCGTACGGATATGACTGGACCCGAGGCGCGAGGCGCGCGGAAACACTTCGCTTCCACGACGCCATGAGTCGCGGTGACGAGGTGGGATTGACCCAGTGCCGATCCGAAGCCCCTCTCTACAATCCTCACTTCGCCTACCAAGACGGCGATACCGAGCACACGGTCTGGTTCCTGGATGCTTCGACGTTTTTCAACCAACTCTTGACAGCGCGCCGGCAGAAGGTATCCGGGATCGTGATTTCGCAGCTCGGTTACGAGGATCCCGGCATCTGGACGATCCTGAGGCGGGTGAGCGGATCGGATCCGGTGCGAGCCGAGGACTTCGAGCCGCTCCGCGTGCTGCGATCCGCCGGAACCATCACTCACGTCGGTCGCGGCGAGTTTGTGAGCGTCGACGATGAGACGAGGGACGGCAGCCGATTTTTTCAACTGGACGACGTGGGTCTTTTGACAGCGGTTTACGAGCAGTTCCCAAGTTATGTGACCCTCTACCATGAGGGACCCGAAGCCGACGACACGGTCGCCCTCAGCTTCGACGACGGACCGGACCCCAAGTGGACACCGAAGATCCTCGACGTCCTTCGGGCCAAAGGCGTCAAGGCCTCGTTCTTCTTGGTGGGCTCGCGCATGGAAGCCAACCCTGGGTTGGTGCGGCGGATCCTTGAGGAGGGGCACGAAATCGGCGTCCACTCGTACACGCATCCCAACATGGCGACGATCTCCGATGAGCGGGCACGCCTCGAGCTCAACGCCTCCCAGCGGTTGATCGAGACCTTGACCAACCGTTCCACGGTCCTGTTCCGACCTCCGTACCGCGCCGACTCACGGCCCCACGATCCCGCTGAAGTGGCGCCCATCAAGCTGGCTCAAGACCTTGGATACATCACCGTGACGGAAGACATCGACCCGGAAGACTGGGCCAAACCCGGGGTCGACGTCATCGTTCAGAAAGTGAAACAGGGGCGCAGAGCAGGCGGCACTGTGGTGCTGCTCCACGATGCGGGTGGGGACCGCAGGCAAACGGTGGAGGCTCTCCCCTTCCTCATTGACTACTTTTACCAGCGCGGAGACCGGATCGTCACGCTGAGCGAAATGCTGGGGAAGAATCCCGATGAACTCATGCCGCCCGTTCAATCCGGCGACGAGAGCTTCGCGCGTATGGTGAGCAACGGGGGCTTCCGCCTCCTGACGCGATTCGAGGCTCTGTTGTGGTCGTTTATGATCGCCGCAACCCTTCTCGTCGTGCTTCGCACCCTCGCGATCACACTCCTCGCGTCGCGACACCGGGTGCGTCAGCCGACGCTGCTCGAAACGGGTACCCAACCGCCGATTTCCATCCTGATCGCGGCATTCAACGAGGAGAAGGTGATCGAGGAAACCCTGAAGCACCTGCTCCGAACCACATACGGAGGCGCGATCGAAGTGATCGTCGTGGACGACGGCTCAAAGGACCGGACGGGGGCCATCGTGGAGCGCCTCGCGGAGGCGGACCCGCGCATCCGGTTGATCCGGCAGGCCAACCAGGGAAAGGCCCGCGCCCTGCGGGCAGCCATGGCCCAGGCATCCTGCGATGTTCTGGTCACTCTGGACGCCGACACGCAGTTTGCTCCCCAGACCCTCGGCGCCCTGGTTCAACCCCTTGCGGACGCCCGCGTGGGCGCCGTTTCCGGCCACGCGCGGGTGGGCAACCTCAGGACGTTCATTGCCCGATGCCAGTCCCTGGAATACATCTGCGGCTTCAACCTCGACCGACGCGCCTATCACCAGCTCAACGCCATCACGGTCGTCCCGGG
>CAZGQL010000182.1:0-8272 GCA_964527905.1 uncultured Syntrophobacteraceae bacterium
GTCCGGGACGTGCGGCCCGAGGTGGTCATCAAAGCATTCACGGCGGTGGAGATCGGGCATTTCGCCCGTCGCGAGGGGCTGTCCACACGGGACGTTCTGCAGCGTCTCAAGAAGGCTGGGCTTGCGATGATGCCGGGGGGAGGCGCCGAAGTCTTCAGTGCCCGCGTGCGCGAGCTCCTCTGTCCCGAGAAGCTGAGCGGCGAGGGCTGGCTGGCGGTGACGCGCGAGGCCCACGAGCTCGGCATCAAGACCAATGCCACCCTGCTCTACGGACACGTGGAAACGGAGCGGGAGCGGCTCGAGCATCTGGATGCCCTGCGGCGGCTCCAGGATGACACGCAGGGGTTCAACTGCTTCATCCCGCTGCCCTTTCAGCCGGCGAACACCCGGGTGCCCGACGCACGGGGGACCACGGGGATCGAGGACCTCAAGACCATGGCCGTGAGCCGCCTCATGCTCGACAACATCCCGCACGTCAAGGCCTACTGGGTCATGCTCGGCGTCAAGCTCGCCCAGGTGGCCCTCTACTTCGGGGCCGACGACCTGGACGGGACCGTGATCGAGGAAAAGATCGGGCACATGGCCGGGGCCGATTCCGAGCAGGCCCTGACCCGGTCGCAGCTTGAACGGATCATCGTGGAAGGCGGGTTCGAGCCCGTCGAGCGGGATTCCCACTTCCAGCCCGTCCTCCGGGCAGCCTGACATGAGGATGGAATGCTGACGGATCGACTCGACACCCCCGCGCAAAGGCGACTGAGCCGCGACGAAGCCCTGGAGCTTTACGAGCGGGCGGATTTCCACCAGCTCGGGCACATGGCGCACCGGATGCGGCTCGCCAAGCGTCCCGCTGAAATCGTCAGCTACGTGGTCGATCGCAACATCAATTATTCGAACGTGTGCGTGTGCGGGTGCCGCTTCTGCGCCTTTTTCAGGCCGCCCGGACACCCGGAAGCCTATGTGCTCACCCGCGAGGAACTCGCCGCCAAGATCGAAGAGACGCTTGCCTTAGGAGGCACCCAGATCCTCATGCAGGGCGGTCATCATCCGGACCTCTCTCTGTCCTTCTACGAAGACATGCTCCGGTTCATCAAGGACCGTTACCCGATCCACATCCACGCCTTCTCACCGCCTGAAATCGTCTTTTTCAGCCGGATCGCCGGCCTCGACGTGCCGACGGTGATCGCGCGCCTCAGGCAGGCGGGCCTCGATTCCATCCCCGGGGGCGGCGCCGAGATCCTGGTTGACGCCGTGCGGCAGCGGGTGTCTCCAAACAAGTGCTCGGCGAGGGAGTGGCTCGACGTGATGGAGGAAGCGCACCGCCAAGGCATGCGGACGACCGCCACCATGATGTTCGGCCATGAGGAGGAGCCGGTCCATCGCCTGGAGCACCTGTTTGCCCTGCGGGACCTTCAGGACCGCACGGGGGGGTTCACGGCCTTCATCCCCTGGGCGTTCCAACCCGCCAACACGGCCATCCAGAGGGAGCCGGAAACCGCGGTCGCGTACTTGCGCCTTGTGGCCGTCTCCCGCCTGGTCCTGGACAACATCGACAACATCCAGGCGTCCTGGGTCACCATGGGCCCCAAGGTGGCCCAGATGGCCCTCTTTTTCGGAGCGAACGATTTCGGCTCGACCATGATCGAGGAAAACGTGGTGGCGGCCGCGGGCGTTCACTTTCGGCTCTCCGTCGAGGAGATCCGAAGGATCATCGAGGCGGCCGGCTTCGAGCCCCGCCAGCGGACCATGGCCTACGAGTGGGTGGAGCCCGGCCATGCCTGATCGAGAACGCCCCGTCACGATCCATCGCGCGGCCTGGCTGGTCCCCATGGACCGGCCTCCCGTGGCGAACGGGGCCCTGGCCACGGACGGTCACATCATTCTGGCCGCCGGAGGCTATCCCGAGGTCCAGGCGCTGGCTCCTCGATCTTCCCGGGTCATCGACCACGGCGAGGTCGCCCTGCTGCCGGGGGTGATCAACGCCCACACACACCTGGAGCTGACCCCGCTCGAAGGGCGGATCCCGCTTCCCCAGGAAGGTTTTCCGTCCTGGGTCCAGGAGGTCTTTCGGCTGCGCCCGTCGCTGGGTGCCGCCTCCACGCGGGTCGGCGTCGCCGACGGGCTCGGGCGGCTTACGGCGGCAGGGACCAGCCTGTGCGGCGACATCTCGAACGATCCGACCACCCTGCTCAAGACCACGATCGAATCGGATTGGGAGGAGCGGAATCGATGGCCGATCCGTCACCCTTTCCTGGAGCTGGTCGGGTTCGACTGCGCTTCCCTTGAAGCGGCGCTTGAGCGGGCTTCGGCCGGTGTCCTTCCGCCTCAGGGCTTGCAGCTTGGCGACACGAACCTCGCCGCCCACGCGCCCTATTCGACCTCCGCCGTCGTCATCCGGCAGGCCAAGGATTGGTGCCGTTCTCGTGGGCGCGTGTTCAGCGTACATGTTGCCGAGTACCTCGAGGAGCTGGAATTTCTCCAGACCGGAAACGGCTTTTGCCGCGAGCTCCTGGAGCGCCTCGGCCGGTGGGTCGACGGATGGAAGCCACCCGGGACGACGCCGGTCGCCTACCTGGACGCCCTCGGCGTCCTCGACTCCTCGACGCTCCTCGTGCACGCCGTGCACCTCAGCGCATCGGACTGGGACACGGTGGCATTGAGGGGCTGTGCGGTCTGCCTCTGTCCGCGGAGCAACCATTTCCTCCATTCCGGAACGGCGGACCCGCAGGCGGCCCTGCGGCGGGGGGTTCCGCTGGCGCTGGGGACGGACAGTCTTGCTAGCAACGTCGATTTGAATCTGTTCGCCGAGGCGGCGTTCCTCATGGATCGGCACCCTACGCTGTCCCCTGATGTGGTGCTGGCCATGATGACGTTGGGGGGAGCCCGCGCCCTGGGCTGTCTGAACCACCTCGGCAGCCTGACGGCGGGCAAGGTCGCCGCCGTGATCGCCGTTCCCGTCGATGCCGGGCTTCCCGCGGACCGGCTTTCCGAAACCATCGTTCACATGGGCAACAAAGGAGCTGTGGCATGGGCCCTCGGTCCGGAGCATGCTTGAGGCTGGGCAAGATCGGGTTTCTCAACGTTCTGCCCATCTATCACCCCCTGGAGACCGGTATCGTCTCCCACCCGTTCGAGATTGTCTCCGGGCACCCCGCCTGGTTGAACGGTTTGATGGCGGAGGGGCGGCTCGACCTGAGCGTGGTGTCTTCGGTGGAAGTGGCCCGCAACCCTGGGCGCTATTTCGTGATTCCCGACCTGTCCATCGGCTGTCGCGGGGCGGTCCAAAGCGTCTTGCTATTCAGCCGCTCGCCGCTTGACCAGCTGGACGGTCGACACATTCTGGCCACGACCCAGTCCCACACCTCCGTCGCCCTCCTCAAAATCCTTTTCAGGGTGTGGATGGGCCGGGACTTGGTGCTCCATTCCGGCAACTGCACCGACGCGCTGTCGGGCGACGACCTGCCCGAGGCCTTCCTCGCCATCGGAGATGAAGCCCTCCGCCTGAAGGGCGATCCGCGATACCCCTTCAAGATGGATCTTGGTGAGGCGTGGCATCGCTGGACCGGTCTGCCCTTCGTCTTTGCCCTGTGGGTGGCTCAGCGTCGGACGGTTGAACGGGAGCCCGGACGATTGTCGGAAGCGATCCGGTCGCTGCACGCCGCCAAGGCGTGGGGCCAGGCCCACATCGAGGAGGTTTGCGGGATCGCCGCGCGGAGCGGCATCCTGGATGCGCCGGGTCTGAGAGCCTACTACCGGTCTCTGCGCTTCGATCTGGACGACGGGGAGCGGCGGGGCCTGGAGCTCTTCTTTCATTACCTGCATCTCGTGGGTGAGATCCCGAGGATGCCCCAGGTTGAAATTTTTAGGCCCCTGGCGCGGGTGGCTTGAAACAGCGTTTCACGGTGCACTCTGGAGAGCATGCCACGATGAGCGGGAAACAGCTGAGATTGAGACGGATGCGAACCTCCCCGTCCGGCCGGATGGTGATCTTCCCCCTCGACCACGGCGTCAGCTGCGGTCCCATCCACGGGCTCGAACGGATGGGAGACGTGATCGCGATGGGGGCTCGGGGCGGCGCCGACGCTCTGGTCCTGCACAAGGGCATGCTGAGCTTTCTCGAGGCCGTCCCATGCCGTTTGCCGTTTGTTTTCCTGCACCTGTCCGCCAGCACCAACCTGGGCCCCCAGTTCCACCACAAGGTGCTCGTGGGAACCGTAGAAGAGGCCCTGCGGCGCGGGGTGGACGGCGTGTCGGTGCACATCAACCTCTCCGGCCGGGAAGAGTCTGAGATGCTTCACGACTTGGGGCGCGTCGGGTCCGCGTGTACCGAATGGCAGATGCCTCTGCTCGCCATGATGTACGTGCGGAGCGAAACCGCCCCGTCCCCCGTGCCGGACGCGGCCGTGGCCCACAGCGCCCGCGTCGCGGCGGAGCTCGGCGCGGATCTCATCAAGATTCCCGCCCCGAAAGACGACGCGGTGCTCGCCGAAATCGCGGCCAGCCTTCCGGTCCCCGTGGTGGTCGCGGGCGGCAGCAAGACGGACGAACCCGAAGCCTTCCTGATGCGACTGGGGGACCTCCTCAAAACCGGTGTGGCGGGCGTCGCCATCGGGCGCAACATCTTCCAGCGCCGGCACCCGGAAGCACTCCTCAAAGCGGTTTGCGCCCTGGTGCATCGAGGGGTGGGGACCGAGGAGGCACTCTCCCTTTACGAGTCGGCCCGATCGCCCGATGAGCGGGTGATGCCATGATCACGCCGCACCAAGCTGCAAAGCCTTCCGAGCCGGGACTCGTGGTCGCCGTCACGGGCGCAAGCGGGGCCCCTTATGCCAAAGCATTACTCAGAGCCGTCGCCGCCTCCGGGATCCCCCTCCATTTGGTCGCCTCGCAATCCGGCCGTTTGGTTTACGAGATCGAGCTGGACACTTCACTGGAATCCGATCTTCCCGCGGGGGTCGCCCTATATCGGGAAGACGACTTCACGGCCCCGTTCGCCAGCGGCTCATTTCCCATCCGCGGCATGGTCATCGTCCCCTGCACCATGGGGACCCTCGGGGCCGTTGCCGGCGGCCTTTCCCAAAACCTCATCCACCGCGCGGCCGACGTCTGCCTCAAGGAGGGCCGAAAACTGGTCGTCGTCCCCCGGGAAACGCCCCTTAACGCGATTCACCTCGCCAACATGCTTCGCCTCGCCCAGGCCGGCGCGGTCATCCTTCCTGCCATGCCCGGTTTTTACCATCGCCCCCGGCGCCTCGAAGACCTGGTCGACTTCATCGTCGCCCGCATCCTGGACCAATTCGCCATCCCCCAGACCCTGGTCCCGCCGTGGTCGGGGCCGATGGAAGCCAAGTGATCTCCCCAGAAAAAAAAGGCAGGCGTGGCGCCTGCCTTCGTGATCTTCAGGGTGAGACTCTGCGAAGCTGATCCGGTCAGTGCTTGAAAGCGCGTTGGCCGGTGAGGACCATCGTGGCGCCCGCCTCGTTGCAGGCTTCGATGACTTCCCAGTCGCGCAATGAGCCGCCGGGCTGGACGACGGCCGTGATGCCCTGGCGGAGGCCGACATCGACCCCGTCGCGAAACGGGAAAAACGCGTCCGAGACCATGGCGGCACCGATGAGTCCGGCCTTGGCCTCGCGGGTCGCCTCGTCGATGTCGTCCTTTTGGCCGCGCGGGCGCTGCCCCCTTTCGATGGCCAACTCGAGGTCCTTGTAAGGGATGCCGTAGCGATCGAAGCACAGAGCGTCCGCGTATTTCTGGTAGGCCTTGAAGACGGCGATCTCGGCCACCCCCACCCGGTCCTGCTCCCCGGTGCCGATCCCCACCGTGCATTCGTCCTTGACGTAGAGCACGGAATTGGAGGTCACCCCCTGCTCGATGAACCAGCCGAACAGCAGGTCGTTCATTTCCCGCTCCGTGGGAGCCCGGCTGATCCGGTAGGTCTTTCCCTCATGGGTGGTTTCGGCGAGCTTGAGGTCCTTGGCTTCCAGCACTTTGTTGAGGGGAGACTGTTGAACGATGAGTCCTCCGTCCATGAGGGACTTGAAATCCACAAACCGACGCTGGACGTAGTCTGCAAGGCGGTCGATGCGGGCCACCTGGATGATCCGCAGGTTCGGCCGACTCTTGAGGGCGTCCAGGGCCCCTTCCTCGTAGTCGGGCGCCGCGACCACCTCCAGGTAATTCTGGGAAACCATGGCGGCGGTTGCCTTGTCGAGGGGCCGGTTGACCACCAGGCACCCCCCGAAGGCGGCGATCCGGTCGGCCCGGTTGGCCCGGTGATAGGCATCGGCCAGGGTCTGTCCCAGAGCGGCCCCGCAGGGGTTGTTGTGTTTGAGGATGACGGCTCCGGGTTTGTGCATCATGAACTTGAGAATGTTTAAACCGTTATCCAGGTCCGTCAGGTTGGTCTTGCCCGGGTGTTTGCCCTCCTGGAGCATGTCCTCTTCCCGGATGGCGCTCACGAGGCCGTTGCCGGGATCGATGAACCGGCACCCCCCCAACTCAAGGTTCCCGCCCACCAGTTCGAAAAGGGCTGCTTCCTGACCAGGGTTCTCCCCATACCGCAACCCCTTTTCGATAAGTTCGCCCTTCGAGTCCGGAAACTTCCAGGTTCGTTTACGGTATTGGAGCTCCTGATCCCCGAATCGGATGGTCAGCGAATCGGGAAAATGATCCTCCATCACCGTCCGGTACATCTTTTTCAAGTCTTCTGCCATCAAACGCCTCCCCTCGATCGCGGACGCCCAACCGCATGCTCCCACGGGCCTTCCTGGAGGAAGGCTCCGTGGGCAGCACGCGTGTTTCAACCCAACAAGGTCTAGAATTTATGACTCAAGCTGAAGCCGACGAGATGGGCGTCCCCCCCCTGGAACTTGGAGTTGAGAATCCCTTCGGACAGCCTCGCCTCCACGTTTCGGTCCTCGACGAGGAGATACATGTACGAGAGGTCCAGGTTCCAGCCGCACCAGTGGAGCCCCGTGCCGAAGCCGAACAGGTGCCGGTCGTTGGCGGGAATCAGATAGTCCACGTGCTCGTCGGGTGAGGGCTCCATATCGTATTCATAGCCCATCCTCAGGTCTAAATACGGATTCACCTTGTACTCGATGCCGCCGTGGATCCGCCAGGTATCTTCCCAATTCTTCTCGCGGGTGACCGACGAGACCGCCCGACTGCCGGGCAGAGCCGGAACGATGGGCTGGTCGTAGTCGATCGTCAACTTCTTGAACGTGCTCCAGTTGGTCCAAAACGCGCCGACCTCGATGCTGAGATCCTTGGTCGGATAGAACGCCACCCCCATGAAGACATTGTCCGGAAGGGTGATGGACCCGCTCGCCCCCGTGTCGTCAAAAAACCTCGGAAGGGTGATTTCCTTGGTGAAATCCGCCTTGCCGTCCACATCCTGGGTCATCTGGCTCCGATAGGAAACCCCGATGGCCATCCAGTCGAAAGGCTGATAACGGATCCCGACGTTGCCGCCGACTCCGAAGGAATCCCCGATGAGCCGTTGATCGATTTCCGTGAAACGGCCTTGCCCCAAGGGAAACGCGATCTTGTTACGCAGTTCAAGGTCGAACCACATGACGTCCAAGCCGGCCGCCACGGAGAGCTGATCATTGATTTTCCAGGCGATGTTGGGATTGATATTGAGAGTCTGGATAATGGCCTTGTAGCTGTTGAACCGTCCCGGCCAGTCACCGTCAAATTCGGTACCGAGACCGAACGGCGTGAACAGGCCGAAGCCGAACCAGAGAGAATTGTTGATCTGATAAGTCAAATATAGGTGTGGTGGAAACCAGACATGCCCATCCATTTGCGAAGTGATCTCTTGTCTGGAGAAAGGATTGAGCCGGTTGCCGATGGTTTTCACATCGGTCGATGGGGCGATCATGATGGATCCCCCCATGAACTGCAAGCCTGGAAGCTGTGTGATGCCGGCGGGATTGTAGAAGACCGCCGATGGGTCGTCGGCTCGCCCCACAAGGGTCGAGCCGAGGGAGTTGGCGCGTGCCCCCGCCTCGTACAGCGCAAACCCCGATCCCAACGCCTCCCGAGGCCCCATCGGAAGGCAGAGCAAAACCGCCGCCACGAACCATGAGAAACCTTTCACACCCCTCTTCATTGTGCGCCCCTCCTCCTCTCAATTTTTCCATGTTTTCAAAGGCATCTGAATCGTACGTTTGCCCAATTTTCGCCTTGCTGTCAATCAATTTGGATCGGGATCCCAGGGCGATCGCACGTCATAATGCTGGACCTTCAGAATGAAGTGTGCCAAGAT
>CAZGQL010000183.1:0-8249 GCA_964527905.1 uncultured Syntrophobacteraceae bacterium
TATCCGGCTGGTGCAACGCATCATCGTGCATAAGGGGCCTCGACCTCCTCCGATGGTTGGCTCCGATTCTCCTCGACCCGCTTTTCCGCGGCACGTCCCAGGAAAAACACCAGCCCTCCCAAAAAGGGAAACACCCCCAGCCACCCGAACATCGAGCGGGCGCTCACGTGGAGGGAATGGACCAGAAAGTAGACAAGCCCAATGGCCGCAAGCCCCGAGAGGCGGCTCCCGAAGCTGGTCGTCGACTTGGCCCGGCCCTGGATGTGGGCGTCCGCATGCTTGTTGATGACCGCGTCGATGCCGAGCGCCTCGGCGGCCTGGCCGACCCCGACCATCGCCCCCACCACGCAGGCCAGGACCACGTCGTGGACAATGTTGAAACCGAAAAAAGCCAGCCCGATGACAAAAAGCGACAGGGCCGTGAGCACAAACGGGGAGCGACGGGCGAAAAAAAACGGGATCACCAGGGCCGTGACGGCGACCTTGCCCGCCGATTGGGCCGACTCAAAATACCCGTAGGCCGAAAGCCCCTTGGCGATCTCGTTCAGGTACACGACGGAGAGCACCGTGAACGCCCCCCGCCCGACGGCCACTAGCGAACGGCCGATCAAGAGAAGGCGAAGGGGAGCGCTGGCCCAAGTGTAGAGCAATCCTTCCTTCTGGCTCGCCCAGTAGGATTTCTTGCGCACCCGGGAGTAATCGATGACCTTCTCCCCCGGAAGCCGCAAAAGACAGACGAGGAGAAATGAAAGGAAGAAGAAGCCGGGCCCGAAGAACACGGCCACCCGCAATCCCAGCCAGCCAGCCACCAGGCTGGCGAGGGCGTAGCCCGCGATGTTGCTCACGTGGTTGGCCGCATCGACGTAGGAAAGGATCTTCGTCCCCTGGACCACCGGGAAGCTCACCTTCACCACCTTGTCCACCGCCGGCTTGAAGAAGATGAAGACGAAATCCCCAAGGAACGAAAGGACCAGGTAAACGGGATAGGGGTAGCCGAGCAGGACGGCGCCGATCAGGAGCAGCCCCAGGACCGTGCGCGCTGCGTCGGAGACCATCAGAGAGGTTCGGATGCGCATGCGATCGACCACGGGCCCCGAGATGGCGTTGATCACGATTTCGCACACGTACCGGAACACGAGGACCAGGCCGGCCATCATGGGATCGCGGCTCTTCTCCGCCACCAGGAGGACGGCCAGGACCCGCAGGAACCCGTCCCCCGTGCGGGTGCAAACCCGGCTGGAGATGAGCAGCGCAAAATCCCGCCGAACCCCTTCTGGAATCATGGGTTCCCTTTCCCGTTGGGCAGTCCCTATGGCTTTGCAGCAGCGTGCCAACCCATGCTAGGATGTCTTCCGGTCGAGAGACGGTACGGTGAACACCTGATTGACCAAAAATGTGAAGGGATCAAGAGGACTTACCCATAGCACTTCGACGCCGCCTCTGTCAATCCCCAAGGCCTTGGGCCACGCCCGAGGCGGGCCCGACTGCCGTTCCTTTTTCCATGGCTTACGTCCGCATCCCGGCGCCAATGGGATCCGACACCGGTCGCTGGTCTGCGTCTGAACCTCGATTCCCCTGAACCGTTTGAGTCCCGTAGCGGGAGCCACCATGACAGACCCCGAGAGCCTCCTGGGCAAACGGATCCACCAGTTCCGGATCGACCGGTACCTTGCTCGCGGATCCATGGGGCTGGTGTTCCAGGCCTTCGACACGGTCCTCTCGCGCCCTGTGGCCTTGAAGATCCTCTTTGACGAGGACGTCCCGGGAGCCGAAGGCGGGGGCTCAAGGGGGAGGAAGCCCCCAAGCGCCTCATTCAGGAAGCCAAGGCCGCGGGGCGGCTGAATCATCCGAACGTGGTCACCATCTATGCGTACGGACGAGCGGAAAACTGCCATTACATCTGCATGGAACTGGTCTCAGGGCAGTCACTGGCCCAGGTGCTTCGCGACCGCAAACGCCTCGAGGTCGTGGAAGCCCTCCGCATTGCGAGGCAGGTCCTCCTGGCGTTGAGCGCCGCCGCCGAGGAACACATCGTCCACCGGGACATCACGCCGTCCAACATCATGATCACCCCCACGGGCGACGTTAAAGTGATGGATTTCGGGATCGCGCAGCTGCCATTCGGTCCGGCCACAACAGTCGGAGCCATCCTCGGAACGCCCTTCTACATGTCACCAGAGCAAGTCATGGGCCAGGCGGTCGACAGTCGCTCGGACCTCTTTTCTCTCGGGACCGTCCTCTACCAGATGCTGTGTGGAAGACTCCCTTTCCATGGTGAAAGCGCCGCAGCCGTCAGGGATCGGATTCTGCACGCGCCTCCCATCCCTGTTGAACCGATCCTTCCGAGCATTCCCCGCCCACTGTCCGGCATCCTGACCAAGGCCCTCCAGAAGGACCCGGCGCTTCGCTACCAGCATCCCTTGGAAATGCTCGAGGACCTGGACCTCCTGGCCAACCCGGACAGCCTAGCGGCCTACGCGCGAACCCCCACGACCAAGATCGTGGATTGCCGAATCCTCCCGGCGGAGGTCCCCACCGGAGACGCCCACGGCATCGCCGGCTCCGCCGAAGTGACCCCCGAATCGGATACGTCCCTCGAAGCAGCGCCCAACGGGGATCAGGAGGAGGCGGCTTTCGCCCCGCTACCGACTCCGCAGCCTCTCCCGCGGGAAACTGGCGTCGTTATCCCCCTTCGCACCCGCCCGAAACCTGGGACGCCGCAAGTCTTGCGTGCCTGGATCGCCCCCCATCGTGTGGTGATCTTAGGGATCGCCCTGGCCCTCGTGCTCACCCTGGCCGCTGCCGCGGCCTTTTCGGGAATGTCCCTTTTTGGCTATCACTTGGACCTTTCCAGGATTGGGTGGATGGAACCATTTGTGGGGCGAACCACCGTGACGGGGACGCCAGGCTCCTGGAGCCCAGGATCCTCTCCGGCGCCTCGGATTGAAGGCCGCTACCAGGTCGAAGGGATCAAGCCCGACGGGGCGCGCTACGTCGGAACGGCCGTCATTGAACGGACCGGAACCCACTACCGGATCACCTGGAACCTCGCCAACCAGGTGTTTTCCGGTACCGGAACCCTGAGCGGCAATACCCTAGCCGTCACCTGGACGGGAACCGCAGCCGCCGGCACCGTCACCTACACCCTTCACCCCAACGGCGCCCTCCAATGCGCCTTGGCGGGTGGACGAGGGCATGAGACATTGACTCCCACCACACCCTGATCGCCATCATGCCCCGCTGCACCTGCCGCCAAGACAAGCCCGGACCGAAGCGGGCACGCGACTGCAGCGGCGTCTTGCACCCCATCCTTGACCTCAGACTTCGGCGGGAGTCAGCGTGGGTGCATGGATTGGTCTCATGGTCATTGAGACCGCTCAGCGCTCCTTTTGAAACACGCCAAGGAGACTCCAATTGGGGACACACTCTTCAATACGCTCAATCTTTAAACCGCCCACCTGAGTCACCAACTCAGCCAGCGAATGTCGATTGAAGTGGCAGAAATGGGTTGGGTCCAGCTGGTAGGTGTCAACTTGGTCATGATCGGGAACAATGACCCCAATCCGCCCCCCCTTCTTCAAGACGCGCCGCCACTCGGATAAGGCCCCCTTCGGATCATGGTAGTGCTCCAGGTTGTGTCGGGCCACCACGAAGTCGAGGGACTCATCGCCGAACATGGGAAGACAGTCTCCTGAAGCAACGAGGTCTGCAGTGGAGATTCGACCCATTTCAGATCCTACAGAACCCACGGCTCCACCGGGAGTGATATCGACACCTAAGCAGTCTGGCGTTGTTTTACTGCTGCCACACCCTACATCAATCCCTCTCCCTTGACAGATGGATTCCAAAGCTCGTATTTCAGGGTGAAGAAATCTATGGCAGTATCCAGGCCTTTCGATACTTGTCGCGACTTTGCTCAAGAAATATTGCGCTCGTGCCCGAGTCGTATGATGTGATAACAAGCGCTGATATCCCTTGGCTGCGATTTTTTTCGAGAGTTCTTGATGCTTCAGATAGTAGGTAACTTTTTCATCGAAGTCTTCTAGAGAATGAAATACAACACAATCAACACCGTCAGTAAAACCATTTGGAATGACAATGTCTAATTCTTGTGTGAAAAGCATTGCGCCGGCGGCCAGGATTTCCCAATATCTGGCGCAATCGTAGCCAGCGCCTGCGACGTTGATCGAGATCAAACTCCGGTGGAGCATTGTGCGATAGATCGGGGTTTCCAAGGGGATAGACTCGGATCTTTGTGGATTGTATGCGCGTTCATGGGTTTTCCCCGAAATGATTCGTGGGTCAGAGAAATTACGGAGTCTTTGATGAATAGAATAGCGAAGCGGATTAGTATCCATATTTGCCAAGAAGGTCACGAGTAAGTCTTTCTGCACAATATCTGACTTACCTATAAAATATCTTCTTTCCGCAGCAAATGGTAATGGATATATAAATTCTCTTTCTGCCTCAGTATATTTTCTATTTAACTCTCGCTTGAAAATTAACTTAAACCTTATACTATTTTCGATATTGAAATTCTGGCTATCTGAACCATCAACAAAAACTTTTCTAGGATTTGATACTCCCTGAACAAGGTAACTTCTGACACCATGATTACTTCCAACAATAATCAAATCGGCAGACTCTGCATACTCTACGATGTCATCGTCACTTATTTTAATCCCATAGTTACTGTTTTCAGAGCACAATACGCGGTGCCCCAGTAAAGTTAAACCCTCGATCAATGTAGCTGTAAGATAATCATAGATTGGCGATTGGATGTATAAAATATTCATCATCGATCGAACTTCCAACAATATAGTTTATTTGAGCCGCATTACCGTTTGCCTCTGGCTGACATGAAAAAACTCTCGCGGTTCGCGGTATCAGGAGACGCCGGACCCAAGCGTGGCAATGGAGAAGCGGAGCGAGGTGGCCTACCTTCCTGGCCACCCCGGGCGCAACCCGACTTGACGCAATACTCCCGCCCTCCAGAACCGCTTGGAAACCTTTCAACCACGGCCTCTTCTTCGAGATTGAGCCGTCGTTTGCGAAGCACAACCTGCATCTCGTCAATGGCCCGAGGCACCCTCAGCAAGTCTGCTTCCGCCGTACCTTTGGCGATCAGCTCCGTGCCGAGGGAGCTTGGGGTGAATACCAGTTCCTCCAGGTCGAATCGGGCCTTCCGCCAGCCGAGATACCAATACCAGTCCGTATAGTAAAGCCAACTGCGCTCATTGAAAGCTCGCACATGAGTAGGATCCTGCCAGGCTCCATGGCTCAGGTCATAGGGGACCCTGATGCGCATGCGTCCCCCTTCGCAAAGAAGGGCAAGGCAGGAGCTCATGGCCGTTGCAAGATCCGGCAAGTGCTCAAGGACATCATTCGCCAGGATCTCGTTAAAGTATCCCGCATCGAGCCTCACAGGGCCGAATCGACGAGTCTGATACACTGCCTGGTGGTCGACGGGCTCGCAAAGGTCCAAGACAATGTCTGGGTTCCAATATTCATTGAAGTCGATGTTGAGACAGTTCTCACGAAAGTCCTTGCCGCTGCCGATGTTCAGGATCTTCGGGACGCACGACATCTGAGGCGGGCCGGATCCCTCGAGCTTTGCCCTCCGTGCATCCCTGCATGCCTCGGTCTGTTCGATGGCCTTGGCCAAGATGTTTGTCATGGGATAGAGCCTTTCGAAGGCCCTTGCCATCTCAATCCGGACCTTTTCCCTGCGGTCTTCATTTGAAAGCCAGGCGGAACATGCGTCGACGAGCTCATCGTAGGTCACGCAGGGGAGTGGAACTCCCGCCCATGGATATGATGAGGACTGTTCTGTTATTACAAATGCCCTATTATTGAGAAGATATGATATACGTACTGCCTCAAATATGCTCGTTTCATAGAAATGTATGTTAATGATAAGACGCGATCTAGCTATAAATTGATCTCTTATTTTTCCATACACTCCAAATATTTCTTTTACAGTATACCCACGTTCCCTCAGTGTTGTAAGGATTCGTTTCCGCCGTTCATTCAAGCTTCCAACGAACAAGACATCGATATCTTTTTGGATGTGTTCCGGGATAGCTTTTAACGCCTCATGAAAGCCCAATGGGACATAGGTTGCTGGGATACCTTTCTTTTGCAGGAAGGCAATGTTTTCTGGGCTGTAGTCCCACACTGCGTCGGCGCGGGAGAGCAACTCGCTTCGCTCCGGGCTGAACCAGCCTTCGAATTCGGAAAGCTGCTCGAGTTGATAAAGGATGACCCGGTGGCCGTCGAAACGGGTCTCGGGTCCTAAGAGGTGCCCTCCCAAAATGATGTTGACACGCTCGAGGGAAAGTTCATTCAGGGCGATATCACAGTCGTACCCCATCGATGTCAGCGAATACCGAAGCAACAAAGCGAGTTCGGCAAAACAGGCCGCATGAACATACCCATGAGGCACGACCACACAAACACGGAAGGCTTCCATGGCCTTTTCCCTTGTAAAAAACCTTCACACCAATCCCGACACTCACCGTCACCTTCAGGTGCCCTGGGGGGAATGCCGGACGCCTCAAATCTTCAGCAGACAAAATCAAAGACCGTGCCAGTGTGTATTCGAAGTGATGCGTCCAGAGATCCATGCGCATGGAAGGGACTGTCGCGCACCTCGTCCTCACAGATAAGCCAATTTTATGACACCCAAGAGCGCGATCGGTGGCATGACATTAGTCAACAGGTTGATAAGACCGGTGACCACGGTCGGTCCTCCAATGGGATCATTTCCTCCGTTCGATTCCCGCCGCAGCCTTCAGCACCGGCGACCCTACCGTTCACCAGTTTGAAAAGCGCCTCACTTTTCGGCCAGTACGAATTTGACAAGGGCAGCTCTCGTGCAATCGAATGCTTTGTGGCGTGTAGGGGGTTAGAGAAGCGAAGGAGATCGATTCCGTCGGAAGCTTCCCTACGAGCACATCGGCTCTGGCACGATATTTGGTAAACGCGTGGGAGAGGATTGCCGAAGACCACACCTGACGTGCGTGACGAGGTGCTGTGAGACCTTCGTCAATCCTGGATCGCGGCGCCCCTCCCCCTGAACCGCTGGAGGTCCCGGGCCCAGGCGTCATGACAGGAACGGCATGCTTTGTGTTCTCCATCGTTCATCAGAGATGGGCACCACCGAATGCCAGTGGGTTCAGTACACACCAGCCCGTTTGAGAAGGATCAGCCAATATGAATCCAGGCAACGACAATCACGATCAAGTCCATTCTGGCTCCAACCAAAGAGGAGATGGGTCTCGAGACGCTTCACCCACTCAGTTTCGTTCACATGAGTCTCCAGTCGAGGAATCAGAAGACGAACTTTTGAAGACGATCCGGTCCCAGCCTTTCAACCCCACCGCACACAGCCGGTTGGGAAGCCTCTATTGGCGCCATGGTCGTGTGGAGGAGGCGCTTAACAGCCTCACTCAGGCACTGGAGTTGGATCCAGGAAACCGAGAAGCGATCTTGAACACCAGCAAGGTGTTCGTCGCCCTCGGACGGTCCCAGGAGGCCCAGAAGATTTTGGAAAACTACCTCGAATCCCATTCGAGCGATGAGGAGGCGCGATCCCTCCTGGACAGCCTTCTGACTCCGAGGTCTGTAACCAGCCCGTTTTCCGCCGCGGACTTCATGAACGAACAGGGGGAGACCCAATACGCGAGAGGAAGGCTGGATCGAGCCCAAGCCTGTTTTGAGATGGCACTCGAAGCGGACCCTGACCATTGGGCAGCCCACTGCAACCTGGGAGTGGTGCGTTGGGAACAAGGTGATCCTACCGGAGCCCTCACGCATCTCTACACGGCCATGGAACTGAGGCCGTCCGACCCGGAAGTTCTGCGCAACGCATATCTCATGCTGAGGGCCGCCGGCCACGTGGATGCGGCCGCCGAAGTCCTGAAATTCTACCTCCAAAACGGATTTGGAGACGAAAGAGCCTGGGACGACTACAAGGAAATGCTCCAAGAGAGTGCGAGGCGTTCCTGGTCTCCGGACGGCTTGTCCCGAGACGTCTCGACTGTCTATTCGCAGATGGGGAAGGCGCTTTTCGACGTGGGGGACCGTGCGGGCGCCGTGTTCGCCTGGGAACGCGCTTTGAGTATCGACCCGGAAAACGCCTCCGCATACTTCCACCTGGCAACGGCTCTGGAGGAAGCCGGGGAATCGGCCGCTGCCGACGAAATCCTTGATCGGAATGAATTGCAGGCCGAGAATCAACAGGTAAG
>CAZGQL010000184.1:0-8228 GCA_964527905.1 uncultured Syntrophobacteraceae bacterium
CCATCCCCCGCGCCGTCACCGAGGCATCCGCGGCGGCTTCCGAGGCGTCCCGGTCCCTGGCCTCCGCCAAGGAGTCCCTGACGCGCACCAAGACCTATCCGCCCGAGCAGGACGTTTCGGGCCAGGAGCCGCGGGTCGGGGTCTTCGTCTGCTCCTGCGGGATCAACATCGCCAACGTGGTGAACGTGAACGAACTGGCGGAGTATGCCCGCACGCTCCCCCATGTCACCTTCGTCACCAACAACCTGTTCACGTGCTCGACCGACACGCAGGTCCTGCTGGGGGAAACGATCCGCAGGGAGCGGCTCAACCGCATCGTCATCGCGGCCTGCACGCCCCGCACCCATGAGCCCCTCTTCCAGGACACCCTGCGGGAGGCGGGCCTCAACCCCTACCTGCTCGAGATGGCCAACATCCGCAACCAGAATTCCTGGGTGCATCAATCGGACCCGGAACGGGCCACGGAAAAGGCCAAGGATCAGCTGCGCATGGCCGTGGCCAAGGCCGTCCTGAACGACTCCCTGGATCGCCCGAAAGTGGACGTGGTCCAACGGGCCCTCATCGTGGGGGGCGGCGTGGCGGGCATGACGGCGGCCCTGGCCCTGGCCGACCAGGGCCACGACGTCGTCCTGATCGAGCAATCCGATCGTCTCGGCGGCAACGCCTGGAAGATCCATGAAACCTGGCGGGGCAACCCCATCCGACCGCTGCTCGAACAGCAGATCGAACGGGTCACGGCGCACCCGAAGGTGCGGGTGCTCACCCAGGCCCGCCTGCTGAACGCCACGGGATCCGTGGGACACTTCGTGAGCGAAGTGAGCCGCAACGGGACCGTCGAAACCGTGCATTACGGGGCGGCCATCCTTGCCACGGGCGCCCGGGAAAGCACCCCGACCGAGTACGGCTACGGCCGGGACGAGCGCGTGGTGACGCACCTGGAATTCGACGCGCTCCTGCAGGAGGATCCGTCCGCCCTGGCACGGTCCGAATCCATCGTGTTCATCCAGTGTGTCGGCTCGCGCGAGCCCGAACGGCCCTACTGCAGCCGTCTGTGCTGCGCCCACTCGGTGCAGAGCGCCATCAAGCTCAAGGAGCTCAATCCCGAGATGGAGGTCACCATCCTCTACCGCGACGTGCGCACCTACGGGGAGCGTGAAGAGCTCTACCGCAAGGCCCGCTCCCTCGGGGTGGTGTTCATCCGGTTCAGCCGCGATCGCAAGCCGAGCGTGACCCTGCAGGACGGGGAGGCCCTCCGTGTCTCCACCTTCGACCCCATCTTGCAGCGGGACATCGTGATTCCCGCCGACCGCCTCGTTCTCGCTTCGGCCATCGTGCCCCACGACAACCGCGACCTGATCGAAATCTTCAAATGCGGCCACAACGAGGACGGTTTTCTCAACGAGGCCCACCCCAAGCTCCGGCCCGTGGACATGTCCGTGGAAGGTCTTTTCCTGGCCGGACTGTGCAACTACCCGAAGCCCATCGATGAAGTCGTGGGCCAGGCCAAGGCGGCCGCCGCCCGGGCCAACGTCATCCTCTCGAAGCGCACGATGCAGCTGGACGCCATCAAATCCTTCGTGACCGACCGCTGCGACGGCTGTGCCCTCTGCGTCGACGTCTGCCCGTACCGGGCCATCCGGTTGCGCGAAGAACAACAGGGAGGCCGCTCCGTCAAGTGGGTGGAGGCCGACGGCGCCCTGTGCAAGGGGTGTGGTTTGTGTCAGGCGACCTGTCCCAAGGGCGGCATCTATGTTCACGGATTCACCACCGGGCAGCTCCAGGCGGAAGTGGACGCCTTGCTGGGATCGGCCTAGATCGGTTTAAGGAGACAGCCATGGAACAATCGTTTGAGCCCGTCATCATCGGGTTTTTGTGCAACTGGTGCGCCTATGCCGGCGGAGACCTCGCCGGGGTTTCACGGCTCCAGTACCCCGCCAACATGCGACCCATCCGCGTCATGTGCTCGGGGATGGTGAGCCCCGAGCTGGTCGTCCACGCCCTGTCCAAGGGGGCGGACGGCGTCCTCGTCATGGGGTGACACCTCGGAGAATGCCATTACCTGGACGGTAATCACAAGGCAGCCACTCGTTTTCAAGCCATCCACCTGGTCCTCGAAAGCCTCGGCATCGACCCCGAGCGGTTCGCCCTCGAATGGGTGAGCTCCGCCGAGGCCCCGCGATTCGCCGAGCTCGTGACCCGCTTCACGGAAAAGATCCGGGAGATCGGACCCAACCCCCTGCGCGCCGAGCCCATGGCGGCCGCCGGCTAGGAGATGAGCCATGAAGACGTTTTTCCACTTGACCCAGGAAGTCCAGCAGCGGGGACTGTGCCACCGCTGCGGCGGCTGTGTGTCCTTCTGCACGGCCATCAACTACGGCGCCCTGAAGATCGATGAAGACGGGATCCCCTGCTATGCCGACGTCGAAAAATGCATCGAGTGCGGCATCTGCTACCTCATCTGCCCCGAAATCCACGACTTGGACGAAGAGCAGAAGCGGGTGGTGGGCTGGAGCGCCCCCATCGGACGCGTCCTCGAGGTGACGTCTGCCCGGGCGTTGGACGGCGAAATCCGGGCGCGCGGAACGGACGGCGGGGTGGTGACGGCGCTGCTGGTACACCTGCTCCAGATGGGCTTCATCGACGGCGCCATCGTGACCCGGCAGACGGGCCCCTTCCAGCGGGAGCCCTGGCTGGCCACGACCCGGGATGAGATCCTGGAAGCCGCCGGGTTCCATTTCGACGCCTCCCACGGCATGAAGCTTTTCGGCGACGAATATTCCACGTACGCCCCGACGATCCAGGAGCTCCAGGAGCTGAGCCGCCAGGGACTCCGGCGGGTCGCCTTCGTGGGCACCCCCTGCCAGATCAAGACGGTTCGCAAGATGGAGGCACTGGGGATCGTCCCCGCCGACGCCATCCGCTATCACCTGGGCCTCTTCTGCACGGGCAACTTCAAGTTCGGCGCCGACGAGCGCGAGCGCCTCGAGACCCTCGGGGGCTTCCAATGGGACGAGGTCGTGAAGGTGAACGTGAAGGAAAATTTGATCGTTCACCTCCAGAGCGGCGAGAAGCGCCTGCTGCCGCTGGATGAACTGGAATTCATGAAGCGCTACGCGTGCCGTTATTGCGACGATTACGCCGCCGAGTTTGCCGACATCGCCTTCGGCGGCATCGGATCCGAGGAGGGCTGGACCACAGTCATCGCCCGAACGGTCCATGGGCGGGCCGTGCTGGCGCACGCCAAGGGGCGGGCCATCGAGGAGGTCGACCGCTCGGCCGCCCCGCTCTACGGCACCCAGCTCCTCACCAAGGTGGAGGAATGGTCGATTCGCAAAAAGACCCACTCGGCCGAGAACCGCTCCCAGATGAACGGTCGCTCCCAGGAGAGAGGATAACCCCCATGCCAGTCAAAGTAGCCGAAGAATGGTTGAACGCGTGTTCGGGCTGCGAGATTTCGATCGTGGACCTGGGCGAGCGACTGCTGGACGTGCTCAACCTCGTTGAATTCGTTCACATGCCGGTCATCATGGACCACAAGTATCTGGGTCAGCTGGGCGACGGGAAGCACCTGAGCATTCCCGAAGCGGAGGTCGGCATCATCAGCGGCGGGATCCGCAACCGGGAGCACCTCGAGGTCACCGAGGAAATGCGCCGCAAATGCAAGTGCATCATCGCGCTCGGAACGTGCGCCACCCACGGCGGCATCCCGGCCCTGGCCAATTCCTACGAAAACCAGGACATCCTGGACCGGTACTATGCCACGGAAACCACGGACCCCTGTGACGTCGTGCCCGACGACGGCATCCCGCCTCTCCTCGATGCCTGTTACGCCCTCGATGAGAAGATCCCGGTCGACGTCTACCTTCCGGGGTGCCCGCCCCATCCCGACCAGGTGTTTTCAGCGCTTGCGGCGCTGCTCGACGGCAAGGCGCCCGTTCTGGCATCCAAGAGCGTCTGCGACACCTGCCCGACCATCCGGGAGGGCAAGGGGCAGGTGCGGCAGCTGCGCCGGTTTCTTCAGGCCCCGCAGTATGCCGCGCCCGACGAGCCCCTCGATAAGATGCGATGCCTGCTGGAGCAGGGGTTTCTGTGCATGGGGCCCGTCACCAAGGCGGGCTGTGGCGGCGACAAGCTGGTTCCCCGCTGCATGGTGGCACGCGTCCCCTGCCGGGGCTGCTACGGCCCGGTCAAGGAGGACGGCAACCAGCTACTGGGCATGGTGAACGCGCTCGCGTCCAACGGCATCGACGTGCAGTCGCTCCCGGAGCACGTTTCCCTGCTGCGCTTCTCGGGGGCCCACGGCCTGCTGCGGCCGCGCCCGAAACGGAAGGAGGTCCGCTGATGTCTCAAGTCATTCAGATCGCGCCCATCACGCGCATCGAGGGCCACGCATCCATCGCCATTCACCTGGACGACCAGGGCAACGTGGCGGATGCCAAGGTCCATGTGATGTCCCTGCGCGGCTTCGAAAAATTCGTGGAGGGGAAACCAGCCGAGGAAATCCCCCGCATCGTCAACCGCATCTGCGGGATCTGCCCCTGGATGCATCACCTGGCTTCGAACAAGGCCGTGGACGGCTGCTTCGGGGTCACCCCGCCCCCGGCGGGCCGAAAGCTCCGGGAACTCATGCAGACCATCGCCCACGCCGAAGACAAGCTGCTCCACTTTTTCTTCCTGGCCGCGGCGGATTTTGTGATGGGGCCGGACAGCGATTACGCCGTGCGCAACGTGATCGGGGTCGCCAGGGCCAACCCCGAACTGGCGCAAAAGGTCGTCAAGATGCGCTACATGGCCAAGATGATCCTGGAAAAATTCTCGGGCAAGGCCATCCACCCCCACGCGGGCGTGGCCGGCGGGTTTTCGAGGCCTCTTCTCGAGGAGGATCGCAAGGAGTTCCTCGCCCAGATGCGCGAGCTCCTCGAATTCGCCCGCTTCACCATGGATTTTGCCAAGACGCAGGTGTTCCCCAAGTATCTCGATACGATCGAATCCCTCGGGGTCATCAAGACCGGTTTCATCGGCACCGTGGACGACACGGGGGCCCTGAACCTCTATGACGGGAACATCCGGCTCATGAAGCCCGACGGGACCACGACCGACTTCGCCCCCCGGGACTACACGGATTACCTGGGGGAGCACGTGGTGCCGCATTCCTACGGAAAAATCCCCTACGCCCGCTGCTGGGACGAAGGGTTTTCCATGGATCTGAACGATCCCAAGGGCATCTACCGGGCCAACTGCCTGGCGCGCCTGAACGTGGTCGACCGGATCCCGACCCCCCTGGCTCAGGCGGAGCTCGAAGAATTCCGGGAGAAATTCGGAAGGCCGGCCCAGGCGACCCTGCTCTATCACTGGGCCCGGCTCATCGAGGAGATTTATGCCTGCGAACACGCCATCGAGCTGCTCGAAGACCCCGAAATCACGGACCCCAACATCCGGGCAAAGGTCGAGCCCTGCGCCGGCCGGGGCGTGGGGGTCGTGGAAGCGCCGCGCGGAACGCTCATTCACGATTACTCCACGGATGAAAGGGGCCTCATCACGCGGGCCAACCTCATCGTCGGCACCACCCACAACCTGGGGCCCATCAACATGAGCGTCCACCAGGCGGCGCGGACGCTGATCCAGGGCGGCGCGGTGGATGAGGGGATCCTCAACAAGATCGAAATGGCCGTCCGCGCCTACGACCCTTGAATTTCCTGCGCAACCCATCGCCTGGACGGCGATCGCGGCATTTCCATCCGCATCACGAACGCTCGGGGAGAACTGGTTCACAGCCGGTCTTGACCGACGCCGTCGATGCGACCCCTCCATCGTGGGCACGGGGCAAGCCGTGCCCACGATGCCTTGACACGCCATCACAGGGCGGCCGGACGTACCCCCCCTCGCTCTCGGACCAAACGGCTTCCCTGACGCTCTTACTGGGCTGCCCCTTGAGGCAACACCCCTTCCCCATCCCCTCTCGAGCGGGATGGGGGGCTTACCCCCAACCGTCAGTGTGACGGAGCACTAGCTGGCCTTCTCCGCGCGATCGAGCAAGTCCGCCAGGCCGGGCGCATGATCGTGTCCACATTCCCGACAGACAATCTGCATGCTTCCCTCCACGAACAGCTCCGGTCCGAAATGGGTCGCCACAATGTCCCCGCAGAAAGCACAGGGCTGATTGCCTCCCAGCACGTTATCCTTGATGGCTACCTGTTCCATGGTGCTCTCCTTTCCCTTGGGTCCAAGTCGAAGACCGCCCTCCATGTCAAAGCCCGCTCCACAGACCTGCCGAAAGACGACGCCAAACCTGCCGCTACGGCCCTTTCAGGTCCTGGGGGCATTCCGAAGGGCCCGCGCCGATTCACGAAATGAAAGAGATGCGGAAATGGAGGCTCAGATGAAGGCGGGCTCAGCAAGTTGTACTACTATAAGTAAAGCTTAATATATCATATTGATAGTGAGTACAAATAACAAATCCATGAATACATGGGTATTAGTACGATAACAATTTACCTAAATGAAAGGCAACAGATATTTTTTTCTATCCATGAATTGAGATGTCGATGGGATCTGCCTGCGGGAACATGTTCGACTGTTTGAAAGCGGACCGGCAAGGGATCCGTTCCGACGGCGCACGGAATTCCCGCGACGCCCCCACTAGCCGGAGGGGGTTCGGGCAATGGGGTGATTGGAGATCCCGCCGCTCCTTACTCCCCCTTTGGGGGGATCGCTCCAGACTCCTCGAGTGGGAATCAAGGGGAGGGGTAACGGTTTGGATCTTCAACGAAAACATCCCCCAGACTCCCCTCAACGGAGGAATCCTATGGCTTCGGGAGACCGCATTGGGGGCGTCGGGAGACGGATGGTCACGGTTGTCTCTCAAGACCCTTCGCGCCCGCTTTGCGACCTTGAGCTCCCGCATGATGGTGCACCCCGACGGAAGTTTTTGTCACGAGGCGACACAAGTGGTATAGTGCCGCCAACTGGGGCTGCCACGATCTTTTCAAACTTCCCGAGGCAAGGAGCTAAGATCCGTCCATGAAGAAGGACCTTTACCGGGAGGCCGGAGTAGACCTGGACAAGGCAAACGAGCTGGTCACGCGCATCAGGCCCCTGGTGCGCAGCACTTTTCACAGCGGAGTCATCACGGATATCGGCGGCTTCGGCGGGCTTTTTTCCGTGAACTGTCAAAACCTCTCACGCCCGGTGCTCGTGGCTTCAACCGATGGTGTGGGAACCAAGCTCAAGATTGCCTTCTGGGTGGACCGACACGACACGGTGGGCATTGATCTCGTGGCCATGTGTTTGAACGACATCGTGGTCCAGGGGGCCAAGCCACTGTTTTTCCTGGACTACCTAGCCATGGGACGGGTTGACCTCGACCGGGTGGAGCAAATCGTGCGGGGCATCGTGGCAGGCTGCAAGGAGGCCAACTGTTCGCTCATCGGCGGCGAGACCGCCGAGATGCCGGATTTTTACAAGGAAGACGAGTACGACTTAGCCGGATTCGGCGTCGGGCTGGTCGAAAACAGCGACATCATCGACGGCTCGACGATCCGCGTGGGCAATCAGATCATCGGCCTGGCCTCGAGCGGCCTGCATTCCAACGGCTACAGTCTCGTGCGGCGCATTGTGTTTGACCAGCTTCGGCTTAAGCCGGATGCTCTCATCCCCGGGTGCAGTCGCACGGTCGCGGAAGAACTGCTCGAGCCGACCCGCATCTATGTGGAGCCCGTGCTGAAGGTACTCCGCCAGTTCCCCGTGACGGGCATGGTCCATATCACGGGCGGAGGTTTTTGGGACAACATTCCCCGGATCCTGCCCAAGGCCTGCCAGGCGCTCATCCACCGCGGCTCCTGGTCGGTGCCTCCCATCTTCACCTTCCTTCAGGAAAGCGCCGCTATTCCAGACGAGGAAATGTTCCATGTGTTCAACAACGGCATCGGGTTCATGCTCGTGGTCGGAGCCGCCCAGTGCCAGGAAATCATTCAATTGCTCAACGCCATGGGACAGAAGGCGTTTCGCATCGGGGAAATTGTGCCCCGTGATCCGGGCGGCCCGGCTGTCCGCATCAGCTCGCCGTGAGGGAATCACGGAATCCTGATGGCCGGCCTCATCTGAATCACACCCGATTCAAGGAAAACGCTTGCTCTCGACTGGTCTGTGTGCTAGATAAGCGATTCGCCTGTCGTCGACAGTTGGAGAGCGCCGCAGGCGCCCATTGTTCACCGTTTCGCCGTTGGAAA
>CAZGQL010000185.1:0-8169 GCA_964527905.1 uncultured Syntrophobacteraceae bacterium
CAGGGAGGACCGTCTGAGCCGCCGCCTGACCGACTTCGCGATGGGGCACCACGGCGGTTGTGGCGGACCCGCATGAGATCGCGAACGTACATGGACTGGCCGGGATCCGCTACTTCCTGGATTCGGCGCGGCTCCTGCCCCTTGACCTGTTCTTCAACCTGCCCAGCTGCGTTCCCGCCTCCCCCATGGAAACCTCCGGAGCCGTGCTCCGTGCGGGGGACCTGCTCTCGCTCCTGCCCCATGAGCGGGTGATCGGCCTCGCGGAGATGATGAATTTTCCGGGGGTTACGATGGCCGTACCCGATGTGCTCGACAAGATCGTGGTGTTCCAGGAGAAAGTGCTGGACGGCCATGCCCCCCAATTGACGGGTGACGCCCTCAATGCTTACTTGCTTGGAGGAATCGGCTCCGATCACGAGTGCACGACGCTCCCGGAAGCCCTGGAAAAGCTCGCCAAGGGCATGCACATCATGATTCGGGAAGGGAGCCAGTCCAAGGATTTGGCGGCCCTCCTGCCATTGATCGACGACCACAGTTGGCCACAGTGCATGTTGGTCAGTGACGACCGGCACCCCGATGACCTGATGCGCGAGGGTCACATGAACGCGATCGTCAACAAGGCCATGGCTTTGGGGCTCGATCCCATCCGCGCGATCACCTTGGCCTCCTGGACCCCGGCACGTTATTTCGGTTTGCGGGCCATGGGGGCGCTGGCCCCGGGATTCCAGGCCGATCTGACCCTCAGCCCGACGCTGGAACCCTGGGTTCCTGTCCGGGTGTTCAAGGGAGGCCGGGAAGTGGCCCGGGAGGGTCGAATTTTGTGTGGAGCGTTTCCCGAAGTCACACCGCCCCCGAGTCCCATGCGGATGGGGTCCCTCGCGGTCGGCGACCTCTCGGTTCCCTCGCAACCGGGCAGGATGCGCGTGATCGGCGTGCGGGACGGGAGTTTGCTGACGGACAAGATTTCTGTGGATCCCAAGATACAGAACGGTCGCATTCTGATAGACACGGAATGGGATGTGCTCAAGCTCATCGTGTGCAACCGCTACGAGCCGGGTGCAAGGCCTTCCGTGGCCTTTGTGCGAGGATTCGGTTTGAAGAAGGGTGCCATCGCCTCCACTGTGGCCCACGACTCCCACAATCTGATCGCCGTTGGAGCCTCGGATGGAGCGATTCTGAAGGTCGTGGAGGCCGTTCGATCCGCAGGGGGGGGCATGGCCGTCGGTGCAGAGGACGATGCTGTGTCGGTGTTGCCGTTGCCCATCGCCGGTCTGATGTCGGATCAGCCCCTGGAAGAGGTCGTGGCACGCATCGACGCTCTCAACCAGCGGGTCATGGCCTATGGGGGTGCCCTCCGCAACCCGTTCATGGCGCTTTCGTTCCTGGCCCTGCCCGTGATACCGGAATTGAAGCTGAGCGACCGCGGGCTGGTCGATGTCGCCACGTTTTCTTTTGTCCCATTGTTTGAGTCCCTTTAGCTGAGACGATCGAAATCATCCAAGTGAGGAGGAGAGCATGAGCACGGTTTCCTGCAGTTCGATGGACGATGTGATCAATTTTGCGATCGATAAGGAAATCAAGGCGATGGAATTCTATCAACAGTGTGCTGATCGGGCCAAGAACCCGGGGATCAAGAAATTTTTCCTGGAAATGGTCGAGGAAGAGCAGCGGCATCGGGACCTGCTGAAGGGGCTGGACCCTGTGAGCTTAGGCGACGTCAAGCTTCCCGAGGTCGAAAACCTCAAGATCAGTGATTATCTGATCGAGGTGAAGTTTCACGAGGGACTGACTTACCAGGAAGCCCTGACCCTCGCCATGAAGAAGGAAGAAAAGGCCCACGCTTTCTACGCCGCCTGGCAGGACAAGTGCATGCATGAGAAGACGGCCAAGGTTTTCGAGATGCTTGCTAAGGAAGAGCTGAAGCACAAGCGGAAAATCGAAACCATCTACGACGAAGAAATCCTGACGTGGGATTAGAAATGGGCCCCCTCAGCCGGAGTGGATCCCCCTGAACCTGTTGCACAACTTGCTTCGGCTCCACGACCCTCTTTCCGTACAGGCCGGAATCCAGTTTTTTCGAAGACCTTTGCGCCCCCGATTCCGTCGTGACGGGACTTAATGGTGCTGCAAAAGCCTTCACCTTGGGCTTTCTTCCCATGATCACAAAACCCGGCAGGGTCCCTGGGGACTCCGCCGGGTTTTCGGTTTTTCACGCGGCCGCGTGAACTGATTCCAACAAAACTTCAAACGAATTCGCCGAAGCCGCTACTGCGGTCTTACGCCAGGCTGCTGTTCCTCCTCGCCCGGTTTTCGGCGCTTGTCCCGGGGCTGCTGCTGAGGCTGCTGATGTGGTTGTTCCTGTTGTCGCTGTTGCATCTGCTGCCGCTGGGTGGGCTCCGGACGCTCGGGGCGCAGTTGCTGACGCTCCTCGCGCATCCGGCGTCGTTCCTCCAGTTGCTGCTGTCGCTGTTGCTGCTGTTCTTCCCTCAATTGCTGCCGCTGGGTGGGCTCCGGACGCTCGGGGCGCAGTTGCTGACGCTCCTCGCGCATCTGGCGTCGTTCTTCCAGCCGCTGCTGCCGCTGACGCCGCTCCTCCTCCAGGAGTCGCTCGCGCTGTTGGGGATCGGCCTGGCGCAATTCCTCGCGCTGTCGTCGGCGCTCCTCGATCTGCTGCTGCCGCATTTGCTGCTGTTGCTCGCGCAGTTGCTGGCGCTGGGCGGCATCGGGTCGTTCGGGTCTGACAGGCTGGCGCTCTTCGCGCGGCTGCCGACGTTCGTCCATCTGCTGTCGCTGCGTTTCCTCGCGTTGCTGTCGGCTCAGAACCCTCTGCTCCAACGCCTTCTGCTGTCGTTCCTGCCGCTTCAACTCCCGCTGCTGTAGGTTGAGCTCCCCGGCGGGCCGATCGACGCTGTCTCTCGAGACCAGACGGCTGGTCACCTTGGGCCGCTCGATCCTCGCCTCCTGATTCAACGTTCCCTGGCGAATGTTGCGAGTTTCTCTCAGGAGCGCCCGGGCTTCCAACCTTTCCTGACGCGCGGCCAGCCGCTGGTTCTGATCGATCCGTTCCACCACGGATCGGTGCGGCTTGAAGGCTACGTCCCGGGTGACGAAATTGAAGCGATCCCTGCGGGTATCGAAGTCCCGGATCACTTTTCGGTCCACCACCGGGGACGCGTAATAGTTGTTGATGATGGTGGTCCGGTTGATGTTGCGAACGATGTGCCGGCTGTAATTGTCAACACCCCAGAAATCTCGGTGCCCGACGAAAACGGCATGGTCCAGATTGCTTAGGGTGGCGAGGTTGATGGCGGCTGCGGCCAGGTTCAGGGTAGCGGCCACGACGGAGCCGGGACCCCAGTAACGCTGGGCGTAGTAGGGTTCATAAGGCGCCAGCGGGACCCAACCGATGTTTGTGTCGCTATAGATCCAGGAAACCCGTCCGGGGTACCAGCCGTAGCTTACGGTCCAGGGACGCGCCACGGTGACGACGGTCACCAGGGGCGGGGCCCAGTACCAGCAGCGGCAGGACTGAATGAACACCCAGCTCCCGTAATGGTGGGTGGTGTAGCCGAACGGCTCGTACGGCACCCAGCACTGATCGCCATAATAGGTGGTCCATCTTCCAGTCGAGTAGGGAGCCCAGCCGGCGGCCACGCGTGTGGGCCGCCACAGCGTTCGGTATTCCCCTTCGTACTGGACCCGCTCCCAACGTCCGTTTTCCTCGAATTCGTAGGCCTCGTCGGCCAACTGGGGCGGGAGGTAGCGGGTTGAGTCACCCTTGACGTCCAAGCGTTTGGCCCACACACTGTCGCGCTGTGCGTTCCAGTCATCGAAGTCGGCGTCCACGAGCGCTTTGCCGCTCGTCACGTACTGGTCGTCGGCCACGAGCGACGAGGAGCCTGCCTGCACCTCGTAGCGGGCGTTATTCTTGGCGTGTACAAAGTCCACCGTCCCCTTGAGGGCGATCACCTCCACGGAGCGGTCTCCCACATACAGGTCCACGACGGTGCCGGCGGGAGCCAGCACATAACCGAAGGGCGTGGTGGCTTTGATCACACTCTCGCGCCCACGGCTGTAGAAGCGGGCGACGCCGGAGGCCACGTCGATTTCCGTCACCTCGTCGTCGAGGGCGATCGCCTGGATCTGGGTGCTGCCTCCCATCCGGACCCAGGTGCCGTTGGGAAAGACAATTTCGGCCCTGGCATTCTGGTCGGAGTAAAGGGAATCCTCGAGGCCGAACGGAACGTCCTTGGTGATGGGCACCCAGTCCTTTTCCTCATACACATACCGCAGAATCTCGCCGTCGATGTAGGCTACACGCCCGACAACGACAGGGGACTCCTTCTGGGGCGCCGCCTCCAAGGCGGTCGGATACACGGCCGTCAGGGTGAACAAAAGAATCACCGCCCAACCGGCAATGCGTCTGGTTGTTTTCATAACCTCTCCTTTGACTTCCTCTGAGTTGACCCCTACAGGCTGATTGCCTCACGTGTCCATGGATCTCGAAACTCGACCCAAAGCGATTTGCATGCCATGGGGACCCTTCCACCCAAGGGTCCCGGCCAACCGCGCTTCACGACTGAGTCGCCTCAACCCCCGGCAGCCGCCCCGGGCCGTGGATCCCCCCGCGGGGTCCTTTCCCGATGGATGCCCGGCTGACCGTCGATTACGAAAACTGCTCCTTCCCGTTACGAATCTTGCCCACCGTCTAAAGAGACCTCGATATCGACAGGCAAAAGGTGGTTCCCGTCTTCCCGGAGTACTCGACCCAGACCCTTCCGCCATGCTTTTCCGCGACTTCCCTCACGATGTTCAATCCCAGCCCTGCCCCTTCAATGCCTCTGGAGGACTCGTCGCGCGCGAACGCACCGAAAATCTTCTCGGAATCCTGTTCCTTCAATCCCTTTCCATTGTCACGGAACGAGAAGATGTGAAAATCCTTCGATGCCTCGTAGCTCGTCCAGATCTTGCTCAGTCTTTCTCCGCCGTATTTCAGGGAATTGTCCATGAAATTCCTGAAGGCCCGGATCATCGACAAACGGTCCGCCCGGATTTCAATGACCTCTTTCGGCCTGATCCATTCGATGCCCCGGAGGCACAATCGGGAAGAAAACTCCTCGCCAAGCATCTGAAAAACTTCCGACAAAAGGATCGTCTCAATGCAAAGGACGGTTTCCTTCGTCGCAATGTAGACGTTGACTTGATCCACCAGGGCCGCGATGTGCTCGGACGCCTTCAGGATCTGGTCGCAGTAACTTCGTCCTCTTTCATCGAGGACCGTCCTGTAGCCCCGGCTCAGGCGCCTCGCCAGGCCGTACACCCCGATGGCCGGGCTCTTCAGATCGTGCGCGACCGAATAGGCGAACAGCTTGAGTTTACGGGAGCTCTCCTCCAAGGCTTTCTCGGTCCGTTTCCGGTCTGTGATGTCCCGGTGCTTCCCCGACGCCCCAGGAAGGTGCCTTCGGCGTCGAATACCGCCTGACAAACGTGCTCGATCCATCGTGTCGTGCCGTCCCGATGGATAATGCGAAACTCCAGTTCGTGAGGAGGCCCGGTGCACAGTCCCTGTATCTCATGAGCCTCGAACCGAGCGGCATCCTCCGGGTGGACAAGGCGCGCGAGCAACCGCGGGTCCGCTTCGAAATCGCTCGCCGCAAAGCCGGTGACCCGCAGGCACGAAGGAGAGGAGTACAGGAAGCGCCCCTCGGGGCTCAGCCAGTATTCCCAGTCAAAGGTATTGTCGGCCACGATTCGGTACTTCGTCTCGGAGCTGCGGACCCACTCTTCCATCTGCTTGCTCCGGGTGATGTCCTCATAGGTGCCCAGGACCCCTTTGATCCGGCCATCCGAGTCGAGCAGGGGCACTTTGTTGGTCAGCAGCCAGATCTTACCGCCATCGGGCGTCGTCTGGGGCTCCTCGTACCCGAGCTTCGGCTGACCCGTCTCCATGACGAACCGGTCGTCCGCCCGGTAGATCTCGGCTTGTTCCGCCCATCCCAACTCCAGATCGTTCTTCCCGATGATCTCTTCGGGGGAGCTCAAACCCGCATCGAGTGCAAACGGACGGTTGCATCCCAGGTAAACGCAATCCAGATCCTTCCAAAAGACGCGCACCGGAATCGTGTCAAGAACGGATTGCAGCATCCGCTGCGACTCCTGCAAGGCCCTTTCCACCTGGATACGCTCTTGCCCGGTTTGCTCCGCGGCGGCGATCCGCCTGCGCAAGGTCTGCAGTTCTTCGATGAGTTGTGCTTTGGTCTTGTTCCTGTCCTGCATGAGGCGGCTCCTGCCAACCTATTAGCCCATCCGACCCCATGAGACAATTCCAATCTCACGGGGTGCGCTCCCACGTTCATCTCCCCAGGATCCCCCTCAGGAACGGTCCTCGTCCATGCGTCCTGCGCCTTGTGTCGAGTGGATCGTTTTCAGCTGCATACCCAGAAGCCAGAGCGTCGCGAATCCATAGGCGATGCCGGTCCCGACATAGGCGCCATGTGTCCGGTAAGAGGCCCAAACGGCTAAGGAATAGACCAGCAGGGAGCTCAGTCCCCTGGGGACACTCCTCAAGACAGCTTGGGCATAGGCCGCCCCGTACGTGCGATGGATGATGGCCACAAACGGAAGCATGGTGATGGGAAACGCGGAAAACAGGCCGGCCCAGCGGGCTCCAACCATGGCGGCCGTCGATGTGACGAGCAGGATCGTTCCGGCCGCGAAGCCGGAGCGAAGCAACAGCTCCCGGGGGCGGAGAGCCACCCGGTTTTCGATGCGCACGTCCTTCGGCCCTTTGAGAAGAGCATCGAACACCAGGATCGATGCGGCCGGCAATCCGACGGCCAACTCGGCCCCGACCGGCAGGAGGCGCAGGAGAGAGGCGGCCGAGAAGTAACCGCACACTCCCGCGAGGGAGGCGATCAGAATCGCCGGGAGCCGGGAAAGATCCTTTGTCTTTTCGGAGGCGCGGAAATATGCGTACGCAAACACCTGGGTCGCGATCAGTCCGACAGCGGTGTACAATGCGCTTTCCGAGGCAAACTCTGGACCGACTTCAATGCCGATGAAAAATAAGTTGATGGCGGCCCCGAGGGGAAACCCGGAAACCATGCCCGCAAAACGGGGACTCACGACCTCGGCGATAACGGACAGCACAATCACCATGAAAATGGCGATCCCTGCCTTCAACACCGTCATCGTGAGGAAGAATTCGCTGATGAGTGCTCCTCCCCGATGGGACGTGCCCATCGACGCATACTCGCTCTCGGCGTCGTTTCGATTCGCGTTGCCTCGGTGTCCGGCACCTTCCCGATATACTCCTGGGCATTGTCGCCGGATTGCGCCACAATGGTGAGGCGACCTTATCATGGAGCGGAAATCCCCCGCAAGCGGCCAACCGGAGAGAAAGCAGGACTCCCTGGAGCACGCGTCGATGCTTTCGAGGCCGCCGGGGGCCCCCGCGGGGGTGCCTAGTGACACCGAGGGCCGCGAGGGTTTTGGACCCGGGCGAAAAGTTCGGTGGCGAACGCGGCGTCGAATGGGTCGGCGTCGCATCCTGGGGCGCCGACGAGCTGTCGCCCTCAGCAAGAGGAGGAGCTCTCTTGGATCATTTCCTTACAGGTAAGACGGCGGTCATCACGGGCGCTAGCGCCGGAATCGGTCGCGCCACGGCCTTGACATTGTCACGGGCGGGCGCGGCCGTCGTGGTCCATGCCAGACGCAAGGACCGACTGGACCAACTGGCCTCCGAAATTGCGGCTGCAGGGGGAAAAGCCCTTGTGGTCGCCGGTGATGCGAGCAGTCCGAGGGATCTGGACGTGCTGATGGAGCGAGCGACGGAGTGGGAGGAAGGCGGGGGCAAACTGGACATCGTCGTGGTCAATGCCGGGCGGGGTCTGGCAGGTGGCATTCTCGACAGCGACATGACGCAGTGGCAGGCCGTCTACCAACTCAACGTGTTGGGCGCCGCGCATCTTCTGCGTCGGGCGGGACAATACCTGGTCGGGCGGGGTATGGGCGACATCGTGGCCATCGGTTCCGTCGTAGGGCGTCATGTTTCTCCGTTCAGCGCCTTTTACGGTTCGAGCAAGTTTGCCATCGGGGGGGTGGTCGGAGGGCTTCGGCGCGGGGGGCGCGCGGACGCCGCTACAATCGGCCCGTGATGAGCATGGGAGG
>CAZGQL010000186.1:0-3123 GCA_964527905.1 uncultured Syntrophobacteraceae bacterium
AGCATCATCCTGCGGATGGACACGCACGGGAATCTCACGTTTCTCAACGAATTCGCCCAAAGGTTTTTCGGGTTCGCCGAGGAGGATCTTCTGGGACGCAACATCGTGGGGACTCTCATCCCTCCGGTTGATTCCACCGGCTATAACCTCGCGGTGCAGATCGCGGACCTTTGCGCCCGTCCCGAGCGGTATGTGACGAGCAGCAACGAGTGCATGCGGCATGACGGAGAGCGGGTATGGGTCAGCTGGACCAACAAGGCGATCCGGGACTCGGAGGGGCGCCTCACGGAGCTGTTGTGCATCGGGAACGACATCACGGGAATGCGTCAGGCCGAGGATGCCCGGCTGGGGCTGATCACGGCCGTCGAGCAAGCCACCGAAGCCATCATGCTAACCAGTCCCGAGGGAGTGATCCAGTATGTTAACCCCGCCTTCGAGCGGGTGACGGGGTACTCCCGCGGCGAGGCTGTTGGCCAGACGCCCCGAATCCTCCGGAGTGGCAAGCACGACCGGGCTTTCTATCGCCAGATGTGGGAGACCCTTCTGCGAGGGCACGTGTGGACGGGCCATTTTGTTAACCGACACAAGAACGGAACCCTGTACGAGGAGGAGGCGACCATTTCTCCTGTGCGCAATGCCCAGGGACACGTGGTGAGTTATGTGGCGGTGAAACGTGATGTAACGGAGGAAGTCAAGTGGGAGATGCAACTGCGGCAAGCCCAGAAAATGGAGGCCATAGGGACCTTGGCGGGTGGGATCGCCCACGACTTTAACAACATCTTGACGGCCGTTTATGGCTACGCGGAAATGGCCCTCCACAAGACCTCGATGGAAAGCAGCGTGCATCACGATCTCGAGCAGGTGCTTCGGGCCTGCAATCGAGCCCGCGATCTGGTGCGTCAGATCCTCACCTTCAGTCGCCAGGGGGAGCAGGAGCGAAAGCCGACCGAGTTGACGCCCATCGTCAAGGAAGCTCTCAAGTTGCTTCGGGCATCCCTGCCCAGCACCATCGAGATCAGCCAGGAGATCTCCCTGCGCGGGGGAGAAGACCGCGTCCTGGCGGATCCGACCCAGCTGCATCAGGTCCTGATGAATTTATGCTCCAATGCCGCTGATGCCATGCGGGAAGCCGGGGGGGTGCTGAAGGTATCCCTGGAACCTCTGAATGTCGATGAGGGCATGGCGAAGCGTCTGCCCGGACTGCATCCGGGTCCCCATGTCCGGCTCAGCGTGAAGGACACGGGCCATGGAATGGACGCGGAGGTCATGGAGCACATTTTCGAGCCATTCTACACCACCAAGGGATTGGGAAAAGGGACCGGGATGGGGCTGGCGGTGGTCCATGGCATCGTGAGGCGGCACGGAGGGGCGATCACGGTCTCGAGTGAGCCGGGGAAAGGTAGCGTGTTCGCGGTGCTACTGCCTCAATTGGAACAGGCGGGCCCTTCCGAGCGGCTCTTTTCCGATCAGCCGCTGCCCAGGGGACAAGGGACCATCCTGCTGGTCGACGATGAACCGGCCTTGGCGGACTTGGGGCGCCAAATGCTGGAGAGCCTCGGATATCGGGTAGTCTCGAAAACCAGCAGTCTTGGGGCGTTGGAGCTATTTCGAGCCGACCCCGACCGGTTCGACCTGGTCATTACGGACATGACGATGCCCCAGCTGACAGGCGCGGCCCTGGCACGTGAATTGCTCACTATTCGCCCTGAGCTGCCCATCATTTTATGTACCGGATTCAGCGAGCTCATCGATGCCGAGAAGGCCAAGTCTCTGGGAATCCGAGAATACCTCATGAAACCATTTGTGCTTCGCTCCATGGCGGAGGCGGTCGAAAGAGCCCTGGGGGAGGATGTTACGGTGGGAGAAAAGGAAACGTGACATGAGACTTCGCACCAAGACCTCCCTGCTGCTTGCCCTGATAGTTCTCTCGGTCGTGGGAATATTGGGCGTCACCTTTCACCACCTGGTGGAGAGCAGTCTGCGGTCCGCGGTGTTCAGTGGTTTGGAGGGCGTGTCGCGCACAGCCGCCAAACATGTCGAGGCCTGGGGGACCGATGGGTTGCGAAGCGCCGGCGCGATCGCCTCCAATCTGCCGAAGAAAGCCTTGGAGGAGCGTGATTCGGCCGCGCTGACGGCTTACCTCAAGACAACGGCCGGCATCAACACGCAGTTTGACAACGGACTGTTTGTCCTCGACGCTCAGGGCATCCTTCTCGCCGACTATCCGGAACAGCCGAATGTGCGTGGGAGGAGCTTCTCCCACCGTCAGTATTTCCAGGAGACCATGCGACAAGGGCGAGGGGTGGTGGGGGAGCCGTACTTGTCGGCCCGGACGGGCGAGCCCGTCGTCACAATCACCGGGGTTCTGCGCGGATCGGATGGCCTCGTCGCTGGTCTTGTGGGCTGCTCGTCCCGCCTGGTGGGGCCCATGGCTCTTGGAGGGCTGCGTGGTCAGAGAATCGGCCGGACGGGCTACCTTTACATGTTCGACCGCACGCGCCTGATGATCCTTCATCCGGAAGACGATCGCGTTCTGAAGCGGGATGTCCCTCCCGGTGCCAATCGGCTTCTGGATGCCGCCATCGACGGGTACGAAGGAGTGGGCAGAACGGTGAATTCCCGAGGGATTCCGATGCTGGTCTCCTTCACTCACGTGCCCGGGACGGATTGGATCATTGGAGCCCAACAACCGGAAACCGAGGCGTATGAGGCGCTTCGGGAGCTTGAGGTCCGCCTGGCCGCGGGGGCGCTGCTCGGTGCTGTCGCCGCCCTCCTGCTGGGGATCGGCGCGATTCGCGGGATGACGCTCCCGCTCCGGGAGCTTTATCAGACCGCTCTTCAGCTCAAAGAGCGATACGCCTCGCTCGGTTTGAGTGACACGTGCCACACCTCGCTGGAAAAGCGACCTCCAGCCCGGTCCAGGGGCGAAGAGACGGATCTGCTCTCCCGGACCCTCTCGGAGCTTTCCGCGGGTCTCGACGTCACCATGGGCGCTCTGAAAGAGAGTGAGGCCCGGTACCGCACCCTCTTTGAAATGGCGCAGGAGGCCTTTCTCGTGTTGGATCGGAAGGGCATTCTGCTGGACTGCAACCAGGCCACGGAGCGCTTGTTCGGGGCGACGCG
>CAZGQL010000186.1:3162-8146 GCA_964527905.1 uncultured Syntrophobacteraceae bacterium
CCTCGATTTGACGCAGGAATCCGGCTATGGAGAGACGCTTACCCCCGACAAGGCGCGGAAGTTGATGGAGGCGGCGCTCGCGGGAACACCCCAGCGCCTCGAATGGGTGCACAAGACCGAAACGGGTGAGACGTTCGATGCGGAAGTCGTGCTCGGGTCGGCATGGATGGGAACCGAGCTGGGACTGCTGGCCGTCGTGAGGGACATCACCCGCCACAAGCAGGCCCACGCCCATCTGCAGCAGGAATGGGAACGCTTGGCTGCGGTGCTGGACGGCACTCCCGTGGCAACGCTGATGATCGACATGGAGCGGCGGGTGGTACTCTGGAACCGTGCCTGTGAGGTGCTGACCCGGATGCCGCGTGAGCGGGTCCTTAGGGCGCCTCTAGATTTGACCTCCTTGCTCGCCGGGCGGGATGCCCCCGTTCTGGCGTTTCTGCTTCTCGATCTCTCGGATGAGGCCATCCGTCAATCCTTTGAGGGCAAACAGAATGTGCGGTTCGATCCCGACTTGGGGATCATCGAATCCACAACGGCCATCGTGGTTGACGGGGAACGAAGGATTGTCCGGGCCTCGGCGGCCCGCATCCGAGATTCCCGGGGCGAGCTGATCGGAGTGGTCCAGTCGGCCCTAGATGTGACTCGGGAAGAGGAGCTCAAGCGTCAGCTGCTCCAAGCCTCGAAAATGGAATCCATCGGCACGATGGCCGGGGGGATGGCCCACGAATTCAACAACATTCTGGCGATCATCCAGGGGCACGCGCAACTGCTGCATCTGGACGTGGAAGGACGGATGCTCGGGAATTCCGAAGGAAACCCGGCATCACCACCCTTCGGCGAGGACATGCGGAACCACCTCGATCAGATTCAGGTCGCGTGCCAGCGCGCGGCGGCCTTGACCCGAAACATGCTCTCCTTTGCGCGGTCAGAGCCGGGAAGGATGATCCCCGTTCAGCTCAACGGCATGCTAAGAAATGTTCAGCAGTTGCTCAACCAGACATTGCCGCCGTCCGTGCACCTTGATCTCGACCTGGGGCCCGATCTGCCGTTGGTGATGGCCGATGCCCGGCAACTCGAGCAGGTGGTCGTGAACTTGGTGGTCAACGCCAGGGATGCCATGCCTGAAGGGGGGCGGGTTTCGATCCGGACCCGGCACGATTGCGGGACCGAAGGGGCAGAGCCGGGGATGGCTTCAGGGAACGGAGGACAACGGGATCGAGGGGTTGTGGTGGTTGAAGTGGCCGATACGGGAAGTGGCATCCCGCGGGATCAGCTCGATCGAATCTTCGATCCATTCTTCACGACTAAGGAACCGGGCAAGGGCACCGGGCTCGGCCTGTCTATCGTCTACTCGATCGTGACTGCTCACGGCGGGTCCATTCAAGTGGAAAGCGAACAGCCGGGCGGCAGTTGCTTCCGCCTTGGTTTCCCGGCCTTGGGGCCCGTGTTGGAAAACATGCCGACGGACTCGAAACCGGAACGGGTTGTCTTGCAAGCCGACCGGGGCTGGTTGCTCCTCATCGTGGACGATGAAGAGCAGGTCCGACGGGTGCTCGGGACCATGCTTCGGACTGCGGGATATCGGGTGGTCGAAGCCGCCAACGGCCGGGAGGCCTTGACTAAGTATCGGGAGGCCATGCATGGCTCCGATCCGTTCGATCTGGTGGTTCTGGACCTCGCCATGCCGGTCATGGGGGGATGGGACTGCCTCAAGCAGCTTGCTGCCATGGATCCCTCGGTCAGGGTACTTCTTTCCAGCGGACTCGTGGAGATGGACCTTCAGGGCGAAATGGTTCAGAATGTCGCCGGCGTTCTAAACAAACCATTCCAGTTCGCGTACTTGACGGAGACGGTCGCCAGGGTACTGCAGGGACGGGCGAGGAAAAGGGGAGGGATCGATGGACAGCCGAGTGTTCTTCATTGATTTGAGATCTGAAAACCAGAGTCTTCTCGACCGGATCGGGGCATTGGTGAAGGCCGCGGGCATCCGGAAGACAACCCGCAGGCGGGGTTTGACGGCGGTCAAGATCCACTTCGGAGAGCGCGGCAACACGGCGTTTGTGCGGCCTCTCTATGTTCAGCCCATTCTTGAGGCCATACGGCAGGCGGGAGGCAAGCCGTTTCTCACCGACGCAAGCACGCTCTATGTCGGGACGCGAGGCAATGCGGTGGACCATTTGCACACGGCGGTTCGGAACGGGTTTGCGTTCTCCGTGGTGGGAGCACCGCTCATCATTGCCGACGGGCTCGACGGACGGGATGAAGTCACGGTTCCCTTGGGGCTCAGGCACTTCCAGGAGGCCTATATCGGCTCGGCCCTCGTGCACGCCGATGCCTTGGTTTCCGTGGCCCACTTCAAGCTTCACGAGGCCTCGGGTTTTGGGGGAGCCATCAAGAACGTGGGCATGGGAGCGGCATCCCGGCGCGGCAAGATGGCGCAGCACTCGGATGTGGCTCCGAAGCTGACCGATGAAAAGTGCATCGGATGCGGCTTGTGCCGGGATCAATGCGCCCATGACGCCATAAGGCTTGAGGCGCGTTCCGAGGATTCGCCCAGACCCAAACCGGAGGTCTCTCGCATCGCCTCAATCGACCCGACGCGCTGTGTGGGATGTGCCCGCTGCATCCACGTTTGTCCCGAGGGGGCCCTCGGGATCGAGTGGGCGGAGGACTTGATTCGCTTCATGGAAAAAATGGTGGAGTACACGGTGGCGGCCGTGAAGGGCAAGGAGCGCCGATCCCTCTACGTGAACTTCGTGACCCAAGTGTCCCCGGCCTGCGACTGCTACCCGTTTTCCGACGCGCCGATCGTCCCGGACATCGGCATCCTGGCCTCCCGGGATCCTGTCGCCATCGATCAGGCCTCCATGGATCTTGTGAACCAACAGCCCGCCCTGGAGAGCTCCTGCCTCAAAGACAACCCTGTGGCCGCCGTCGACAAAGCGAAAGCCGTCTATCCCCACATCGATTGGCAACATCAGCTCGCGTACGCCGAACAAGTCGGGCTCGGGCGTCGCCAATACGAACTGGTTCGCCTCTGAGCCCCCCTGGATTGGATGTCCGGCGTGAAGGCCCACCGGTCAGGCTTCGGAATCGGCCGAGCCCTGCGATTTGGGCAGGTGGACCGAAAAGGTCGAGCCCCGGCCAGGCTCACTTTCGACCAGAACTCGCCCCTTGTGGCCTTCCACGATGGCCTTCACCGTGGCCAAGCCGATTCCGTAGCCTTCCCGTTTCTCCGCTCCCTGGGTCCGGTGGAAGATGTCGAAGATGTACGGAAGCTCTGCCGGATCGATTCCAACCCCTTCGTCCATCACCCGGATCACGACTTCCGACGGTGTCTCATTGGCCGCCAGGGTGACAATCCCACTGGGCTTGGAGAACTTCATGGCATTGTCGAGGAGGTTGGTGAAGACGCGTCGCAACCGGTTCACGTCGGCCTCGATGATGGGCAGCGCCTCGTCGATCTGGAGACGCAGTGACAGCCCCCTTTGGACCGCCCGCTGTTCGTAGATCTCAAAGAGCTCCATCAACTCCTTGTCGAGGGATAAGGCTCTGAAATTGAGCTTGAGACGCCCCGTTTCGAGGCGCGAGAACTCGAGAAAATCGTCCACGAGGGCTTCCAACTTCGCGGCCTCACGATTGATGATGCGCAGGTACTCGGTCCGCTTCGCCTCATCCATCTGCTCGCTCTTGTTCAACAGCCGAAGCCCGAGGCCGTGGATTCCCGTCAGGGACGACCGCATGTCGTGGGCGAACATGGAAACCAGATTCGCCTTTTCGCGCTCGATGGTCTTGATGTGAGAGATGTCCGTGAGAACCGAAAAACTCCCCTCGTAGCGACCCTCGGCATTGAACAGTGGGACCGAGGACACGACTGAGGTCGTCTTCGTGCCATCCTTGCGTGTCCACGTGGTTTCGTAAGGCTCGCTCCCCAGGGGCACCTGCGGGCATCCCGTTTCCCCCGCCTGTGCCGAGGGTCTTGCCAGGAAACGCGCCGCGGGCCGCCCGATGATCTCCTCCCTCGAACAGCCCCACATGCGGCACAACGTGTCGTTCACGTAGGTGATGATACCGTTTTCATCCTCGATTTCGAGACCCTCGTTCATGGTTTCCACCAAGCCACGGAACCGACGCTCGCTCTCCAGCAGGGCCTTCTGAATCCGCTTGCGCTCCTGAATCTCACGCTCGAGCTCGGCGACTTTCTCTTCCAGCTCGGCGGCCTGACGGATCAGCAAATGCTCGCGCTCTTGATAGAAGTCGATTTTGGCCTTCAACTCGGTTGGAGTCAGCTTGAGATTGGCTAGGATTTCCCCGTAGATTTCCGATAGCTCCTTCGCCTCACGGGGCCCGAGGACCATCCGCTGCCGAACGGCCTTGTAAGCTGCCGCAGAACCGATGGCGCCCGCAAGGAGCTTTTCCACGCGGCTGTAAAGCTCTACCAGTTGGACAATGGTGATGCGGGATAAACCCCGAATCCCCGCCTCGTCCAAGCACCGATCGATCATGGCGTGAGCGTCCGCCTCGGAAAAGTACTGGTGCAGTAGTTCCTGAATCTCCGTCAAGGTGTGTTCCACTGCGATGTAGGCCTCACGGCCTGGATCGGGACGGATCGTCGGTGCCTCCGTCAGGGCTCCGACGAACTCCTCAGCCGTACTCTGTTCCGCCGAGTCTGGTTCGAAAAAGAGCGATCCCAGAACCAGAAAGCTGACATTGAACACCATGCTCCAGACGACCGTGACGGTGAGCGGGTCGAGGCCCGACAGGCCGAATAGCGTTTCGGGACGCAGGAACGCCAACCCAAACGGCCCCTCCTCAATGAAGGACTCGGGCAACCACCCGTTGCGTACGAACGAAGGCAGAAACTGCGTGTGACACCAGATGAGGAATCCGGCACCGAGCCCCAGTAACGCACCGGTCTTGTTGGCCTTTCTCCAGAAAAGCCCTCCCACGAGGGGAGGAGCGAACTGGAGGAAGGCCGCAAAGG
>CAZGQL010000187.1:0-5415 GCA_964527905.1 uncultured Syntrophobacteraceae bacterium
GAAACGCTTGGGTTCGATCTCGGGAAAAACGCTCATGGATGCATCGGTTCGAAATCGGCAACGGATCTGGTTTAACGTGCTATGGCAGGGTGGAGTGATCCTGCTTTTCGCATCGCTCGTTGCGCTGGGGGTCAATCACGTTCGTCCGGGCGGGATTCCTCTGGTGGCCGATTGGTCTCCCGAGGCGCAGCTCACGCTGGAGTCCGGTGACAGTCTCGCGATTTCCCTGGATGAGGCGGAAACGCTGTTTCTGACTCAGTCGGCAGTCTTCCTGGACGCGCGGTCCCCTGAACTGTTCGCTGAGGGTCACATCCAGGGGGCGGTCAATCTACCCTGGGATGCGTTTGAGCAGCAATTTGCACCGGTCATGGCGTCCGTTTCCCAAGATACTCCACTGGTGGCCTACTGTGACGGGGAAAGCTGCGGGTTGAGTCGGGACCTCGCTATCGCGCTTCTGGAAAAGGGGTACACCAATGTCCGGGTTCTGGTGAACGGCTGGTCGTTGTGGCAGGAAAAAGGACTCCCGATCGACCGGACGGCAACCGCTTCGTCGGCCAACCAGTAGCCGACTAACCACGGATTTGGAAGAAGATATGGCGGAGGATACCTTGACGACAGAGAATCCAATCGCTAGCGATACGAGAACTCGATCCACCATACCCGTCAGGGTGCTGTCCACAGCTGGATGCGCCAACGCCACGCCGGCGGTTTCGCTGGTCGAAGACACGGCCAGGGAATTGGGCGTTGACATCGTGCTTTCACAGCTGGTTCTCGCGAGTCCGGAACAAGCCGCACAGAGCCTGTTTTATGGCAGCCCAACGGTTCAGGTGGATGGCGTCGATATCGATCCCTCCATGCGGGGCAGCCAGGCATTTGGTTTCACCTGAAGGATGTACGGGGCATCGGGGGTGCCTCCCAAAGAGATGGTGCGAGACGCTCTCCTGGAAGCCGCCAAAGGCCCCGGCTGTCGAAGGGAGACTCTGGATCGGTCAATCCAGTAAGCCCGCCAAAGGGCGTCCAGTGGAGCACACACACGAAAAAACCTGCCGTATGGACCCACAGCCGCGATTCGGGCACATGAATCATTTCTACGTGGACCTTGGAGTCGGGTATCACAAACCATCCCTGACCTGGTTGCATTTGTCCGCCCGTGATGTCCGGGCTTTGCGGAATCATTCCGGTGGCTCAGCGGGACGGGACCATCCCAAGGAGAAGATCGTTAGCCTCATGAACGCTAAAGCCAACAGCATGGACGCCTCCATGGAAAATGGGGGCTTGCGGGGAACCTCGGGGACCTCTCTTGGCAAGAAGCCTCTTCATTTCTGGATTCGGTTGATTCTCGGCGTAGTCTTCATCGTTGCCAGCGCCGACAAGATCTACCAGCCGGCTGCTTTCGCCAGGATGGTTTACAATTACCAAATTCTTCCCGATACATGCATCAATCTGTTCGCTATTGTCCTGCCGTGGCTTGAGCTTCTTCTGGGCATCATGCTCGTCGCCGGCCTCTGGAGGCCGACAACGGTCACGCTCTCCAGTGGTCTTCTGCTTGCCTTTTATGCCGCCTTGCTGTTCAACGTGGCGCGGGGCCTCGACGTCCACTGCGGCTGCTTCAGCACCAGCACCGATGGAGCCCCGGCAACCACCTGGTATCTGTTCCGGGATGGGGTCTTTCTGCTCATGGGAGCCTACCTGTTCTTCAAGGAAGTGATATCGCGAAGCCGAGTCGCAGCAGGAGGACGGGATTCCTCGGGCTGAGACTGCGTGAAGGGTTGGAAACGCTTCGCGTTGAGTCTGTTTGAGGGACTGATCTTTTGGAGTCGAGGGATGAAAAAAAACGATTGGAAGTTTCTCATCGATGCATTGCTCTTCGTGGACCTTTGTTCGCTTGCGGTCATCGGGCTTCTGCTCGCCTTTGTCATCCCGCCCGGAAAAGCCGTGCCGGAAGCCGCCAAATTCTTCCTGGGGCTCCACCGCCACCAGTGGGGGGACATCCACCTATACCTTTCCCTCCTGATGCTCGGGCTGGTCGCCCTGCATGTCTGGCTCAACTGGACCTGGGTGGTGAGCTCGACCCGAGCTTACTTTGGTGAGCACTGGCAGAAGGCGCTTTGGGCTCTCTGTGGAGCGTGGGCGTTGGTGCTTTTCTTTGCATGGTTGGTCACCATCCTGTAGGAATTTGGATGACGGGTTCGATGACGTGCTTTTCATGAGGGACACGGCGATGGTCTTGAACATTTCGGAGGAAGAATTCCTTCTCATGAAAACCGTTGTGTTGGACCGTGACGAATCGGAGGCGCTCCGCGTGCTCAAGGAGATCGTCAAGCGTCTGGAGCAGCAGCAGAACCAAGGTATGAAATCCCATCTCGGCTAAGCATCTCACCCGCGTGGACGTGGATCTGCACGGAGTGCTGCCGGACTCGATGCGCCCTGGCAGGCTCCTCCCGATCGAAACCGTCGCTTGGAAAAGGCAGGGCTCGCCACGGAGCTCGGTGCCGCAGCGGTGGACGCGGCACCGCAGAGGACAAGTATTGGGAAAAGGGCCGGCGGGCCTCAAGAGACTCCCCTCCCCATCGCCATCTTCCAGAGCGATTTCACCAAGGAGGCGCGCCGTGAAGAGTTGTCGCGGGAAGAGGCGGTGATCGAGTCCGAGCGGTGGCTTCGTCCGATGCCCCTGTCGACGGTCGTGAGGCCCGTCTTGTATTCCCTGCTGGACGACGCGGAGAAGGGGTGCGCGCGCCAGTGGGGCGGTGGAGATCAGCGATGAGCTTGAAAAAAGTCGGGGTTGAGCTGGATGTGAGCGAAGTGCAGGAAGTTCTGGCCATCGATATGGATGATGACGCGGAGCGGGCTCTCGCCTTCATCAAAGAGCATCTCGCCAAGCAGGTTAAGAAATGTCTCCAGCCCCATTGAGTGCCAGTATTTGAGGCCAGTTACGGGCCTCGTCAGAAAGACCGATTTGCTCGGTGAATGGTGTGAGGGCGAAGCCGGTTCGGAGAGGGTGCATGCAGGAAGACACTCCGGAGAGCATGGCGCGCAAGGTCCTGGACGCCTGCGCCGATTGCGACACATGCCGGTATCTGATGGAAGACACCCCGTGCCTGGTCTTTCCCGAACTCTACCGCCTCCACGACAAGAAAGCCGGAAAAAGGGGACGAATTTCGCCGGAAGAGCTTCGAGGGATGGTGAGCTTGTGCAATTTCTGCGCGCTCTGTCCGTGTCCCGACATCCGGGCAGACCTCATGAAGGCCAAGCACGCGTTTGTCCGCCGAGATGGATTGCCGCCCTCCCTTCGGCTCCTGGAGGACGTCGAGCGCGTTGCAAAGCTATGCGGCGCGTATCCCCGGTTGGCCAATCTCCTGCGGCAATCGAGGCTCACCGGCAGGCTATTCAAAAAGATTGCGGGCATCCATCCTGAAAGGAAGGTGCCCCCGTTTCCGGATGCGGGCTTTCCTGAGTGGGCCCAAGCGCGAGGGTTCCATCGCCTCAAGAGGGGGAACCGTAAAACGATCGCGTTTTTTGCGGGCTGTACCGGACAATACCTTTTTCCGAGCGTTCCCAAGGCCGTCGTCGAAGTCCTCGAGCACAACGCAATCGATGTGTTTTATCCGGAGCAGAAATGCTGCGGGATGCCGAGCCTGCTCGAGGGCGACCGGGATCTCACTTTCGAGTTTGCGTCCTTCAACGTGGAGCGCTTGTCCGAGGCCGTGGACGCCGGATGCGATATCGTCTGCTCCTGTCCGACCTGCGGGTACATGCTCAAACAGGTCCTGAGCGAAGGGGCGTGCCATTCGGCCGAAGCTCGGGCAGCCGCCGGGGTTTCTTCCGGCAATCGCTTCGGATCCGGAGCTTCATCGGGCTCCAACCGCGCAGGATCGGCCCCCGCAACCCTTCCGGTCTTCGACGGCCTTTTCAAGGACGAGGGGTACTTCGCCGCGATCGATCCGCGCAAGCGCATAAAGATCGCGTCCCATACCTACGACCTGGGGGAATACCTCCTAAGTCTCCATCGAGCGGGCCAGCTGAGAACCCACTTCGAACCGGTGCCGGGCCGCTTGGCCTACTATCCCCCCTGCCACCTGCGCGAGCAACAGATCGGCGCACCATTCACGGATCTCTTGAGCCTCATTCCAGGAATCTCGATGGAGACGATCGAAGGATCCTTCCACTGCTGCGGGATCGCGGGGATCATGGGCTTCAAGCGGGACTTTCACGAGGTTTCGGTATCGATGGGAAGCCGTTTGATGGAAAGGATCCAGTCGATTCACCCCGAACGGCTGGTGACCGATTGCTTGAGCTGCCGGATCCAGTTCCAGCAGTTGCTCCCCTACGACGTGCTTCACCCCGTCCAGATCCTCGCGCAATCCTATGGCATCCACTGGCCTCGATAGGACTCCTCCGGATTCGAGAGATGGTCATGGCCCGGAAAAGCAGGAAACCCCTCGTTGATCGGAGGGTAAACGTGCGAAGCACAATCGTTGAAAACGGTTCAGGGGTGGATATAGACTGCTCGTCGCTCTGTCTTTAATGGCGCACTGTTTCTTCCAGAGGACACTCGCCCAAGTCCGTGATTCAATCGACAATTTTGACCACCACCAACGTAATGTCGTCGAGTTGGGGCGCTTCACGACGAAAATCCCGAACGGCGTTGAGAACAGCTTGTAGGATTTCGGCAGCGGACGCCTCTCGGTTATCGCGAATGATGGCATGCAATCGGTCCTTCCGGAACATTTCGCCCTCAGGGTTCTCCGTCTCCCAAATGCCGTCGGTTCCGATCAGAATGATCAGTCCTGCGTGCCAGTTGCTGAATACATTCTCCTGGAACGACCGCGTCTCTTCCACGCCCAAGGGTACGCTTTCACCGATCCATTGGCTGAAGGTATCCGTAACCGGATCATAGACCAAAGCGGGGTCATGACCCGCTCGGGCCCAACAGACGTGTTTCCGGTCAGGGTCCAGCATCACGAGGAAGACCGTTATGAAATTGGCATTCTGAGCCGTATCCAGGCAGAGCAGACGATTGACCTCTCCCAGGACTCGGGCGAGATCGGCGGAATGGAGCAAGCGTGCACGCAGCAGGGCTCGCCCGGTGCTCATGAGGAGCGCCGCGCCGACGCCGTGCCCCACGACGTCGCCGACAGCTATCACCACACGGCCGGTTCCCCACTCGGCAAAATGCAAAAAGTCATAATAGTCACCACCGGTTTCCTGGCAGTAAAGGCTCCTTCCGGCAATATCCAAACCGCGCACTTGTGGGGGTACTGCCGGCAAGAGGCTCTGTTGGACTTCACTCGCCAAACTCAAAGCCTGCCGCAATCGGATACCCTCGTTCAGTTGGCGCACCATCCGATTGAAACTGTCGACAAGCTGCCCGACCTCATCCGTCCTGCGTGTCGCCAGGGAGACATCCGTATCACC
>CAZGQL010000187.1:5507-7819 GCA_964527905.1 uncultured Syntrophobacteraceae bacterium
AAGGCCCCACCGATCGCGAAGTAAGAGTTGCGGAAACGGATGACAGGGGCCAGAATCTCCGAGCCTGGGGCAATCATGACCAGACACCAGGGAGCCTTCTCAAGCCGACAAAAACCGCTGATTTCCTCGGGGGGATGACCAGTCCCAAACACGGTTCCATTGGGATGCTCTCTCAAGGACTTGAGCGTTTCGACCTCCAGCGGGTCGTTGGATTCACCCAGCCGGTGCCGCTCTTTGGACACCGTGGAGGCTAGAATAGCGCCATTCTGATCCACCAGAAAAGCCTTGTAGGTTTGCCACCAAGCGGAAGCAATCACGCTGCTCACTAAAGAATTGAAGCGGATGGCCACCTCAAGTTGCCCGATTTTCGCATCACTCGCATCCACCAGATCCACGGTGAGGGAAACGGTTTCATGGGCGACCATGGCGTCGAACCGGGGTGGTGTCACCTTGATCTGTTTGAAAGATCGGTCTCTCCATCCGCCTCGGTGCCCCATGCCGCGTCCTAGGTGGCTTCCAGAAGCACGAATCGAGTCTTCACCTGACAGCACGGGCTGACCATGTCCATTATCAGGCATGGTGAGTCGGACATCGCCGACCCCTTCGACGCTCTTGAGCCTTTCCAGAATCTGATGCTGAAGAACAGGCGTATAACGCTCCTCGACCGCTTCCCTGTAGATCAGCAGCCAGGTTTCGACCTCGCCCAAACGCATGTCGACCTGATGCGCGGAGGTTTGCAGCTTGAGGATGGTCGCTTCCCGCCACTGGGCAAAGAGCAGTGCACGTGCGTAAAAAAAACCGGCCAGGCCGATGCTCAACAGCAGAATCGCAATGGGAGCAACCAAGAATAGCATCTGTCGCTGGCGAAGGCTCTTGGGGCGAAACATGATCTTCCCCCTTACGGCTCTGACGCTCATGTGACAATGGTCGCGGCACTCTCGCTCAATCAGAGCACGGCCCAGGAGGCAACGGGGAGCCGCTCACTGCCTATGGCATCGTCCATAGACCACCTCGATGCCCATGAAGAGCCCCATCCATTTGCGCGCCTGCATCATTGCACCTGGTATCCGAAACCTACCGCGAGAGACTCGAAACCCACGGTAAGTGCATCACCCCGTCGACAACCAATACCCATCCACCATGGCCTGGATCTCGGCGATCATCTCCTCGTTTCGTTTCGGCTGAAACAGGTGGGAAAAGCGCCCCTGGGTCATCAAGTATTCCTCGACGGATGGTCTCGCCCGAGGGATGTGGGTGTGCACGACGCTTCCTGCCACATATTCCTTGAGAGGCCAGACGCCTGTCCTGACCGCCAGCCTTCCGATGTCAACCGTGTCCTTCGGGTCGTAATCCCAGCCGGTGGGGCAGGGGGCAAGTGCCAGAATGAGCCTGGGTCCGCGGAGGTTCTTCGCCTTCTCGATCTTTTGCGCTAGATCCAGCGGCTCGGACCCCACGACGGTTGCGATGTAGGATGGTTTGTGGGCCGCCCAGATGCTGAAGAGATCCTTCTTGTAGCCGGGAAATCCTCTCGGTCCTTTGCTGGTGGCCGTCCGGGCTCCGTGCGGCGTGGCGTCCGAGTACTGCTGACCGGTGTTCCCGTAGCCTTCATTGTCGTAGCAGATGTAAATGAAATCGAGTCCTCGCTCGATGGCGCTCGACGTTGCGGAAAGGCCCATCCCATAGCTCGACCCATCCCCTGCGAGGACGACCACCTGCAAATCGTCGTCGCCTCCGATTTCTCCCTTCTCGAGGAGAATGTCGAGACCATCCCGAACCCCCTGGGCGCCCGCCGCCGCCGAGGCCATGGACGTGTACAGCCACGAACCGCGAAAGGGGGTGAACGGATAGGTCGCCAGCAAGGTCATGCAACCGGCCGCGTTGACGAAGACGGTTCGCTCACCCAGAATGTCGTAGATTTGATGGAGCGCTTCCAGTCCCCCACATCCGGCGCACATCGGTGTGCCGGTCCCGAGCAGATGCGCGGAGGGAAGATCCTTCTTGCGGCGAAAAGTCGTCTCGGTCATCGGCTTGGCTCCAGCTCTCGTCTCTCCACATGGGCGACGGCCTGCAATTTGCGCACTTCCCGAAGCTCGGCTTCCGTGTAGAGCAGCCGCGCTGGGGGAACCTTCCCGGTCTCGACCGCTTTCCGAGTGACCATGGCCATTTCGTAGAACTCCTCGAGCGTGATGTCCCGACCGCCCAGACCTCCAATGAAACTGACCAGTAAGGGGGCACGATCGGTTCCATAAAGGGCCGAAGCAATTTCGGTCCAAAGGATGCCGCCCTTTCCGACGGACAGGTTCTGATCGATC
>CAZGQL010000187.1:7861-8134 GCA_964527905.1 uncultured Syntrophobacteraceae bacterium
GCCGGGGTCGAGCCGCCGGAAAAGGCCGGAGCAGCCGTGGCCTGACGAGCCCGATCGCCCAGCCCGCCTCGCGCAATCGGTCCACGGCATCCATGGCCTTGGTGGCGAATGAGCCGATCATGACGAAGGCCAGCTCCGCGTCCTCCATGCGGTATTCTTCCACTGTATCCTGGGGTCTCCCGAATGTCCGCTCGAAGTCTTTCGCGATTGCGTCGTAGGCGGAAAGCGCATTCTGAGCGGCAAGGTGAGTCTCATAACGGAAGTAGGAATAGG
>CAZGQL010000188.1:0-8099 GCA_964527905.1 uncultured Syntrophobacteraceae bacterium
TACCACAAAATGAGATTTCAGGCCTATTTTCCATTCCTTAACCGGACAGCAGTGATCTCGACCAGAGTGTATCCTTGCGACTCTACCCACCGTGGTGATTTCATGCGGGCGTCTTTCTCCTGTAGGAGTGTGTGCCCCGTGTGAGCGCCAAGACCGCCCACAGGGCACCAGAACCTGTTCCATCGATAAAATGATTCACTGGGAAGTTCTCACAGGACTTATCGGCACGCCAGCCACGTGACCTAAGCCCCATTTGAGCCGACGAGGAAGATTGGGAGTTGAATCAGGGCGGCAGCAAACGACGAACCGTCAACGGAGATGCCCTGTCAGGGGAAGATGCCCTGTCAGGGGAAGATGGTCCGAGGGGGATCGCTGGCGGCCAAGAGAACGTGGAGGACCCGGTCCAGATCGTCGAACAGCGCCCCACAGAGCCCGCCATGACTCATGCGCCGGCCGAAGAGTTCGATCCGCACGGCGTCCACTGTCTCATTTACGGATCCGAGCTTGCTCAGCGGGCCGCTTTGCGCGGCCAGTTTCTCCAGCAGAAGGAGGCGCCGGGCGGCCGCGCAAAAAGGCCGGATCGTTTCGAGCAACCGCCGGGCACCTGCGACCAGGCCTTCCTCGTTTCCGGGGAAGGTCGGGAGATCCCTTGCAAGCTCCCTGGCGGTTCGCGCCATCACGGCCAGGGTTCCATACTCCAGTCCCCGGATTCCCCGTCTCCATTGAAGCAACCAGCCATTCCGCCAACGCCACAGAAATTGGCGCTCCCCAAAGAGGATGAGATCCTCGAAAGCTTCCGAAACCTGTCGCAGGGTGACCTGAAGCTCGGATACGGCCCGGTGAAGATTCTTGGGCCTGGATCGCACAGGATGTTTCGAGTGGATCAAAGGTCCTGGGGAGAGGCGGTTCAAGTATTCAAGAAGACTGAATAAGAGACGGTTGCCCCAGAGATCGCCCGGCGTCTCCAGGTGCGGATAGGAGAGCACGAGACGCCCCCGCCCGACCTTGAGCTCCACGATGGCTGGATGCCCCACCAACCGTGCGGGATCGAGATTGATCCCGTACGCCGATTCCCATTCTTCCCAGCTGACCCCATCCCTCGAAAGGTCTTGGAACGGGAGATCGGCTATGCAGAAGTCCATACCCGGCTTGAGATAGGTCGCAAGACACAGCGTGGCCGGCATGGGATGCCAGGCGAATTGCGAAGGCCACCAGATGGAAACCGGGAGGGGGTCGGGAAGCCCGCGCCAAGCGGGATGGTCCGTGAGTCCCCGCACGTAAATGGTCCCGCTGGCATTCGGCAGCCGTTCGGCCAAGTCCATTCGTTCCAGCGGGACCAGTCCCAGCGACGGCGGACTGCTCATCGCCAGGCCAGCCCCACCGCAAAAGCCGAGGTAACAACCACCCCGGGTCACGAAACGCCGGATCTCGGACGCCCCGCGTTCTTCCAGGGCAAGGAGTTTATGCGAGGCCCAGCCTCCGGGGACGACGAGCACCCCATAAGCGTCGAGCGAACCGCTCCGGACGGCATCACTCGTCAACAGATCGAAGGGAACGTGCAATTTCCTGAGGGTATCGAAAAGAATCAGTCCCCAGACCAACGATTGATCCCAAAGCACAGCGACCCGTGGAGCGTCCCAACCGGACCCGACCTCACGAAGGGGATCCATCCCCGCTTGCTTCTCCGTCATGGCTGAGGTCCAGCACTCCCGATTTCTTCAGAGCCGCAACCCCACCCTGAAGGTTGACTGCATCACAGATTCCCTCCGTCTCGAGCTGGCGCAGCGCTTCGTAGGATCGCACCCCCGAATTGCACACCACGACAAGGTGCTTGTCTTTCGGGATTTCATCCATTCTGTAACGGAGCGTTTCCTGAGGGATATTGACCCATCGATCCCCGAATGCGGCCACGAACGGCGCAGCATTCGCCGGCCCGCGTACGTCGAGGCAAATGGTGTCTTGATCCTGATCTTCCAGAAAACACTTCTCGAATGTTTCCAGATCCAAGGGTCGATTGTACCCGTCGAGGATATTTTCAGCCGTGTTGGCAACCGCGTTCACGATATCCAATGCCGACGCGAAAGGCGGTGAATAGGCCACCTCGAGATTGGACAGATCCTCCAGGGTTGCGCGGAAGGGAAGCATCCCGGCGATGGCGTTGATGCGGCCCACCAAAGCATCCCCGTTGGGTCCCACCCCCTGGGCTCCCAGCACGCGTCGTGTCTTACGATCAACAGTCAGCGAAAGGGTCATCAGGTCCTGGGTCGGGTAAAAATGGGCGCGATCCGCCTGGATCACCAGCGCATCGATGGCGTCATAACCTTCCTTCCTGGCCGCCTGCAGCGTCAGCCCCGTCGACGCGACGGCCAGGTCGAAAATCTTGATGGAAAAACTGCCGACCACCCCAGGAAAGGTCGCATATCCGCCGGCCAGATTCGTTCCGATCACGCGGCCCTGACGATTCGCGAGGGAGCCTTGCGGGAAGAACACGGGCTTTCCGGTCACGAGATGAGGCACCTCGACGCAGTCTCCCCCGGCGTAGATGTCCGGGTCGGAGGTTTGCATCCTCTGATTGACCACGATGGCTCCCCGCGCAGACACCAACAAGCCGGCTTCCCTGGCAAGCTCGGAATTGGGCCGCACGCCGACGGAGGTCAGCACGAGATCGGCATCGATCGTGCGCCGGGAAGTGACCACCTTCATGGCATGCTCCCCGTCTTGGGGGGCGATTTCCGTTACGGTCTCCCCAAGGTGGATCGTGACGCCTTTTTCTTCCATGTGCCGCTGGACCATGCGGGCCAGACTGTTTTCCAAGATGACGGGCAGCACCTGGTCGGCGATTTCCACCATGGTGGTTTCGATTCCCCACAGATCGCTCAGCGCCTCGGCCATCTCGCACCCGATGGCCCCGGCCCCAATGATGACCGCCCGGTCCACTTCCCCCTTGGAAATCCGCTCCTTGATGGCAATGGCCGAGCGCAGGTTGGAGAGGCTCATCACCCCCGGGAGATCTGCACCGGGGATGGGCAGGCGATTGGGTCGACTGCCGGTGCCGATCACCAACTGGTCGTAGGGGATGTCCTCCTCGCCACCCGTCGCCAGATCCCTCACTCGCACGCACTTGCGCTGCCGGTCGATGGCGACCGCCTGGGTGCGCGTCCGGACGTGGACCCCTTTGGCGTCCTCGAAAAACTGGGGCGAGCGGACCATGTGAAAGCTCGTGCTCATCAACTCGCGAGCCTCACTGACGTCCCCCGAAATGAAATAGGGCATCCCACACCCCCCGTAGGAGATGTGCTCGTCCTGATCGATCATGGTAATGTCCACATCCGGACGTAACCGTTTGAGCCGGCAGGCCACCTTGGGACCGAGGGCCACAGCCCCGATGATGACCACGCGTTTTGGATCCATCGATTCGCTCCCTTCCTCGAACAAGACCACCACCTGGCCCGTTCACTGATTCCCGAACCCCCGGATTTCGCCACAGTCGGGGCACGTCCAGACTATTCCATTGCAGGTCATGCCCCAATAGTTTTCTTCCATGCAGTCCGAACAAATCATGAAGCCGCAGGGGCAACTCCAGCAAAAGGGCTGTCTTTCCTCGCAGATCGAACAGACATATTCCCTGGGCTGCCTCCATCGGCCCCGCTTGCGCGGGTCCTCCGCGGGATTTCCAGTTTGATCCGTTTCATCTTGTTTCAGTTGGTTCATCGTCGCAATACCCTCGGTTCATCGCGGAAGCCTCCACGCTCATGCGAAAAAATTCACTCACTCGCACGAACGCCTCAAGACTCCGGTTTCTTTCTCCGTCCCAAGGCCCCTCCTTGGGCACTTGCCTCCCTTCCACTACGGACTACCGCGCACCGCAAACGTGCATCAGCGAAGTCGGCTCGCTCGCATGGCCGTCTCTCCCGAGGCGGCGTTCACCACTACCTCCCGGATCGAAACGTGCGACATCGTGTCCTTCAGCGTCGCCGTCGCACTCATACCCCGAATCGACGTGCCCGCGAAGATCTTGTTGCGGACCCTTACGGCGACGCTCGCCGGTACCTTTTGGCCCCACGATGTGATGACGGCCATCTCCTCCTTGAGGGCGGCAACCTCACGCTCGAGATCCCTCAACTTCTCCGACTGCGCTCGGATCATCGCCTTGAGCTGATCCTGCGTGTCGAGTGCCTCTTCAAGCTCTTCCTCGCGCTCCTTCGCTTGGGCGTCGAGCTCCGCCAGTGCCTCCTCGAGGGCGGGCAGCAAGCCGGTATCCTGCATGCGCTTCGCGTCCTCCAGCATCCCGAGCGTGGTCCGCCGCTCGCGCAGTGTCAGATCCTGAAGCTGCGCGATCTCGCCCATTCGCCGTTCCGCGGCGAGCTGTTGGACGCGCATTTCCTCGATGGCTCCCCGCTGCTGGTGCGCCTCCGCCTCCCGGGCTGCGAGGACCTCCCGGATGCGGTCCAGTTCCTTTTCCATCAGGGGATCGAACCCAATGGCCAGTGTACAGGGCCGGGAACGCTCATGCCCGATCTGGGAGGCCTCGATTCCCTGCTTGGCGTACACGAGCGAGGCCGCAACCGTTCCCCCCTTGACCACGCACCGTCCCGAGGTTTTCACCTTTGAGTCCACGATCCCCTTATCGGCGTGCACGTCCCCCAGTGCTTCGACCTTTGAGGCATGAATGTGCGCGCACGTCAGGTCCCCCTGGCATCGAACCTCGCCCCCGAGAATCCCGCCGAAAACGGTCACATCCCCGGCAACGTCCACCTGGGCTCGTCCGATCTCGTTGCACACGAGACTGCCGCAACGGACCCGAAACCCATCCTGCACCACTCCATGGACGAACACAATCCCGTTGAAATCGATGTTGCCCGTCTCGAAGCTCACGTCGCCCGGAACCGTGTGCTCCTCCAGCACCGTCAGCTTTCCGTAGGCCGAAAACACGGCCCGCCCGTCCACCTTCGCCGTAGCCCGAAGACCGTCCTCGGACAGCAACACACCCGACCCGCACAGGAGCGACTCATCCTTCACGTCGGGTACCGGCCTGGGATTGCCGAAGATGTCCATTCCGTTCACGCCTTGAACGGCGGGAACCTTTTCTGCGAGTAGGTCGCCCTGGCGCACCTGCGGAATCGTGCCACGATCCTTGAGACTCTTGATCTTCTGAGTCGTTCCCTCAGCCGGAGCGTCCGCACCCGAGGAGAGAAAAAAACGAATTTCGGCATCTTGGCCCGGTCGCGGCGCGGCCCCCTCCGCGACCTTGAACACCACGCTCTTTTCGGACGGATGCCTCAACCCGCGGCGCAGTAGACGGGGCTCAAGGACTCCGTACACGATACCCTTGGATTCCAGCAAGGCAAGCAACTGATCGACGGTCAATTCCCGAGGCGCGCCCCCCTTCAGGCGCAGGTAGGCCTCCATGCCGTCGTCGGAGACCACCAGATGGAACGCGCTGTCTCGGTGGATCACCTTTCCGAGCCGCTCGGAACACTCCTCAAGGTCTGGCTGCCCCGTAGGCGACACATCCGGAGTGGACGACGATGTACCGGTCAGCGCAGCACGGCCGGTCTCTTCGATGATCCCTTTCCCGACGGCCTCGATCGGACTCGTCGCCACCTGTGGAGCCTCCTGCACCACCGAGTGAGGCTCTTTCCCATCGCGCACGAGGCCCCGATTCCGCAGCAGTTCTTCGAGTCCAATGAACCGACGGGTCTGCTGGAACAACCTCGTCTGTTCACGAAGGGCGTCGTCGATCTGCTCCCGGGTGGCCCATCCGCGGTTCAGAACTTCTTGGGCCAAGGGGCGCTCCTGGCCGCGCAATTTCAGCAGATCGCGCGCCCTCCGAAGGACCTCGAGCTGCCTATCCGTGATCCACCCTTTGGTTCTGAGGAGCTTTTCCAAATCGACGTGACGCCCGCGCCTCCGTCCGCGCGCTTGAAGGGTCAGTGCCAGGCGGACTTGATCCTCGCTCAGCATCTTGTGCTTCAGGGCGAGCTTGCACAGTGTTCTGTCGTCCTTAGGACTGGGATGAGCCTCATGTCTCTCGAGCACTGCGACTCCCTCGAAACCCGCACTGAGATGTTTTTCTCATGACCACGGCCGGTTTGAGTCAGGAAAGCGCACCTTCTTGGACTTCAACGCGGCACGCGGCACCGGGAGATCGATCCGACGGCCATCCGCGCTCCGTCAAGATGATTGTGCCGGGTCAAACACCCTCCGCCCTTCGCAAGCGGGGCAAGTACAAGCAGACTGTTCTCGAGAAACAGCGGACGACAAGACGCTAGGCGGGGATGCGTTTCTGCCTGCCCACCGTCAGACTGTGCAGGGGGACGATAACATCCGCGATCTCCCGAACTCTCTTGGCGCTCTCGTAAGCTGCGATGGCATCGGTGTGCACTCCCGGAGTGACGACCGGTCCATCCCCTGGAAAATTCATGTCGTTACAACAAAAGCCAGTGATCACGACCCGTCCGACGGCGGTTTGGATGGCGACGGACTGACCTCCGGGGGTGTGCCCGGGCGTCAGCAGCAGGTCGATTCCCTCCCGGATTGACACGTCCCCGTCCACGGTGTGAACATCGAGCCCATCGAGCAGATCCCCATAGTACCGGTGATCGATCGGATGCGGATTCTGGAAGAACTCGTACTCCTTCCTCTGGACCACGATCTGGGCCTGAGGGCATTTATAGTCATTTTCACAATGATCATTGTGAAGATGCGTGTGGATGATGAGGTCCACATCCTCCGGCCGAATCTCCACCGAAGCAAGCGCCTCCTCGAATTCGAGGATCTCCAGCCCGTACTGCTCCCCCACGGAAGGCGGGACGACGAATTGCTCCAGTCCGGTGTCGATGAGGATCTTTTCGTCTCCTCCGTCGACCACAAAGACATAAATTGGGATCCAGATGCGTTTGCCGTATCCCCTGAGGTACGTCATGATTCCCTGATCGGTCTCGTTTGCGCCCACCACCAACGGATAGATCGTGTATTCCCTCATCGCTGCATGCCCCCTGCGCCATCGAATGGAGAGCCCCGCTCCCCGTCCACCGATTCCCGCCTCCGGATTCCGCCGCCGAACCCCGGGACCATGGAGAACGCCCCGAGATAATGATCACATATATCACGTCGCCGAGCGCCTTTCCAGGGCGCCCGGCCGCCGCCGGCGGCCCATCGTCACCGAAATTCCCCCCATTCTTCACGCATCTGTCATGGGCCTGCCCGAGAATCGGAACGAAATCGGTCGGAATAAACTGTGGTGTCTTCTTCAACCCGCGGAGGGTCATCATGTTCTGGTTTGCAGCGCTTGTCGTCTTGGCCTTGTCGTCCATCCTCCTTCTCTTGGTGCACGTATCGAGACACTATCGCGACTACGATGAATCCATGCCGGACCTCGACGGCCTATAGGGGGCCCCGCTGGGGGTAAGCGATTGCCATTCGACATTGCGCTTGGTGCATCCCCTCTGGCAAGGACTGATCCGGCCGCTGGCGCGACGTCCCGCGCCATCAGTGTCGGACGATCCGTTCGATGCGGCGGACGATGGAAGGTAGCCTGCCTGGCACCATTTCGCGCACCGACGCGTCCGGAATCTCCACCATGACGTCCTCGGAACCGTGGGAGGGAATCGACCGGGCCGGCCCAAGTGACGCGCTTTTCTCTCCTCCACAGACCCCCAGGAAGGCCATGACCTCCTCGATCGCCCCCTTCATCTCGGAGGCCTGACCTTTCAAATCCATGGATGCCGAAGCGGACTCCTCAGCCGCCGACGCGTTGCGCTGCGTCACCTGGTCCACGGCCGCTACGGCTTTGGTGATCTCCGCGATACCGAGTGCCTGTTCCTGGGAACCGTTAGCGATTTCGCGGACGAGTCCCGTCACCGTGCCGGCACGCTCGCTCACCCGACTGAAGAGTGCATGCACCGAGCCCACCACTTCGGAACCGCTCTTCACTTTTTGGCTCGTCACTTCGATGAGCTGCTCGGTGTTCTTGGCGGCCTCGGCGGCTCGCATGGCCAGATTACGGACTTCATCGGCGACGACGGCAAACCCAGCGCCGGCCTCTCCCGCCCGTGCGGCCTCCACTGCGGCGTTCAACGCCAGCAGGTTGGTTTGGA
>CAZGQL010000189.1:0-3746 GCA_964527905.1 uncultured Syntrophobacteraceae bacterium
CTCCAAGGCACACCCCTTTGACTCCCCCTCGAGGCGACACGCTCCTTTGATCACCCCCTCCAGCGGGCCGGAGGCGTTTACCGGGTAAAACAATGTGGACAGAATACAAGGGCTCAGCCGATGCGGGTGGCGATGCGGCTGCGCACGGTGAGCTCCGTTTCCACGAGGGGTCGGCCGAAGCCCGCCGAAAAGCGGCTCATCACGCCCGGGCGCGCCTGATTGCGCAGCAGGTCGTCATCGAAGCGCACCCTGCCCCGCTCGAAAACGAGCACGTCCGTGCTGCTTCCCGGCCGGTACAGGCTCTTGGGGCAGCCCCGCTCCAGGAACATGCCCGGGACGATCTCCCGGGGGTCGTCGTAGCGGGTCTCGCTGTAGCACTGCACGACCTCGCCGATCATGAGCGCCACGATCTCGATCATGGCCACCCGCCCCACGCCGGTCCCCCCGATCGCGTCCGTGTCGATCACCGTGACGACCCGCTTGTTCCTGGAAAACGGGGTCGATTCCGCCAGGACCGCGCTCGGATTGCAGGAATGGTAGCCCCCGGGCAGCTCGTAGATATCCAGCACCACCCCGGCCACGGGCGTATGGTTGTAGTGGTACTTGTCCGGGGTCAGGCGGAAGATGGCGAAGTCCCCGCCCCGGAAAGCGTCCAGCCACTCCGGCTTGGCCTCCCCGATGAGCTGCTCGAAGGCGAAGAATTTTTCCTTCAAGAACAGGGCGGACGTTTCGCAAAAGGAGCCCACGAGGACGCGCGCGTCCGCCGGGGAGACCACCGCTCCGGGGTCGGCCGGCATCGGCCGGTAGTCCCAGTAGCGGATTTTGCGTTCGAAGACGTCCCGAAGGGACCGGAACGTGGACGGGTCGTCCAGACATTCCCGCCAGTCGATCCCGCAGGATTCCAGGAATTGTAGGTTCCGCGCTCGGGGCGCCCGGATCTCCAGGTCGTAGTGGAGGAAGCCAAGGAAGCTCGACACCCGGGCGCTCGTGAGCGCTTGGAACAGTCGCGGCGTGCTTTCCCGGGCACAGTGGTACAAAAGCTGAATAGCCCGGTCCGCGATCAGCTTCTCGTTCTCAATCCTACCCGAGCTCCGCTCGATGTACTGGTGCGGCTGCACCTGCCAGGCCATCGCCATGCCTTCCCGCCTCCTCCATTGCTTTCGATGCGCTCGCGTCGTGGTGGAGCGCGATCAACACCAGACCGATCAGTGTCCACACATGCGACAGGGACACCGACCCTTCCAGCAGGTCCGCCTTCAGTGCATCGACGGTTTCCGATGCGTCCCGATGTCCCAGGAAATGCCGCAGCTCCCTCGTATAGTCTGCATGCCCATCCCGCCGTTTGGCGATCGATCGAAGATCCGCGCTGAGATCATCCATCGCTTCGGCCAGGTAACGCCTGCGCAGCGCCTCGCGGTAGTAGCGCTCGGCGCCCGCGTTGAACTGGCGGGCATCCACCGAAAAGGGCGAGGCGGCGTTCAAGGATTCGAGGATCCCCTCGGTCAGCTTGACGGCGGCCGAAGCCCCCTCCTCGCCCTCCACCCGCGCCTGAAGATCCTCCAGCGTCCCCTGCAGCCCCAGGAGCTCGATGAGCTCCCCGGCCTCCTCGCGGAGCATCCGCACGAGGGCCTTTCGATATTCCACGTTATGGACCCGGAGGTACCCCGGGTACCGTCGGCTCGACCGGACCCGCTCGGTCTTTTCGACCATGCGCCGCAGAAGGCGGTTCCCGGTGTCTTTGCGCACGTAGAAGGTTGGAATCCCGATGGCTGTCCCGAAGAACACCTGGCGCCGCTCGCTTTCCACGAACGGGGTGTCGGGGATGTGGGCGTGCCCGACCTTCCCTTCGGCGATGAGCTGGAACGCGAAGGCGAGGAGCAGCGCCTGGATCTCGCACGCGCGTCCCAGGTCCTCGATAAGACTCGGAAAGATGCTGTAGGTCCGTCCCTCGAAGCCGCTGAACCCCATGGCCGCGAACTCCCGGAGCCGAAGGAGCATGTAGGTGGCCATCCGGGGGTCGAAGACGCCGAGGTCCGCGAGGTCCCGCTTGAGGCGCTCCGCGTTCCCGAGCCTTCCGTCCAGGGCCGGGGATTTTTCCGTGCTCATGAGGGCCACGAAATAGTCGATGAGCCGGTAGTCGGGGACCAGGTCCCCCTTGAAGCCCGCGAGGGTGCTGAGGAAACGGTCCACCCATTCAGGCCCGAAGGGCGTGACGGGGTTTCCGAAGATCTTGCATCGGAACTTCTTCTTCCAGCGCCGCCAGATCATGCGCAGATGCGTGTAGTCTAGCTCGTGGGGAAGAAACCCGAGGACCCGCTCCGGATGGAGGTCCTGGAAATCCAACCGGTAGGGCGAGGCGCTGTAGGTGCCCACCAGGAGCGGCAGGAAATGCTCGACGATCTTGATGGCGAGATCGCCGACGTATTTCTCTTCCGCGGCCCCGAATCCACTCGAGGGGTCCCTGAGGCGCTCCGTGAGCCGCCGGCTGCCGAGACTCAGGTGGATCCCGTTGTTGGCGAGGCTGACATTGGACGTGCTCGGCAGGACCACGAGGTTTCGCGTGATGATGCCCGCTTCCCGGAGCTTGGCCACGGCGTTCAGGTGGCTCCGGCTGAGCACCCGGTGGCACAGGGCCATGTACGCATGCTTGTCCTCGCCGCGGTCCCACCCCGAAAGGCACGGGCTCATGAAAAGTTCGCGGTAGAACGCATCCGAGATGCAGGTGCTCAATTCCTTTTGGCGCTGGGGGGGGTGCGGCGCGCAGTAGATGAGCACTTCCTGGCCCGATTCCCGCAGCCGGAAGGCCTCGTTGGCGTAGGAGGCGAGCAGCTGGGTGAGCAGGAACCGGCGGGACATCTCCTTGGCCACCGCCCGCCCGTTCCCCGTTTCGGGGCGAAGGGGCACCACATGGAAAGAATAGGTTTCGGGGGAGGTGTTGTCGCTCAGAAAATGCCGCAGCAACCGCTCGCCCGTGCTCCGGACCCGGGCGGGCAGGTCCGGACCGCTTCCGATCGCCTGAGCCAGGGAGAGCTTCAACAGGTAGCTCACGGGAATTCGGACGCGCGCTTCTCCCCTTTCCTCAAAGACGAACCGGCAGAGGTCTCTCCGGTACCCCGAATCCGGCTGACGCTTGTCGGCCCTGAGATCCTGGTCGAGGACCTCCTGGGCGAACGCATTCAGCGTGTGGTGATCGAAGCGGACCCAGCTGTTTTCCCAGACGTTTTCGGGGTTGTTGTTGAGGTGCTTTTCGAGGTCGCTCACCAGCCGCTTGGACGTGTCCCCGGCCTGGATCCGACGCATGATGTTGGCGTAGTAGTTGGACTCTTCGATGGTGAGGGGCAGGTCGACGTCCCCTTTCCACCCGCGCACAACCGTCTGGAGCTCGTTTTCGGTGCCGGCGGTGGTGTCGTTTACGGAAAAGGGGATTGATTCGAGGAAGCGGTCACGGGGCCCTTCGGGGTCGATGCCGAGCAGGGAGACGATGCGATCGATAGAAACACTCTCGGGGGCGGGGAGCGCCGGGGGGCGGCCCGCCATTCGGGACAGGGGCAGCACCTTGCTTGGGGTCATGGGACCTCCTGCACTGGGTGGGAAAGCACGCGCCGCACGACCGTGCGGGCGTCGGCCGCCCACACGGGGCGCATGCATCGGGTGCAGGGTACCCCGGCGAGATGGAGATCGCGTGAAGGGCATGTTACGATTTTGCGAGGAATCCTCGACGGTTCTGTTCCGTGAGTGACTTGGGG
>CAZGQL010000189.1:3773-8035 GCA_964527905.1 uncultured Syntrophobacteraceae bacterium
GAAGTCTCACAACGGATTCGTCCAATCCGCGTGCTCCCCGCCTGATGCATGCGCAGCATTCCCTGGGGGGAGTCCAGAGACGCCGGAATGCCTGGATCCCTGCCAGAAGTCTGCGGGGATGACGTGAGGGGGCATGCGGAGATGACGCAGGAACGGCAGGCTCAGCTCATGGTGCGGGAGCGGCATTGAGGATTCGCCCAAGAACAAGATGCACTTGAAAAACTCCGAGCCCAGGAGGCTGTTGCGGCGCTCACACGTCTCGCAACCGTCGTTCCCGCGAAGGCGGGAATCCAGTGTTTTCGATGAATTCTGGGCCCCCGCCTCCGCGGGGGCGACGTTGAGCCGACGGCATTGGGACTTATCCCCGTCCGCTCCTCCCGGTTTGGCGGACAGGGCAACCATCCCCGAACCGGTTCCAAGAGCATGCGGGGATGACGATGGGGATCCGGACACCCATTCGTGTGGCGCCGTATACTAGGATGCGCCGGGGTCTTCGGGCTTGGTCGCTTTCCGCTTCCGCGGCGTGGAGGTGCGTTTCGGCGCCTCCTCTCCGGCGGGTTTCAGCGCGGCGGCCCGGCGCTTGGCGGGTGTCTTTGCGGGTTTTGAAACCTCGGCTGGCTCGGTGCGGCGCCTGGCGGGGGCCTTTGCAGGTTTCGAGGGTTCGTCAATTTCCGCCGGCTCGGCGGGGGCGACCCCGGGCAGGGGCACGTCGCCCCGCGCCTCGGTTGCCGGCGCCGGCTCGGCTGTGTCCCCCGGAGCCTCCGGCCAAGCTCGCCCGGCCATGTCCTTGACTCCCGCGGCCACCCCCGAGAGCACGTCCCGGACGGTCTTGACGGCCGATTCGCCGATCGATCCGGCCGCATCGATGGCCCCACCGACGGCCGCTCTGGCTACACCCTCGACATTGCCCCCGACCTCCCGTGCCGCCTCAATCAGCCCATCCACCGTCTTTCGGGCCACGGCGCCCACGTCGGCTCCCGTTTCGGCAGCGGCCTTGACGGCACCCTTGGCCGTCTGGGCGGCCGCCGTGAGCAGGTCGCTTCCCCGATCGCTCAGGCCCATGAGAAGGCCCTTGGAGACGGAGCGGGTCGTGTCGATGAGCTGGGTGCTCACGGTCTCCGCGGCCCCCAGCGTCCCCTTGACGATATCCCGGGCGACCTTCAGGGCGTCGCCCGCCACGGCCCCGGTGGCCTTGAGCGCTTCCGAGGCGGTGTCGCGGACGATCGTGATGATTTCCTGCTCGATCTGGTTGATCGTTCGAATGGATGTCACCACGGAGTTCTTGATCTGATCAATGGCCTGGTCGGCCACGGAGGGCGCGGCATGGGCCGCATCCCCATCGGGCGTTTGACGGACTTCCGGTTCTGCCATGAACGGTCTCCTTTTCCCACGAAGGTTGCCACACGATGCGGGGGCCCCCATTCCTCGGAACAGACGACGCCGCATCCCTTTGGGCTTTGTCAGACCGGCTTCGCGGGCCCCCTCTCACGGGGGGAACCGCATTGAAGAATGATCCACGCTGTCTACGGGTTGGTGGGTGTGCTGACCCGTCAAGTCAACGTGCCAAGGCCGTTTTCCGCCTGCCGCCTTCCTCACAACACCCGCGACGCAAGCTCGGCCACCCGGGATCGCTCCCCCTTGACCAGGGTGACGTGGCCGGCGAGCTCCTCGCCCTTCAGCTTTTCGACCAGATACGTGAGCCCGTTGCTGCTGGCGTCCAGGTACGGGTGATCGATCTGCTCGGGATCGCCGGTGAACACGATCTTGGTGCCTTCCCCGACGCGGGTGATCAGCGTTTTGACCATGTGGGGCGTCAGGTTCTGGGCCTCATCGCACAGGATCCACTGGCGCGGGATGCTTCGCCCCCGGATATAGGTCAGAGCCTCCATTTCGATGAGCCCGCGCTCCTGGAGGTCGTGCATGATGTCGAGGGGGTCCGGGCTTTCGCGGAAGAGGAACTCCAGATTGTCCACGATGGGCTGCATCCAGGGGCGGAGCTTCTCCTCCTTGGAGCCCGGAAGATAACCCAGGTCCTCCCCCATCGGGGTGACGGGCCGCGTGATGAGCAGCCGGGAGTAGGCCCGGTCCTCGAGCACCTTCTCCAGACCCACGGCGAGGGCCAGGAGGGTTTTTCCCGTGCCCGCCCGGCCCACCAGGGACACCACCTGGATCTCGTCGTTCAGCAGCAACTCCAGGGCAAACTTCTGTTCCTTGTTGAGGGCGCGGATCCCCCAGTTGATCGAATCCCCGTGGGCGAGTGGCAGAAAACCGCCGCTCGTGTAGCGCGCCAGGGCGGATTGCTTCGGGTTTTCGTGGCTCCGGAGGATGAACATCTGGTTGGGGTGGGCCGGCGCGGAGCCGTTGACATGCAGCCGACCGTACTGAAAAAACTGATCGAGGTCGTCCCGGGTGACGAACAGCTCACCCATGCCCGTGTACAGCTGGTGGTAATCAACCTTGTCGTTGTAGAAATCTTCCGCCGCCAGACCCAGCACGTCCGCCTTGATGCGCAGGTTCAGGTCCTTGGTCACCAGGACGACGCGATTTTCGGCATCGTTGGATAGATTGCACGCCACAGCCAGGATGCGGTTGTCCGGCTTGTCGGGCTCCAGTCCCCGAGGGAAATCGATCCTTTCCTGGTGGTTCAGTTCGATGCGCAGGGTCCCCCCCTGGGCCAGCTGAACCCCCTCGGCCAGGGAGCCTCCGCTGCGCAGGGTGTCGAGCATCTGGGACACCATGCGGGCGTTGCGGCCGATTTCGTCCTGGCGCCGCTTCTGGTTGTCCATTTCCTCGATCACGGTCAGGGGGATCACGACGTCGTTGTCTTCGAACGCGAACAGGGCTTCGGGATTGTGCAGCAGGACGTTGGTGTCCAGAACGTAGGTTTTCTTCATGCACGGACTCCCATGCGGTTCGATCCTCAAACGGCCATGTCCAGCGGTTCCGGGGTCCCGTGTCCCACCGCCTTGTAGAGCTCCCAAGTCTGCTCGAAGGCTTTCTCGAACGACCGGCCTTCCATGACCCGACGTGCCTCAACGCCCATGCGCCGCCTGGCCTCAGGGTCCTGGATGAGTCGCCGCACAGCGGCCGTGAACGCTTCGGGATCGGCCGATGCGGCGATCCAGCCCGTCCTTCCGTGCACCACGTTCTCGCAGGGCCCCCCCAGGTCGGTCACGACCACCGGAAGCCCGGACGCCTGCGCTTCGAGGACCACATTGCCGAAGGTGTCCGTCGTGCTCGGGAAAACGAACAGATCGCAGGAGGTATAAACCGCCGGAAGGTCGTCGCCGTCCAGGGTCCCCGTGAACAGACAGGGCAGGCCCTTGAGATTGCGCTCCATCTGGGACCGGTACGGACCGTCGCCCACGATCACGAGCTGCAGCGGGTGCTGGGAATGGGCCACCAGAGACCGGAAGGTGCGCTCGAGCAGGGCCAGGTTCTTTTCCTTCGAAACCCGCCCCACATAGAGGAGTCGAAGACCGTCGGGGAGCCCGTAGCGTTCTTCCAGGATGCCGCTTCGCCGGGATGGGTGGAAACGGTCGATGTCGATTCCGCGAGGAAACAGCCGGATCTTTTCCGCCGCGATCCCCTTGTCCACGAGGTCGTCGGCGGTGCTCCGGGACGGCACGAAGACGACATCCATTTGGTCATAATACCAGGCCGTGTATTTCCACACAACGCCCTCGATGGTGCCGTCGTTGGTCAGGTGTTGAGCGTATTCGGGCAGCGCGGTATGGTAGGTGCCCAACATGGGGAGTCCCAGGATCCGGGCGATGGCGAGCGCCGCGAGCCCCACGGGACCGGGCGTGGCCGAGTGGATGTGCGTGAATCCCTTGTCGTGGCAGTAGCGGAGCATCTCGAGAAGCGGCGGGTACTGGAGCCGTTGTTCCGGGTACTCGGGCAACTCGTAGACGCCAACCGGCTTGAAGTTGCGTACGTTGTCGCCCCCCGGGTTCACCCGCTCGTCGCACGTGATCACCGTCAGGTCCTTGGCGCTTTTCAAGGAGAGACGCACCTGCTGCTGAAGGGTCCTGGCCACGCCGTTGACTTCGTGGAAGGTGTCCGTGAAATGGGCCACTTTGATGGCGGCCGGCTCGACGTAAGAAATGCGAAGCCCCGGCTCGCTCTTGAGCTCCTGAAACCACACCATCATCCGCTCACAGAAACGCTGCTGGCTGCTGAAAATGGAAAAGGCCACGAAGTAGGGGGCGAGCAGCGAGTAAAGTCCTCCGGCGGACCCGAGGGACTGGAAGATGTTGAGC
>CAZGQL010000190.1:0-7976 GCA_964527905.1 uncultured Syntrophobacteraceae bacterium
CGCGCGATGTGGTTGTCCGCGATCACCAGCTGGTGGTCGCTGAATTCCTCGTAGAGGATCCCATGACCCGGGCATTCGGTGATGACGCATCTCGAAACGCGCATCGAGCCACCCATGCGGATCCCGACCCGGCACCGCGAAAAGCGGGAATCCTCGATGACGGATTCCGGGCTCCGGCACCACACGCCGGTCGAAGCGTGGCGCACCACGGCGTGCCGGACCACGCCGCCGCTCCCGGGCCCGCCGTCCTCGATCCGGATTCCCGCCCAGCTCCCCGCCGTCGGCTCCGCCGAAGACGACTCGAAGAGGACCGGCTCGACCGCCGTCCCCAGGACCTCGAGCCTCCCATAAACGACCAGCCCCGCCTCGTCGGCGAACCGGACCGTCGCCCCCGCCTCGATCCTCAACGTCACATCCCGGGCAACCGTCACCGTCCCCGTGACCTCAACCCCGCCCGACCACACCGTGTCCGCCTCGATGGATCCCGAAACAACCGACCCCCGCGCCTCCGGCGTTGGGGCCAGGCAGGCGAGAAAGATCGCCAGCAGCAGGGCGATGGCGAGAAGTGAATGAGCTTTCGGAGCGAGGGAAAAGGAGGCCTTGGGTTTCATGGCGAGGACCTCGGGACGAAGAGGGCGTTGGATGGACGGCGGCTGAGACTCCGTCGAGAGGGGTTCCCCCTGGCTCACAGCGTCGGCTTCGTGGGGCCCCAATGAATCAACCAGAGCTCCTTCCGCGCTTGCCGGGGAGGGTGAGGGTTTGGAGGACCCGCGGGAGGAAGGGCGACAGAAGGAGAATCAAGAATTTGAGGGCCTATCGGGTGGGTCGTTCACGAACTTGAGGATTTTATGGCGGCTCCGGTATCGTCATTCCAGTAAGCCCGACAGGTCTGCACGGTTACCGCCGTCCATGCAAAGTGAGCCTGCTCCTCACACGGCATCCCGGCATGCATCCGGCGGGGATCCATGCGTTTGAACGCCCCTGGATTCCCGCCCAGCGGGGGAATGACGTCTCCACTTTGGGCACCATATATCTTGTGGAGGTGCAATGAGATGACGGACACCAGACGCTGGGGCTGTGCCCTTGGCTGCGGATTGGGCGGGGATGACGACGCGACGGGCTTAATGGCGGGGCGGCTGCTTTGCACCAGCGTGCCGAGCCCGCGGCCTTCCCGCCGAGGGCTCGGCTTGTTGCCGGCCGTGCTTCGGGAGGCTCACTCCACGTTGAAGGAAATCCCCTGGGCGAGGGGCATGTCGCGGGACCAGTTGATGGTGTTGGTCTGGCGGCGCATGTAGAGCTTCCACGCATCGGAGCCCGATTCGCGGCCGCCTCCGGAATCCTTTTCGCCCCCGAAAGCGCCCCCGATCTCGGCCCCGGACGTGCTGACGTTCACGTTGGCGATGCCGCAATCGCTTCCGACGGCGCTCAGGAAAAGCTCGGCCTCCCGAAGGTCGTTGGTGAAAATGGAGGATGTGAGCCCCTGCGGAACGCCGTTTTGGATGGCGATGGCCTCCTCGAGGCTTCGGGCGCGCATGCAGTACAGGATGGGCGCGAAGGTTTCCTCCTGGACGGCGGGGAGATCGTTCGTCGCCTCGCACAGGCACGGCGTCACGTAGGTGCCCGCATCAAAAAGTCCGCCGGTCAGGACCTCACCGCCCAGAAGGACCCGGCCGCCCTGCCCCTGGACTTCCGCGAGCACCCGCTGCATTTTGGCGACGGCCGCCCGGTCGATGAGCGGGCCCATGAGGGTTGTCGCGTCGAACAGATTCCCGATCCGCATGTGTCCGTAGGCGGCCGTGAGCCGATCCATCAGGGGGTTGTAGACGGGATCCAGGAGGATCAGGCGCCGGATGGTCGTGCACCGCTGTCCCGCCGTTCCGACGGCGCCGAACAGGATGGCCCGCACGGCGAGGTCGAGGTCGGCATGCTCCGTCACGATGATGGCGTTGTTGCCACCCAGCTCGAGCAGCGGCCGTCCGAGCCGCGACAGCACCCCATGCCCCACCCGGCGGCCCATGGCGACGCTGCCCGTGGCCGAAACGAGCGGCAGTCTCCGGTCCTCGATCAGGGCTTCTCCCACGTCGCGACGGCCACCCACCACGACGCTCACGAGTCCCTCCGGCAGGTTGTTGTCCGTGAGGACGTCGGCCAGCACCTTGAGCGTCGCCAGGGCTGTGAGGGGCGTTCGGCTCGACGGCTTCCAAACGATCGTGTCTCCCGCGACGAGCCCGATCATGGCGTTCCAGGCCCACACGGCCGAGGGGAAGTTGAAGGCGGTGATGACGCCGATGGGCCCAAGCGGGTGCCACTGCTCGTAGAGCCGGTGCCCGGGCCGTTCGCTGTGCATGGTGAGGCCGTAGAGCATCCGCGACAGGCCCACGGCAAAGTCGCAGATGTCGATCATTTCCTGGACCTCGCCTTCGGCCTCGGCCAGGATTTTTCCATTCTCGAGCGTGATCAGGGCGGCGAGGTCCCGTTTCACCGCCCGCAGCCGCTGCCCGATCTGCCGCACAATCTCGCCCCGTTTGGGGGCCGGGACCGAGCGCCACCATTGAAAGGCCTCGGCAGCCCTGGCGGCCACCCGGTCGTAATCGGCCTGTGTTGCCTGGCGCACCCGCCCGGTCAGCCGTCCGTCGATGGGTGATACGCAGTCGAGGAGCTCCCCGCCGCAGTCGAGCCATTCCCGGCCCGTCCCCGCGCCGGGATTTTCCAATTCCAGACCCAGGCTTTTCAGGATTGTCTCCATAGCTCTGCCTCCGGCGGAACTACCTAAAGCTCCCCCTTCAAAAACCCCCATGGATCAGCCCCTCTCCTGCAGCTTGCCCTTGATCCATAAGGGGCTGCGGCGCATCGGCAAGACCGCTACCACGTAGGCCATGTTGTCCGCCACCTCGTAATAAACGGCATAAGGAAACCGCCTGGCAAGCATTCGGTACAGGCCATGCTCTCTGGGATGAATTCCGGCATAGGTCTTCAGTGACTCAATATCGGCAATCAGACTGTTCCAGAAGTAATCCCCGACACCGATTTCACTCTGATCATAAAAGGCTTTCCCGTCATTCAAATCGTCAACAACTTCCTTGAGTACGACGACATCCGCAACTTTCATGACATGCGGCTCGCCTTCAGCTTGTCCAGAGAGATGAATTCGGCCCGACCCGTTTCTATGGTTCTCTTTCTCGCATCGAGGACATCCTGGTGCCACTCAGGCGACCTGACATCGGCCTCTTCATCGACCAAGGAGTCCCAAAGCGCCTCCATGGCCTCAAGACGCTCAATCTTGCTCATCTTTTTGATTTCCTGTTGATTCATCCTGCGTTCTCCCGCCAAATGTCGGTCGTCGTCGTCTTCCATGCTTCGCGTGAGATCGTTTCCGCCGTTTCCCGTCTGCAGCACACGTCGCGAACTATCATAACACCAAGGGCCTGGAAGCCCAAAGCCTCAGCCGGCAACCGCCCGCAGGGCTTCTTCGAGGATGGTGAGGCTCGTGTCCACTTCCTCCCGCGAAATGGTCAAGGCGGGACAGATTCGGATGGAGTTTTCCCCGCAACCGAGGAGGAGCAGCCCCCGGGCGAACGCTTCCTGGACGACGGCGTTGCGCCAGTCGGGCGCGCGCTCCTTGGTTTCGCGGTTCTTGACGAGCTCCACCCCGATCATCAGACCGATCCCCCGCACGTCCCCGATGCATTCGATCGACAGCTGAAGCGCCCGAAGGCCTTCCATGAACTGGGCCCCACGGGCGGCGGCGTTGGCCATGAGCCCTTCTTCCAGCAGATCGATCGTCGCAAGGGCGGCGGCGCACGAGACGGGGTTGCCGCCGAAGGTCGACGCGTGGGACCCCGCTTCCCAGTCCATGATGTCGGAGCGCGCCACCATCGCCCCGAGCGGCATCCCGGAGGCAACCCCCTTGGCGATGGCCAGCACGTCCGGCACCACATCGAAGTGTTCGACGGCAAACATTTTCCCCGTCCGCCCCATGCCCGACTGCACCTCGTCGGCGACGAAGAGGATCCCGAATTTTTCCGTGAGCGCCTTCAGGGCCGACAGAAAGTTCCGCGGGGGAACGATGTAGCCGCCCTCCCCCTGGATGGGCTCGACAAACACGGCCGCCACTTCCTCGGGGGGCACGCTGGTGCGGAACAGGACTTCTTCGATCCACCGGATGCAATCCGCGCCGCACCGGTCCGAGCAGGCCCCGTGGGCGCATCGGTAACAGTTGGGGTACGGGACGTGGGTGATGCCCGGAATGAGGGGGCTGTAGTGCTTTTTCTGGATGACTTTGCTGGCCGTGAGGGAGAGGGCCCCCATGGTGCGTCCGTGGAAGGCCCCGAAAAAGGCCAGGTTGAGGTCCCGCCGCGTGTGCCAGCGGGCCAGCTTGAAGGCGGCTTCGACGGCCTCGGCGCCCGAATTGCCGAAAAACACCCGGTGGGGTCCCGCACCCGGGGCCAGCTCCGCCAACCGTCGCGCCAGTCGGATCTGGGGCGTGTAGTAAAAATCCGTCCCGGACATGTGCAGGAGCCGCCCGGCCTGGTCCCGGATGGCCTCCACCACCCGAGGGTGGCAGTGGCCCGTGGCGCAAACGGCGATGCCCGAGGTGAGATCGAGGAAGGTGTTTCCGTCCGGATCCCGGATCCACACGCCGTCCCCCTGTTCCGCCACGAGGGGGTAGACGCGGGTGTAGGATGGGGACACGTACCGGGCATCCTCCTCGATGAGGGCGGCGGCCCGGGGTCCGGGCAGCGGCGTGCGGATCTCGGGTCGTCTCATGATGGCTCCTCCCGTTCGGTTTCCACTGGATCCCGATCCGTCTTGCGTTCGATGGCTCACGGTCCCGCGAGCAGCCCCAGATCCTGGAGGATCCGACGCGTGACGGCGATGCGGCCCTGGAGGAACGCTGGATCGGCGCTCACCCCTTCGAGATGGGTGGCAAAAACGTACAAGGCATCCCCCTTTTCGAGCGCCCCCACAAACCAGCCGATGGCCCCTCCCGTGCGCTGTCCCGTACCGGTCTTACCGGAAAGGCGGTGATCGGGCGATTCCTCGATCACCAGAATCCGTTTCACGATGTCCATGGACCGCTGGGAAAACGGCAGTTGGCCCGTGTAGAGCCGACGCAGGAAGTCGACCTGTTCGTCGGCCGAAATCCGCAGCCCTCCATCCAGCCAGAAGGAATCGACGGGGCCCGAAAGATCCCGGTTGCCGTATCCGACCGCGTCCACGAAGGGCTGCATGCGCTCCTTGCCCATGCGGCGGGCGAGCTCCTGAAAGGCCCACACCGTCGAATCCGCCATCGCCGATTTCAGGGTCTGGTCCCGGTTCCAGGTCGCGATCTGATATTGGGTCCCGTTCCAAGGGATCACCGTGTGCTCGTCCGGGACCACTCCGGTTTCCAGGGCCATGAGGGCGTTCAGGATCTTGAAGGTCGACGCGGGCAGGAACCGCGCCTCGCACCGTTCGGGGTTGGTCCGGATCACCCGGTTCCCTTTCAGGTCGAGGAGCACGAAGGCCCCCTGGACCTGGAGTGCGTCGAAGTGGCGATTGAAATCGGGCCGAAGTTCGACGGCGGGCGCGGTAACGCGCTGGGGCGCGGGTGGAAGCACGAGCGGGGCGGACGATTCCGTGATCCCCGCCTGTGCCGCGGTGATGACCCCCGAGAGCATCATCAGCACCGGGATGCACAGGCGCACCGGTCGAAAACGTTCCATGACTTTTCCTTTCACAACTGGCGGCGGCCTGGAGACGCGCCATCCTGGGGCGGGGAGCATCCCCGGCGCCATTGCCTTGGGCGACGGAATCAGACGGGGATGATCCCCATCCCTTCTGCAAATCGTCGGTCAACGGCGTCGGAAAAAACGGATCCCGTTTCGCTAAAGCGCCATTCCCCCACAGGGGGAATCCGGTTCGATTACAACTTCCGGGCCTCCGCCGTTGCGGGGGTCACGCCAGGGACATCGGCTTCGGGACCTCCCCACGCCCAATCCCGACAAAACGGATTCCCGACCATGCCCGGCCGTTGACCGGAGCCGGATTTCGTAGTTAATTTGGCTTATCCGGAACCGTTCCCATCCGTCCCCCGCTGCACACGAGGATACAGACGATGCCGAGACAAGAGATCGATCTTCCTTACCGCTTGGAGAGCCTCTCCATTTTGGACGAAAACGGGCAAGTGGACAAGGACCTGGAGCCCGACCTGGCCCCGGAGCTGCTGCTGAAGCTCCACCGGGCCATGGTCCTGGGGCGCCGGTTCGACGAACGGATGCTCACCCTGCAGCGTCAGGGGCGCATCGGCACCTTCGCCCCCATCAAGGGGCAGGAAGCGTCCCAGCTGGGCGCGGTCGCCGCGCTGGAACCGCAGGACTGGCTGGTCCCGTCCTTTCGCGAAACGGCCGCCGAGATTTGGCGTGGGAAGCCCATGGAAAACGTGCTCCTCATGTTCGCCGGTTACAACGAAGGCGGCCAAATCGACGGCGACTTGAGGAACCTGCCCGTCGCCATCCCGGTGGGCAGCCAGGCGCTGCACGCCGTCGGGCTGGGCTACGGCATCAAGTACAACCGGAAGCAGGAAGTCGCCATGACCTTTTTCGGCGACGGCGCGACCTCCGAGGGCGACTTCCACGAGGCGCTCAACTTTTCGGGTGTGTTCCAGGTCCCCGTGGTGTTCGTCTGCCAGAACAACCACTGGGCCATCTCCATCCCGCGCGGCAAACAGACCCGCGCGAAGACGCTCGCCCAGAAGGCCATCGCGTACGGCATCCCGGGGATCGCCGTGGACGGCAACGACGTCCTGGCCGTTTACACGGCCGCCAAGGAAGCCGTCGATCGGGCCCGAGCCGGGGGTGGGCCGACCTTCATCGAATGCGTGACCTACCGCATGTCGGTCCACACCACGGCGGACGATCCCAAACGGTACCGCACCGACGAGGAAGTGGAAGAGTGGGCCCGCAAGGACCCGATCGTGCGCTTCGAAAAGTACCTGACGGCGAAGGGGCTCCTGACGGAAGAGGCGGCCCGGCAGGTGGACGAGGCGGTGAAGGCGGAAATCAAGGCCGTCGAGGAAGGCTGGCTCAAGCGCATCGAAAGCCCCATCGATCCGCTGCTCATGTTCGAAGGGGCGTTCGCGGAACTGCCACCGCACCTGGTGGCGCAGCGGGAGGAGCTCAGGCGGGAGATCGCGGCCCGGAGCGGGGAGGCGCGGCATGGCTAAGATGACGATGGTTCAGGCGCTGAACCTGGCCCTGCGCCAGGAAATGGCGAAAGATGAGCGGGTGGTCGTGCTGGGGGAGGACGTGGGGCTGGACGGCGGGGTGTTTCGCGTGACGGAGGGCCTCATTCAGGAATTCGGCGAGGAGCGCGTCATCGACACGCCGCTGGCCGAATCGGGGATCGCCGGCATGTCCATCGGCATGGCGGTCTACGGGATGCGCCCCGTATGTGAGATGCAGTTTTCGGGCTTCAGCTATTACGCCATGCACCAGATGGAAGCCCATGCCGCGCGGCTGCGCTGGCGCTCGGGGGGCCGCTTTTCGGTGCCCATGGTGCTGCGCTGCCCCTACGGCGGCGGGGTCCGCGCCCTCGAGCACCACTCGGAAAGTCGGGAAGTGTACTGGGCCCACACGCCGGGGCTCAAGATGGTGATCCCGTCGACGCCCCGAAACGCCCGGGCCCTGCTGGTGAGCGCCATCCGGGACCCGGATCCCGTGGTCTTCTACGAGCCCAAGGCCTCTTACCGAGCCTTCCGGGAGGAAGTTCCCGAGGAGGAGGAAACCTTTCCCATCGGGAAATCCGTGATGGCCCGGGAAGGCCGGGATGTGACCCTCATCACCTACGGCGCCATGCTGCGCCCGACCCTGGAAGCCGCCGAGCAGTTGAAGGCGCAGGACGGAGTGGAAGCCGAGGTCATCGACCTGCTCACCCTGATGCCCCTGGACGATGCGCTCTTCACGGCTTCGGCCCGCAAGACCGGACGCGTCGTCATC